>JBCCRW010000128.1:0-13737 GCA_039201055.1 Planctomycetota bacterium | reverse complement strand
GACGCTGCAGGTTTCTGGGTCCATGCACCCAGGAAAAGATCTAATTTTGCCCCCCCCTAATTTGTTAAACACTCTAATCTTTTAATCCTTATCGTCTGTTGATCCTCCTGGCCGTCTGGTGCCGCGTGTCTTGCAAAAGGGACACGATGCTCGGTTTTCATTGAAATTGGTCACCGAGCGATCGTCGTTGCCGAAGCGACGGCTGAAACGACTTTCGGGCGCAGAACACGGCATCCAGCAGCCCGTTCCTGTCGTCGCACCGCGACCGGAGATTCGTTTTGCCCCAGGTCCCCGGACTTGCGTCCGGGGCGAGTACATGTCGTCCCTTCAAGACTACCGTGCTCAACCGGAGCATCGGGAATGCGGACTTTCGATTCGTGCTACCCGTGGATTCGCTTACAGCTCGGCCAGCGGCTCAGTCGCGCGGACGAAGCCGGTGAGCTTCAAGCGACGGGCCGGGTACCGTGCGCTGGACACGGAGGCGGGAGCCTCGAAGACATTGCGTTCCCAGGCGGAGCCCGGGAACGAGAAAAGTTTGCTACCCGTGGATTCGCTTACAGCTCGGCCAGCGGCTCAGTTGCGCGGGCGAAGCCGGTGAGCTTCAAGCGACGGGCCGGGTACCGTGCGATGGAGACGGAGGCGGGAAGCTCCAAGACAATCCATTCCCAGGCGGAGCCCGGAAACGAGGAAAGTCAGAACTCGCCGCCTCGGAGCGGCGCGCTACTTTGTGTGTTCTGGATATTTAGCCGCTATTCTGTGGGAACTTTGATTGTCGCGGCGCGCGATCGTACGGGCCGCGCGGCACCGTTGAGCGACCCGCTTTTGGCATAATCACTCTGATAGTATCCATAGTAGCCACCTTCGACGTCAAATTTGCCGGTCGCGCCGTAAGCATTCAGGAAACAGCCGATCCATTTTCCGCCGGAAGTTTCGACCCGTTTCATCGTGTTGAGCAATTCATCTCGTCGCACCGTTGAAGCACGCACGACCAAAACCCCGCCGTCAAGCCGCGGCAACACCACAACGGGATCCGAAACCGCCAAGACTGGCGGGAGGTCAAATAAGACAATGTCGTAAGCCTCTTTGACCTGGTCCAACAACCAATCCAAGCGATCCGATTGCAACAGTTCGCTTGGTTTGCGTGATGACGTTCCCGAGGTCATCACCGAGATGTTCTCGATTTCGGTTTCGCGAATCGCGTCCTGCCACTGGGCTTGGTCGACCAGGACATCAAACACACCGATTCCCTTGGGCATGCTGAAGTACTGATCAATGCTTGGACGCCGAAGGTCACCATCAATGATCAGCACCTTCAAACCCAGCTGAGCCAGCGATGAGGCAAAATTCGAGCAGAACGTCGACTTGCCATCGCCCTGTTTGGGACTGGTGAAGCCGATCGTCTTTAATCGCCCGGCGCGAATCTCCGGCAGCAGTAGCGTTCGGCCGAGTCGGAAGACTTCCGAGGCGGCCGTGTCCTGGATACTTTCCAGTCCGATGACGCCCTGACGCATCGAGTTGAGTTTGCCGGCCAGGCCCAGGTTGGGCATGTCGATGACCTCATCCAATTCGGCGGCCGAGCGGAATCGACCGTCGCGAATCTCGTTGGCCAGCGCCAGCACCAATCCGCCGAACATCCCCAACATCAATCCACCCAATCCACACAGTGGCAGGTTGGGCCACGATTGTTTGCCCAGGCGGGGGATATCCAAAAATTCATATAAATAACCTCCCAGTCCGTTGACGGTGTCCATCTCTTGAAGCTGCGTCACGATTCCGTCAAACAAAGATTCCTGGCGGCGTATTTTCTTTTGCAGCACCAAGTCACGAAGTTCATATTCGATCAATTCCTTCGCCTTCTTTTCGGAATCCTTGGCCAAAACTTCTAATTCGGCGCGACGTTCAAACAATGCAACCAGGTCGTGTTCCAGGAACCCGATATAAGCCTTCAATAGGTCGCTCGGGGTCAGCATGTCGCTGCCCAAGAAACCTTCGGTGGGGACCGTTTGATTGTTTTCGGCCAAAAACTTTTTGGTAGTTTCAATCTCCCGATTGATGTCCTGAATCCGCGGATTGCCGGGACCAAAGATGGCGCTTAATCGCTGCAGTTCGCTGTTGAGTTCCATCAGGCGGGTGATCTCGGCCCGTGCCTTTTCTTGGACCGTTGGCATGCGGGCTTTGAATTCCGCCGTGTTTCCGGCATCCATCTGCAGGCGTGCAAAGACCCCCAAGCGTTCGAGCGATTCGCTGTCGATCAAAGCCAATTTGTCGAGGTTATCCATCGGATTGTCCGATGTTTCCATTTCGGCGAGCGTTTCTTTGACGCCTTCCAAGCGGGTTCGCAGCGTGGATTCCTGAATGTCGATGTCCAGCATTTCATCCTGCAAACGGCGATACCGATCTTGATAAACGTTGCTGCTGCCCTCGCCGGCAAAGAACAGAGGTGCTTCTTGTCGAGCGGCCAGGTATTCGGCCTCGGCCTTGAGCAGGTCCTTTTCAACCTCATCGCGTGCTTGGCGAACCATTTCGCCGGCGCGGCCCATCAGTTCCTCGATCTGTTCCAGGATGAATTGCTCGTAGCGTTTCAGCACCGCGGTCAACAACAGCTTGGCGTCGGCGGGGTCGCTATGCGTCAAAGAGATGTTGAGCGTTCGAGCCGATTGGGCCGAACCATCGCCGCCCTTGACCAGTTCCAGGCGAGAAATCACATAGTCAATCGCGTCCTGGTTGCCCTCCAATTCGGCGACGACCGATGGCAATTCGGTCAGTCCGTTTTCGTGCAACGCTTCGCCAACGATCAGGCGGCTTTGTAAGAGTTCGATGTGATTGGCCAGCGTCCCTTCGGCAACCAGATTGGTCGCTTCGGAATCCGTCGTCAGGCCCGCGGTCTTTTGATTGATCAACACCTTGGCTTCGGTGCGAAACCAAACCTTGGCGTTCAGGGCGTAAAGGACGCCGATGGTCAGTCCGGCGGCGGCAAAAAACGCGATCAGCCATTTTTGCCGATCCAGAATCGCAAAAACGTCCAGCCCCTCGGCGTCGTCCTCGCGCCGCGACGCGTTGGCGGAAAGGGGTGCGGCGTTTGCCAGCTCGGTGCGAATGGCCATCGGCGATCGGGAGTTCAAAGGCGTTGTGGCTGAAAATCCGTCGTGGTCAGCCAGGCGAACCTTCCATTTTGGACAGCAGGCTTCAATCCGCAAGCGTCCGCTTTGACTCGATGAGGCGAAAATCCGGGGAAGAATGCCGATTACCACGCCTCAAGACAACGCGATCGAACGATTCTGCTGACTTTGCCGGATCACAAGCGTCAAGCGATCAGTGCCGCCTCGATTTCCAGCCCCGGCCCAAATCCCAGCATCAACCAAGGTGTCGGGATCGATCGATCCTGGAACTTCCGCAGGAGGATGGGCATGGTTGCCGAGGACATGTTGCCGTGTTCCCGCAGCACTTCACGGCTGATCTGAAGCGCCGAGGCGGGCAATTGCAGCCCACTTTGCACCGCATCCAAAATTCGCGGCCCGCCCGGATGCACAGCCCAGCCACCGATTCCCCGACAGCTGTCTTGCAAGTGGCCGTTTCCTGGATTGCCGTCTCTTGTACCGCCGGTTCCGGAATTGTCATTTTCGGATGGCCCCAATCCCGTTCCCGCCAAAAAGTCGTCGATGAATGCCGGCAATCGCTGGCGGATTAAATCGGGAACTTGGGCCGACAACGTCATTTCAAAACCATGGTCGGCAATTTTCCAGGTCATCGCGTCGCGACTTTCGGGAATCCAACGCGACCCGGTTTTGACGATCCGCAAGGCCGCGTTGGAACGTTCTTTAAAGGCATCGTGCGCGACCTTGCCCGGCGAGTGAGGCGCCACCTTGCCGGCCCATCGTTGCGTCGGGTGTTGGTGCTCGCCATCGATCGGGTTTTGGTGTTGGCCACCGATGACCATCGCGGCGGCACCATCGGCGAACAACGCACCGCTAACGATGCGGTCCGGGTCGTACCCGTACTGGTAATGCAAGGAACACAATTCGACGCTGCAAAGCAGGACTCTCGCGTCGGGATCGGCGCGAGCGATCGCGTCGGCGACGCGGAGTCCATTGATAGCACCGTGGCAGCCCATAAAACCGACCTGAACCCGCTGCACATCGCCCGGCAGGTGCAGTTTTTCGATCAAGTCGATGTCGAAACCGGGTGCGGAAAATCCGGTGCAGCTAACGGTTACCAAATGCGAAATCTGGTCAGCCTTGGCGGCCGCGTTTTCCATCGCACGCTTGGCTGCGGTGATGGCCAGACCGGGTGCCTCGGCCGCGTAACGCTGCATCCGCGCCCGGGTCGATGGGCCGCCATCGTTTTCGCCCGTGATTTCGGGGTAAAAGTCCTGTTGGGGCAAGTCCGAGCCTTCGCCCATTCGCAACAAAACGCTGCCACGATTTTGAATCCCGGTCCGTCGATACAGCACGTCGACGGTGCGGTGCTGTGACGCATCGGTGCAGGATCGCCGTTTTGCAAACTCGAGGGCCTGCTGGTCGGTTGCCGACCATCGGGGGGTCGCCGCACCCAAGCCCAGGATTTGGGGGCACCACAATATTTGTGGGCACTGAGCGCCGGACAAAACGCCACCGTTGGCGGGGATCGCATCGTGGTGGGCACCCCGCTGGGGCTGCGGCACGTCCGCTTGGTGGCGATTGCCGGTAGCGGATCTTAGTGGAATTTGATTCAAAAAAAGCCAATCTCGCTACAGGGATCTGCGACGGCCGTTCATACTGGGGGCTTGGGATTTGTCGGACCGGTTTCCGACGCTCGTCTCCCGCTCATTGCTTCGCGGATCGCGGCACCCCGCGGCGTCCGCAGCGGCAACCTGAAAGAATCATGGTGGCACAACTCTCCGTCCGCTCCGGGCCGGAAAAAGGAAAACGATTTACGCTCGACCGAGCACGACCGATGCATGTCGGTCGCGGATCGACGTGTGAAATTGTTCTGACCGATCCGGTCTCCTCACGATACCACGCGGTCATCTATTACGAGGACGGCGATTGGCACGTTCGCGATACGTCCAGCCGCAACGGGACGACCGTCAATGGGCAAAAGGTCGACGGTGCCCGGCTGCAATCCGAAAGCCTGATTCGTGTGGGGGATACCGAACTGCAATTGGTAACCGGCCAAGATGATGGCATCGAACCGGCGACCGTCGAAGAATTGGGCTTGGACGACACCCAGACGATTCTGCTGCACGGTCAATTTGACGAAGACGCCGCCGCTCCCGAGCTGGTCGCGTCCTCGGATCAATTGCTCGACTTGTACATGTTGTCGTTGGCGATGTTGCGGCAGCAGCAACCCGCCGAGACCGTGCAGACGGTTTTGCAACTGCTGTGCGACCGCACGGGCGCCGACCTGGTGGGTTTGTCTTATGTCGAAAACGGCGAAACCGTCCGTGTGGCGTCCAGCATCCCGGCCGATCGGGTGGCCGACATCCGCCTGTCGGCATCCCTTTCCAAACGCGTCATCGACCAGGGCGAATCGGTTTGGATCCGCTCCGACGAAACCGAACGCGTGCGTCCCAAAGCGGGCAAGAACCGCGAGTGGAGCGAAGCGATCTACGTGCCATTGAACGTCGATAATCAGGTCGTCGGCGTCATGCACCTGTATCGTGAATCGTCGAGTTTTACCGCGGCACATTTCGATTTGGTCACCACGGCATGTCGTTTGGTGGCCATTGGCATCGACCGTTCGCATCAACACGAAACGATGCGGGCCGAACGCCAACGCATCGCGGTCAAAAATGCCATTGGCGATGAATTGGTTGGCGAATGTGCGGCCATGCAAAAACTGAAGAACAAGTTGCTTCGCATCGGCAACGCCGGCGGCAGCGTTCTGATCCGTGGCGAAAGCGGCGTTGGCAAGGAACTGGTCGCCCGCGCCGTCCACCGCTGCAGCCCCCGAAGCAAGCGGCCCATGGTGACCGTCAACTGCGCGGCCATTCCCGCCAATTTGGTCGAAAGCCAGCTGTTTGGGCACAAACGCGGTTCGTTTACCGGCGCCGACAACGACCACACCGGTTGGTTCCAACAAGCCCACACCGGCACCTTGTTCCTTGACGAAATTGGCGAACTGCCCTTGGAAGCCCAGGCGAAGTTGCTTCGCATCCTCGAAGGCCATCCGTTTCTGGCCGTTGGCGGTACCAAAGAGATCACCGTGGACGTTCGCGTGATCGCGGCCACCAACCGCGATTTGACCGAGTTCGTGCGGGAGAAAAAATTTCGCGAAGATCTGTACTACCGCCTCAGTGTTTTTGAATTGGAGGTGCCGCCGCTGCGTGATCGTGGCGAAGACATCGAACTATTGATCCATCACTTCTTTGACCACTTCCGCAACCAGCATGGTCGGCCCAGCTTGCAGCTGGGTGACGACGCATTGGCGGTTTTGCGTGATTACGCGTGGCCGGGCAACATTCGGCAATTGCGGAATGTGATCGACAGTGCCGTCGTGATGGCCGACGACCCCCGCGTCAACGAAAGTGACCTGGGGATTCGAGACGCGGGGACCAGCCGTTTGGAAACGCTTCGCATCGACTGGTGGGAACAACGCTTGATCCGCAAGGCGCTGACCAAGACGGACGGCAATGTGCCCGAGGCGGCGAAGCTGCTGGGCATCAGTCGCGCGACGGCCTATCGGAAAATCACCGAGTACAACATCCAGCGATAGACGCCAGGGGAAAAGGTATCGGGTGATAGACGACGGGGGATCAACGCAATTCGGGTTTGCCAGTCGGCCGCTGGATCGAACTTAGGAACGCTAGCAAGTCGGCGGCTTGTTGGGCCGTCAGGTCCGCCAACAAGCCCGTCGGCATGGTGGACGTTGACGACGCGCGGCGTTGGTCAATCTCGTCAAGCGCGATGACACGACGCGCACCGTTGCCGTCGCGGAGCACCAAGTGTTCATCGTCTTCGTCGATCTTGACGCCGACAATCGCGTCGCCCTGGAGCGTTAGCACTCGTGTGGCCCGCCATTTCGGGTCGACTTTTTCGCTCGGGTGCAAAATGTGGTGCAGCCATTGGTTTGGCGTCCCTGTCAGCTGTGTCAAATCCGGCCCACCGACCCGACCGACGTCGCCAATGCGATGACAATTCCGGCACGTCGACCCATGGGATCGTTCGAACCAGTTTCGCCCGGCGGCCGCATCACCGGTAAGCGCCGCAATTCCGTCGACCTCCGGTGCTTCGCCAAGCTTTTGCTGACGGTTCTTCGGCGAAATCCAAGCGGTCCGCAACCCGTCCTGCACCGGATCCCCAGCGGCCGCCTCCGCGGCCACGGCGGCAATCGCATCGGCATGATTCCGATCCGCTCGTCGCCGCCAGGCAAGCAGGGCTTGGGACATCGGGTGGTCGGCGATTGCCGGGCCGGTTCGTTCGAGCCGAGTTGCTTTCGACGCCGGTTCCATTTGTTCGATCCAATCCCAAATTTTTGCGGCCTGCGAGATCGACAACCGGCAACCCGATTTGGGCATCGATCCGGGACCATGCGTTGCAATGCGGTACATCAATACCGACTGTTCGGGATGCCCCGCCGAAATCAACTTGGCGTTGGCCAAACCGAATTCACCCTGCAACGGGATGGTATCCAACGCCCTTGTTTTTTCGAGCGGCGTCGTGTGCCGAAGGTCCAATTGAGTCGCCGTGCCGCCGGTCGGTCGATGGCAAGCGGCACACTGAACGTCCAACATCGAACGACAAACTCGATCCAAATCCTCGCCACCGCTACCGTGCATCTTAAGCGTGTCGGCCACTTCCCAAGCACTCGCGTAGCCATCACGCACCAGATCAGCCCAATCCGTGTAAATCCAATCCGCTTGAACCGGTCTCCCGTGCAATTGATAAGGATTCCAAGTGATTGGGCCATCATTGAAAACGTGATGACAAGACAGGCATTCCGATCGAGACGCAAAGCGATACGTTTCGTCCCGCGGTCCATGTAGCGGATCGAACACTCGCACCCGTTCGCTGTCGCCCTCGGCTTTGACAAGCGTGGCGTCGGTTTGTGACGGGTTCCAGCGAAACGTGTAGGGGTTCCAGTTCAAACCATCGAAGACCAACCATTGCGTTTCCATTCGCCGCCAAAACTTTGCCCCCGAAGCATCGACAAGCTGGCGGGAAATCGTGTTGGCGACGACACTTCCCTTGGGAAAATGATTTTGCCGATTGCCCTTGGGCTTGGAAATCGCTCGGTCCCCGGCGATGGCCAGGTGCCGCCGCGTCCGGCGATCCGGCCCATCTCGCGTCACGGCCGGTTGGTATTCGATCACACCGGGGGCCGGTCGCAGCTGCGAAACATCCGCAAACAATCCGCTCTGACTCAGTGACGTCGGAAACGCTGTCTGCTGTTCCTGCATCGGGTTGGGGACCAATTCGAACAAGCCGGCAAATTGGTCGACCAGGATGGTGATCGTTTCGCCCGAACCCGGATTTCGAAAATTGGGAACCTGGACGATGTCGGTCATCCGGTTGCCCGTCCGCGCGACGACGCGTCGGATGATCGCGTCGGGCTGACGGACATCGGCGGCCCAGACGGTCCCGTTCATGTAGCATCCAAACAGATACTCGTGGGCGTGCAACGCCGATGTGAATTTGGTAGTCGATGGGGACGGCCCCATCTCGCTCCGGTGCAAGTTCGTGTTCTCGACCGCTGCCAGCACGTGTCGGGGACTGACAAAGTGCCCGCCGGTGATCGATTGGGCTTGGTCGCGTGGCAACGCGATCGCCGGCGAAATAATGGGCTCGATGGCCACCGTTTGGTCCGGGTTGACCGGATAACTGGCCTCTTGAACCGACCAACCGTGATTGCCGCCGCGAACAATCTGGTGCACCATTTCGAAGTGTTCCCAACCGACGTCGGCCACCCACAGCCGCCGCGTCCGTGGATGAAAAGCACTGCGAAAACCATTTCGAAGGCCGATCGCGTAGATCTCGTTGCGAACATCCGAGCGGCCATGGAACGGATTGTCTTTGGGAATTTCATATGGTGTTTGCGGCGATGACTTGCGAACGTCCACGCGAAGCACCTTGCCGCGTCGATCCATCAGGTTCTGCGCGGACCGTTCCTGGTCCGGCGGATGCGGTGGCGTCCCATCGCCGGTGGTGATCCAGAGCATCCCGTCGGGGCCGAATCGCAAGCAGGTTCCCACATGGTCGCCGGCCGGATACGTCAGGATGTCCAGTCGAGATTCCGCATCCAGTGTGGCGCTGTCAAAGTCGTACCGCAGCCGCGAGATGCGGGTGCCGCCGGCTTGGCCGCGTGGACGGATCGACCATTCGGCATAGACAAAACCGTTGTCTACAAAATTCGGGTCCAAGCAAATGTGACGGGTGTTGTCAAAAGTTTCGCCGTTGGCCCGCGCCAATTCCCGGAAGTCAAAGACGGGTTTCAAGGGTGCCGCCGATGCATCGGAATCGCCATTCGGGTCCACGGTACTACCGGCCGGGTCCAATGATTGAAGCGGCCCCCACGCGCTAAGCACCCACCAAATCGTCGACGGTTGGGTGCCGTCATCGCGTTCTTGCGGAGCATCGTGCCGGCGTTTCCGCTGCGGCAACGCGAGCATGGTGACGGAGCCTCGGATTTCCAAGTCGGGGCGGATCTGCCGAGTCGCCAGTGGCGGTACCGCCCCGGCGGGCGCCAACAGATCGGGGTTGGACCACGCCACACGCTGGGACGCGTCGCTTCGATTCGGTGCGTCCGCCAAGGCGGCAACCGGCGGCACCGACATCATCATCGCCAGCATCGACAAAACCGGCGTGATCGAGGGCCATCCAGGGGTCGCCACGGGATCAAACCGGCAAAACCACCGCAAACCGGCCCGCATCCACCGTCGCTTCCGATGCCACCCGATGGCACAAAAACGGCCTTCGGTTCGTTGCGTTGTACCCATATTCATCCGCCAGTTGAAACACTCCACCACGACTTTGAACACGAACATTCATCGTCGCAAAAACCCTCTGCCGCGGCTTGCCCGCCCGCGGTTTCGATTTGCGGCTTTGCGCAAAACCGGCAATTTGACTCGGACCAAACCGCTTGCCATCCGATTCCCTCAAAAGGGCAAGCAGCAGGATTCCTCGGGGCACCTTCGGAGTGAATGTGGAATCCAGGGGTGCCGAAGGTTTTGTTCGGTCAATCGATCGCCTCAGAGTCTCCATCGAATATCGGGGGGCAATCTCGGGCGAGAGGAACGAGGTCTTCGGTACCCGCTGCTTTTTTGACTCGCGGATTACTCTTTCCGAATCCCGATCAACACGGGATCGTGATCGGCCGAACGAAACGGGTCGGCCTGATAAAGCGCCGGCGGATTGTATTCCTCGTTGTAATCAATGAAGCGCGGTTCATCGGCGTTGATGTGCCAGGTCGCCACGCCCGTCAGATCTTCGACAAACGCCGGTGTCGCCAACGCGTGATCCAGGCTGCCGCACTGCCCATAGTACACAAACGAGTACTCGGCCGGTCCAACAAGATCGCCGATGTCACGGGTTTGTAAGCGATTCCATTCGTGCAGGTCAACCAAACCTTTGTCGCGAAGCACGTCGATGGGATCTTCCTGTTGGTAGGCATTCAAGTCGCCGATTACCACGATTCGAGCGTCGGGAGTTTTGGCAAGCATTTGATCGACGTAGTCTCCAATCGCCATCGACTGCTCGCGTCGGGCGGCGTTGTAAGCCGCTTGCCCGTCACCCTTGTTCTTGTTGGTTTCGTCGGCGTTGTCGGCCCCCCCCTTGGACTTGAAGTGATTGACGATCACGGTAAATGGCGCTCCACCGTCAACCGATCGAAACGCTTGCACGATGGGTGTTCGCGCGACATCAAACGCCGGGTCCTTAATCATGTTGACATTGCCAAGCGGCTGGACACGATCCTTTCGATAGATCATGCCGACGCGAATCGAATCGCCGCCGCCTGGTGATTCCGCAAAGCCATCGGGCAATCCGCATGCGGCGTAGACTTCGTCACCCTGGGATTTGTTGAGTGCTTTGACCAGGGCGGCTTCGGCTTCCAGGTTGTTTTCCAGTTCCATCAACCCAATGACGTCGGCTTGCAGACCCGTGATCGCGGCCACAATCTTTGCCTCTTGCCGTTGGAACTCACTTGCCGAATCGGCGCCTCGAGCATTGTTTTGTCCGTCGTCCAAAGTCGTGAAATAATTCAACACGTTGAAACTGGCCAGCGTGATGTCGGCGTCACCAACGCTGGGACGCTTCGGTCGTTCGGCCGGTTCAAAATCCACGGGCGCGTCCGGAACCAGGACCCATTTGCCATCCACTCGGCTGACCTTGCCCGACACATTGGACACTTTGGAACCGACGCGAATGGTTTTGATTTGTTCGCCCAGTTGCGGGAACAATTTGGGTGGGAAGATATTTTGTTTTGTTGATCCATCATCCAAGGTCAACGTCGCGGTGTCATTGTATTTTTGGGCTCGCACCACTTCGGCGACATTGCTGCCGCCATCAAAGGAATTTCCCCGCGGATCGGCATCGTTGGGATCGAGGTAACTCGTGGGGATGAACAAACGCTTGCGGGCCAATTTGACTTGGCCGCGGCGAACCAAATCGTAGGTATCCACGACCACCAAATCACCGTCGACGACAACTTTCTTGTCGTCCAACGACGACCACGGAATGGAATTCAAATCGCCTTGGATCACCGTTGGGTCGCTCGGACCGGCCGCCAACGCTTCGGGGCTGGATTTCGCACCAGACTTCTCGGTGAATTCAGTGGCCGACCCACCGGCGTCGGCCATCACCGAATCCGTTTCCGCCGACATTTGCTCGGTCGTTTCCGCCGCCGTTTCCCCGGCCGTTTCCACGTTTAAACCGACGGATTCTGGCACGAGTTCTGACTTGGGCCCGCAACCGATCACCGCGATCATGACCAGCCCAGAAAAAAGTGGTAGACCCGAAAAAAGTGGTAAACCGAATCGGCGGATGCGCATAGCTATGGTGTGAAAGTCGGGGATCGGCGCGGCGGCCAAATAAAACGGGTCAGCGGAACACTGACGTAGTAAAACCTGCGAATCGTCATCCGGGTAGATCCCCATCCATTTCGCGGAATTCATCGGGTATTCCGATTGAAAATTGGGATGGCACCGGACGGCTCGCGCCGTTCCGCTAAAGTTTTTAGCGGCAGGGCGCGAGTCCTCCGTTATGTCAACCCGAAAGCGAATTGGAACAAAGCACCAGCAAAGCCGATGAATGTTTCCACCACGCGTTTGAATCGCCGTCGAGTGCTCCGCGACGGCGGATTATTGGCCTCCGGTTTGGCGGTGCACACGCAATCGAGTGCGGCAGCGACGCCCGCCACGGCCAACGATCGGCCCCGGATTGCCGTGATCGGTTGCGGCAGCCGATGGGGATGGCAATTGGCCGGGGGCGGAAGCTATGGCGTCGGGCCTGACTTTGCCCGCTTTGGCGATTACGTCGCGGCCTGTGATGTCGATGCACAGCGTCTCTCGGCGGCGGGTGATTTGATTGGGCAATGGTCAAAGACAAAACCCGGATTGACGATCGATTACGGCAAAATCCTGCAGCGGGACGATGTCGACGCGGTCGTCATTTTCACGCCTGACCATTGGCACGCCAAAATCGCCATCGAAGCGATGCGGGCGGGCAAAGATGTTTACTGTGAAAAGCCGATGACGTTGACGATTGACGAAGGCAAAAAAGTCGTTGCGGCTTGTCGCGAAACCGGGCGGGTGTTCCAGGTCGGAACGCAACAACGCAGCAACCGGGGTTTCTTGACCGCGCTGGCGTTGATTCAACAGGGCCGCATCGGAACGCTCCGGCGGGTCGAGTGTGGCATCGGCGGGTCGCCGACCAGTCCGGCCATTCCCGCCACCGCGCCGCCGGACAACTTGGACTGGGACCGCTGGCTCGGGCCGGTCACCGATCGCGACTATCGATCGCTGGCCGGTGCAAAGAATGAAACGGGCGCCTGGTCGAATCATCATTATGAGTTTCGATGGTGGTACGAATTTTCCGGCGGCAAATTAACCGACTGGGGTGCCCACCACGTCGACATCGCCACGCTTGGAATCGCGTTATCCAAAGGCGAGACCGACAACGCGGTCCCCGTTTCCGTCAATCCCATTTCGGTGACCCACCCGGTGCCGCTGACCGGCGGGGTTCCGGACGTGGATGATCGGTACAACACCGCGACCGCCTTCGACATCGAAGTGATGTTCCCGAATGATGTCTCGATGTCGCTTCGCCATGACGCCCGCAACGGAATCTTATTTGAGGGTGACGCGGGACGCATCTTTGTCAATCGCGGTGGCGTTTCGGGACGAGCGGTGCAAGATCTAAAGTCTCGACCCCTTCCCGAGGATGCGTTGCCCGCCGTGGCGAAGGGACGCGAGGTGCTGGATCGCGCCAAGCGTTTCGATTCGTTGGCCCACGTTGAAGACTTCTTTCGATGCATGCGAACGCGGGCAAAACCGATTTCCGACGTCTTTGGCCATCATCGTGCCTTGACGACTTGCCATCTGGCGGGCATCGCGGCGCGGCTGAACCGAAAATTGACGTGGGATCCCCAGGCACAGCGGATCGTGGATGATGCGGCCGCCAACAAAATGATCGCGCGGGAGCCCCGGAAAGGTTATGAGATTCAATAACGCTGCATGGAATGGTGGGGGAAAAAATTTGAGGGGGACTTTTGGGGGGGCCCCGCCCCCCGGGGGGGGGGGCAAAAAAGAAACGGACCAATTTT
>JBCCRW010000127.1:0-13743 GCA_039201055.1 Planctomycetota bacterium | reverse complement strand
CTGAAACTTGGCACTATGTTCCCGACCCTGATTGAGGAACCGCTGAAGTTAAGGTGGCGAAAGCTGCCGTGGGCAACGCGACGATTCCGGAGTTTCGGGACTCGTCGCCTCGCCCACTACGTGGAAACCGGGGCTAACGCCCATCGGCTAATTTTGAATTCGGTAGCTCAATGATGGATTCGCACTCAGTCGCTGGACGTTGTTGGGGCGTCCAGCACCCGATGGTACACCGGTTCGGGCAATTCGTCCGGCCGGCGAATGACGGTCGCCCGCTTGATTCGGTCGGGCGCGACCTCGATGGCGTCCTTTTTCTTTTCCTTGCTCGGGTCGACACGTCGTAGACGTGACACGACGTCCATGCCCTCGATCACGCGGCCAAAGACCGTTTGCTGCTGGATCAAGCCCGGGTTTGGCATGAACAAAATTGCAAACTGGCTGCTGGCCGTGTGGGGTTCAAATTCGCCTTCGCCTTTTGGATATTTCGCCATCACCAACGATCCACGCATGGCCTGGCGAGCGTCCGCGTCGCCGACATTTTCGTCCTTCAAGAATTTGCCACAGTGGCCGTTGCCGGTCCCGTTGGGGTCTCCGGTCAACGCGAGAACCTTGCTGACTACTTGAAAGAAATCATTTTCCTTATAAAAGCCATCTTCCACGAGTCCAATAAAATGCGAGACCGTGGATGGCGCGTCCTTTAGATAAAGTTCGACGACAAAATCACCCGCCGTGGTTTCAAAGCGAACGCGGGGCAGATCATCGGCGGCTTCGTCGGCACGGATTCGTTGGATTTCCTCATCATATTGTTCTTGCAGATACGGCAGCCCTCCGGCCATGCCTCGATCCAGGTCGTCGACATCTTCTTGTTTGAGAAGGACGTCGAACAACTGCTTTGCGTTTTCGCACTTTCCTTCGACGACGGCTGACCGAGCCGCCGCGATAAACAGATACAGTTTGTCATTGCCGGTTCGGATCATGCGGACGGCCGCATCCAGCGTTTTGCCGTCATAAATATCATGCTCAAGCCGGTGCCGAACCATCCGCAAGATGTAGCGGTTGGAATCGGCGTCGCCAAAAAAGTTTTGGTAGTCCAAGGCGACCTCAAAAAGCCGTTCCATCGCTTCTTCCACATCGCGTCGTTCTTCCAGATATCGCGCGCGAGCCTGGTCGCTGCGATCCACGCGATTGCGATAGCGGATGAACGTCGCGCGTTGCTTGCCAATCGCTTCGGCCAGCTTGTCTTTGAGTTCGGCGAAACGTTTGGCATAGGCTCGGCGTCCCTGTGCGAATTCGGGATTCTCCCGCATAAATTCGCCCAGCGTGGTTTCGCCATCGGGGCCGGTGATCGCCGCCTGTGGGTCGGGTTCTTCGGCGATCAAAGCTTCAACATCGATGTCTTCAACGTCGATCTTTTCGACGTCGGCCTCCGCCGTATCCCCCTGGGCATTGGTGGCCTGTGTCGTCTCGGCCGCGGCCGAGACCTCGGTGCGTTTGTCTGAATCCGCCCCCTGGCCCCATGAGCATGGGGAATCGCCAAAAATTCCCCAGCCGGCAAACGCGATCATCAACACGAGGGAACGAAGCATGAAGTGGCGGGGGATGAATCGGGGCATCGGCGAGTGGCGTGCGAAAATAGGAGCTGCAGGGAAGCGACCATCGAAGCGTCGTGAAATTTCATTTACGCACGCCAAGTCGCTTTGGTTTACCCCCGGATCGCCGGGCTCGAGATACCCAGAAATCGCGATCAGCGTTACGATACGGGCCGTCCCGAGATCACAAGTTGTTTTCCGCGATCACCCGTTTTGCAGCAGTTCATGGCCAAAAAGTCACGCTCACGACGTCCTCGAAACCGCGGTGATTGGCAATCTAGGAGCGATGGCGATTCAGTTTTGGAATCATCCGCCCGGCGTGGCGGGCGACGTCTGGCCCAGGACCCGGAGCCGGGCAAGAACATCAAACGAGGACCCGCGAAGAAACTCCGCGGCGTATCGTTACGCATCATTGGTGGCGATTTGCGAGGCCGTCCGATCGCATATCACGGCGAACGCTTTACGAGGCCGATGAAAGACAAGATTCGCGAAAGCCTGTTTAACATCTTGGGGAACTCGCTTCGCGACGCCATCGTTCTGGATCTGTTCGCCGGAACGGGCGCGCTTGCCATGGAAGCGATCAGCCGCGGGGCACGTTGTGGGATCGCGATCGAACAACGTGTGCCCGCCGCCGAAACGATCCGCAAGACACTGCAAACCTTTGGCATTGATCAACGTCTGCGGGTGATGATTGGCGACGCGTTTCGGCTTGGTCCGGCGATGCTGGAATCATGCCAGCAGCCGCTGGCTACCTTTGACAACCTGCTCGCCCGCGGCGGATTTTCAGCGCGTGACGGCGGGGCGGTGCCCCATGATTCGGGTGACGTGACACGCGATATCCACGAAGCCGAAGAGTTCAGCACGGAAGATTTCGAAGCGGAAGCCACCACGGCGGCGATCGATGTTCCCTGGATCGTGTTTTTCTGTCCGCCCTATGCGATGTGGGAAACGCATTGGGATTCGCTGCACCGTTTGTTGGATCTATCCATCGGTCACGCGCCGCCGGGCAGTCGATTGGTTATCGAGGCGGAAAAAGGTTTCGACCCCGATCGTTTACCGGGAACTGAATGGGATATTCGTCGTTACGGCAATACGTTGCTGGGCATTTATAAGCCCGGAATGGTTTGCGGGATGAATCTTTAGGATTCGCCTCGGAGAGGCGAGCTACTCTGGAGGGGATCTAGGATTCGTCTCGGAGAGGCGAGCTACTGTGGATGAGTTCCTGGACACTCTGGATCGCTTGAACGAGCAACTGTTCGGGCGTCAGGGTGGCATCGAGCACTTTCCAGGCACCACCGGCCCGTGAAACTTCACACAGAAAACTTTGCCGCACGCGCTGCATGTATTCCAAGCCGCGGGCCTCCATGCGGTCCGGGTGGCCCGCCAAACGACGCATCGAAACGTCAGCGGGCAAATCCAATAATAAGGTTAAATCCGGGTCGCGCCCGCCGGCCGCCCAGCGACCGATTTCCCACAGATCCGTTGTCGATAGGGGTAAGTTCGAAGTTGCGTTTGCAGCGGCATCGGAATCCTGGTCCTTGCGCGAAAGACCCGCGTTGCTTTGATAAACGACAGTGCTGAGCAGATACCGATCGCTGATTACCACTTCGCCGCGATCGAGCGCCGGCTGGATGATTTGTGCCACCATCTCGCTGCGACTGGCCATGAACAAGGTCGCTTCGGTCCGCGGATGAATCCTTAGATCCGAATCCAACATGAGCCGGCGAATTTCGCCGCCGACACTCGTACCCCCGGGGTCGCGAGTGTGCGTCACGACTCGGTTTTTTTGGCTGCGGAACCACTGACAAAGGCCGTCCAGCAAAGTGGATTTGCCAGCCCCATCGATACCGTCGAGCGTCAAGAAAAAACCGCTCACCGGCCCTTCAGGTCTGAAAGCTTTTTGTTGCTAAAGGAATCGGCGCGGCCGGCAATCGGCAAATGCTGAAAAGACACGACCTTCCAAGCTTCGCCGTCCTTTCGCATTTCCAAAATGATCCGCCGCGGTACGGTAAACCCGTCGGGGTTTCGGATCCGCGGGCTTTTGACCCGACCGCGGGCGTTGAGGTCCACCTTTGCAGTCATCGGCGTGCCCTGGTTGATTTTGATCGAACGGAAACCCGTGATGGTGGCTTGTTGGGGCCGATAAGTTTTCAGCAAACGCTTGGCCGCGTCACGCTCGGTATCATCGGCAATCAATGCAACCGCTTTGGCGTAGTCGCCCGCACCGGCGGAGGCCTCGCGAATTTCCCGCGCGGATTCTTTCAGCGTCCGCTGGATCAATTCCCGTTCGGTTTCGATGGAGGCCCCGATGGCAAACACGATGGGAATCATGGCCAGGCAGACCAAGCCGGCAACAGCTACTTTGCCCACACCACCGCGAACCCAGGCGATCAACAGGCCGATCCCCAGCACCGCCAAAACGGCACCCGCGACGACCGGTTGTTCGGTGATGTAGGTCAAGTTGGATTCCGATCTGCCGTAATTCCGCTTCGCTGTAATTTCGCTTCGCTGTAATTTCGCTTCGCCGTAAGATGCCTCAGCCTTTGAGACGCTTGGCAAACGCCGGACCGCCGTAGATGCCGTGATCGCCAAGCATTTCCTCGATTCGCAATAATTGATTGTACTTTGCCATGCGGTCGCTGCGGCTGGCCGAACCGGTCTTGATTTGACCGGTGTTCAGCGCGACCGCCAGATCGGCGATCGTATTGTCCTCGGTTTCGCCGCTGCGGTGGCTGGTTACCGATGTGTATCCGGCCGCATCGGCAAGCTGAATGGCGTCGATGGTTTCGGTCATCGTGCCAATTTGATTGACTTTAATCAGGATGCTGTTGGCGATGCCTTCATCGATACCGCGTTGCAGGCGGTTGACGTTGGTGACGAAAAGGTCGTCGCCGACCAGTTGGATCTTGTCGCCGACTTTGTCGGTCAATTTTTTCCAGGTGTCCCAATCATCTTCGCTGCAACCATCTTCGATACTGCAAATTGGGTATTGATCGCACCACGCGGCCAGGAAGTCGACCATTTCATCGCCGGATAGTTTTTTGCCGTCGATGGAATATTGCTTTGTATCACTGTCGTAAAATTCGGTCGACGCGGCATCCAAGGCGATCCAAATTTGTTCGCCCGCTTTGTAGCCGGCCGCGTCGATGGCCTGCATGATGACATCCAACGCCTCTTGGTTGCTTTTCAGGTCCGGTGCAAAGCCGCCCTCGTCGCCCACCGCCGTGTTGTAACCTTTACCGGACAACACCTTCTTGAGGTTGTGGAAGATTTCCACACCCGCCCGCAAGGCGTCGCTGAAGCGATCAAAGCCCAGCGGCATCACCATGAATTCTTGAATGTCGACGCTGTTGTCGGCGTGTTCACCGCCGTTGATGATGTTCATCATCGGGGCTGGCAGGACTCGTGCCGCGGCACCGCCCAGGTAGCGATAAAGTGGTTGGTTGGTGGCGTCGGCGGCGGCGTGGGCGATGGCCAGCGAAACGCCCAAGATCGCGTTGGCGCCCAGCTTGCTTTTATTCTCGGTCCCATCCAATGCCAGCATAGCCGAATCAATCGCCAACTGGTCCGTCGCGTCCATGCCGTTGAGTTCTTCGGCAATCTGGTGATTGACATTGTCGACGGCACCTTGGACGCCTTTGCCCAGGTAGACGTTTTTGTCCCCGTCGCGAAGTTCCCAAGCTTCATGGGCACCGGTGCTGGCACCACTGGGGACCGCGGCACGGCCGTAGGAACCGTCGGTCAAAATCGCTTCGCATTCGATGGTGGGGTTGCCGCGACTATCAAGAATCTGGCGGGCGTGAATGGCTTCGATCAACGTCATGACGTCGGAAACTCGGTCGGAGGAAAATGGGATGGAAGTGTCATCGAAGGGATGGCCGAGGCCAGCGCGGGCATTTTGCAACATCCCCGCAGCCGCGCGAACCATGCCCCACGCAGCCGCTCCGTTTGGTTCGCGCTGAGCTAGAAACGTGGGAAAAGGTCAGATCCGGGCACACGCAGATCGCTGGCCTTCGTGAGAAGTCGGAAATCCGTGCGTTTCCGCGTCTTGGCGAACGACGGCTGCCGGAAATCCGGGACGACCGACGCCCCCGTTTGCCTGCTTCCGAATCGGTCGTTTTTTGGATGTGTCGGCACGCACGCACCCCGGGGGCGAGCTACGGTTGACCAACGTGCCTTTGACACCGTCAGAACCGATCGGTTGGGCCGCGTCGGAAACATGCTCCCACGGCTTTCTGCCACGCGAAAAAAAATCATCGATGGAAGAATCCGCCCAGTCCAATCAAAGCGAACGCCGTCAAGAACGCTGTCCCGTTTCCGGACACCAAGAAATCACCGGGCAATTTATGACGGGGCCCGAAAGCGCGCCCATCATCCTACCCTGTGCCCTGGCGGATCTTTCGGTCGGTGGCTGCGCGGTGCGTTTGGACACCAGCTTGAAACGCGAACCCCAAATCGCGATCGTCCGATTCGAGTTGGACTCCGACTTGCATCTGGAGTGCGCCGGTCGGGTGTGCTGGTCGCGTCAAGCCAGCATTGGTTACCGCACGTACGGCCTGCGTTTCCGCCGAGCGCTTAGCGAGGACTTTGTCGATCGCTGGATCCATCGCGGCGTTTTGAATCGCCGCGACAAACAGCGCACCGAGGCCGAAGTCGAGGTCGCGGTTCGGCGTTCGGCCGGGGGCGGTTCGGTGATCGATGGGCGGGTGCTGAATTATTCCGGCACCGGGCTTCAGCTGGAAACCAATCTGCCGCTTAGCGTCGACGAACGCATCATGGTGACCTTGCCCGATGGTCGCGGTATTGTGGTTAAAATCGTATGGTCGGTGCAACGCGACGGCGCGTTTTATTCCGGGTGCGCGTTTAGCAACCGCGTCAGCAGCGACAACGTGACGGCCTATTTCACAACACAGAACGTCGCACCGGAGCCGAGTCGCCGCGGCGTTGTCGACCTGTTCAAACGATGCATTGGTTGACCGCTGACGTCAGTCCCGCGATGGGATCTTTGGTGGGCAGGAATTCGTGCGCGAAGTATCCATCAAAGCCGGTGTCGGCGATGGCCTTGGCGATCGGCGGATAGAACAACTCTTGGGTTTCGTCCAGTTCGTGCCGACCGGGATTGCCGGCGGTGTGATAATGGCCAAAGTACGCGTGGTCGCGCTGGATGGTGCGAATCAAATCGCCCTCCATGATTTGCATGTGGTAGATATCGTACAGCAGCTTGAAATTGTTGCTGCCAACTTGCTTGCACAATTCGACGCCCCAGGTGCTGTTGTCGCACATGTAATCGGGATGGTTGACTTTACTGTTCAGCAATTCCATTTGCACGATCACGCCTTTTTCTTCGGCTACCGGTGTGATCTCCTTCAACGCGTTGACGCAATTTTTCATTCCCGTCTTGCGATCGATACCGCGTGCGTTGCCGCTGAAGCAAATGACGTTGCGCCAACCTTCCTTGGCCGTCGCCTCGATCATTTCCAAGGTCTTTTCAATGGCCTCGGCATGGTACTTGGGGTCGCACAAACCGTTGGCCAGTTTGTGACCACTGACCATGGTGCAAACCAGACCGTGTTTTTTGACGGTTTCGAATTCGTTGGGCTTGAGCAGGTCGATGCCGACCATCCCGAGCTTTTTGGCTTCGACCGCCAAGTCCTCCAGCGACATTTTGGAAAAGCACCAGCGGCAAACCGATTGTTTCAGCCGGCCATGCGAGCCATCGACGGCGTCGCCGTCGTGGGCGGCGACGGTTTGACCACTGACCGAAGTCGCGGCGATCGCCGCGCCGGCCAAGAGGGCGCGACGGGAAACCGAAGGCCGATCCGGTGTGGTCGGGTTTGAATCGTCGTTGGGATGCTTGGCGTTCATGCGGTGGTACGTCAGGGAGGTCAGGTACGTCAGGGAGGTCAGTTGTGTCAGTTCGGGCGGGAGTCCGTGGACTGCTAAAGTTCAGCCTGTCGGAGTTTACACCAACGCGAAGCGATGTTTTAAGGTTACGCATCACCGCGTCACGATCGACGACGATGCCGGGGCACGATCTACGACGACGCTGGGACGGCTGGCAAGCCCTCGGGCAATTTCCCCGCCGCGACTTCTTCATCCCACTGGTCCATCAACGGCCAGGATTCGGCCAAGGTGCCAAAGTCCGCCATGTGCAAGTAACGTTTCAAGCGGTCGATCGTCGCATCCAGGATTTTCGGGTCATTGCGGAAGATGGGACCGTGGCTGGGCGCGAGCCAAGTGACGTCGCTGTCGCGAATACGGGTCAGCGATCGGATGAATGCATTGATGTCGCTGCCGTGGTGGGCGGCGATCGCACCGATGCAACCATCGCGGTAAATGTTGTCGCCCGATAACAGGACGTCGCCCAGTCGAAACGCCAATTGACTGCGTGTGTGTCCGGGCGTGTGCCAGACTTCCAATTCCATCTTGCCGACGGTGATGCGGTCGCCATCGCGAACCTGATGTTCCACTTCGACCGGCGGCATGTTCAGCTTCAAACCCTGAGCCTCAATTTCGGCCAGGGTGACTAGCTTGTCGCCTTTTCGCAGGGGTTCGACCGCATCGGGGTGCGCGGTAACGCTGCTTCGCAGGGCGGCTTTGGCTTTCGCCAAACCCTGGATGTGATCGACATCGGCGTGGGTCGCGATCAGCGTTTTGCACTGCGACAGGGGGAAATCCAGTTCACGAATGGCGTCAATAAATTCGTCAACGGTTTCTTCGTATCCGATGTCGATTAACACCCATTCGTTTTCGTCGTAGACGAGATAGACATTGCATCCAAGCACTTCACCGAGTTGAAAATTCAGTTCGATGAGGCCCGGGAAGATCGGTTTACGCGTCAGCATGCGCCAGAGGAGCGTGGAGTGAGAAACACCAAAAAAACGTTTCGTCGAGTTTAACCGATCCAGGCGATCGGTGCGAAAACGAAAAAAGGCTCCCGGAAAATACGAGGTCCTAGGGGGGCGGAGGACAACGCGCTTTTTTCCGGGAGCCACTTGGATGGTGTTCGACGCATCGATCGGCATCCGTGCCGCGAAACGCCGAACCGACAAAGGTGCATTGACTGAAAACTCATCACCTCGAACGTCCTTGTTGACGATCAGAGTCGGATCGCAGAATTGCAAAGAACGACAGCGTTCGTATGAATCCCCGTGCGAAGCCGTGACAAATTCCCAATGTCGTTTTTAGGCTATTGGTGGATCGCCGAAGTGTTGACTGGCAAGTTTTTGCGGGTCCCATTCAGCGATGGGCGGAAGATAGGCCAAGCCCGATCGACGGGTCAAGTCGGATTGCCAACGACTTCCAAAATTTTCCTGATGCCGATTCGCAAAGCGCACGAAGCCGATTCGCAAAGACCACGAAGCCAACTGGCAAAGCAACCGAGGTCGCTTCGCACACCCTTGCAGGGGCGTCGTCAAACGGTCGACACTTGCTGCAGCACTGAATCCAACAGCGATTCAAAGGATTCATCACGATCGACCTGTGCCACACCCAACGAGACCTTGGTTTGGTCACCGCCGACCAACTGCGCCACCGCCGTAACCATCTTGGCACCCTGACGCGATGCGGCATCGCCATCCATGCTGGGCATGCACACCAGCAAGGTGTCGTCGTCATGGCAACCCATGCGATCCACCGAACGCAGGTTGGACCGAATCATTGCCAGGACCGATTCCATTTGCTCGCCCAACGATTCATCGTGGATTCGCAACGCCATCAAGGTCAATTCGACATCTTCACCGGCACGTTCACGCATGTCCTTAAACGTTTCGCTGATCGCATTGGAGTCGGGTAAGTACGCCAATGCATCACGACGAATTTCCGACCCGACGTGATCTCCCAACGAAACAGTATGATCGGCTGATGACGCGGCATCATCGTTTGCATCGTCGCGGTTGGTGCCCGAGGCGGCATGCTTGTTGACGCTTGCAGGCTTTCTGTCGGCCTTCGCTTCGATCTTGACCGGGTCGTTGCCATCCATCCAATGCCCGCAATTTCGGCCGGCTTCCTTGGATGCGTACAGCGCTAGATCCGAACGCTCGATCCATTGTTCAATGGTTTCACCGGGCATTAGCTGAGCCACGCCCATCGAAACGGTGACCGAAAGGGTTTGTTGTTCAAAGACGATTTTTCGACGGGCAACGGCGGCTCGCACGTCGTCAGCCAGGATGGCGGCCTGGGACGCCGATACGCCATCCAAGATCAACGCGAATTCTTCGCCACCGTAACGCGCGACCAGACCGTAATTGTTCAACTTCTGGTGCAAAACGGACGCGACGACCTTGAGCACTTCGTCGCCGGCCAAGTGTCCGTAGGTGTCGTTGAATTTCTTGAAATGGTCGACATCCAACAGCGCCAAACAGCCCGCATGCGGGCTGTTGGGCGATAGCTCGGGGCCCATCGCGTGACGCTGACCGATGTGTTTGTCAAACGCCGCTCGATTGGGAATCTTGGTCAACGCATCGGTTTCGGCGCGTCGCTTGGCCGCGTCCAATTCCAGGGTTTGGTTGTGAATTTGATCCTGGGCGACTTCCAACTTTTGACGCATGGCGTCGTTGGCCTCCAGGATCTGCCGCACAACGCGACTGAATGCCTCGGGCGACTGCAGATCCGAATCGGTCACGGCACCGGCGATCGATTCGACGTGGTTTTGGTGGGCGTCGACGTCCGATGACATTTTCGAAGCGTGTTCCTTGAGATGCCCGGCAACCCGGCTGAGCATTTCGGATTCTTCGTTGGCTTCGATAAATTCCGAACGCGACGGCAGCATGCCATCAGCTTCACCGGTCGAAATGGCCGGATTCAGCCCGCCAATCGCGTGCATCACCCATCCACAGGTCACGCCACAACCGGCGCAACTAAGCGCGATCGCGATGTCCAACCACATTTCGATTTCCCCGCATTGACTTCGATGTTTGCTAGCAAATTTGATCCGTCAATCGATAGCTCGTCCGCCGCGACCGAACAAACGTGCAATTGAATCGGAGAAAAAAGTGTGTGCGAAAACCTGCGTTTGTTGGCTTGATCGTCAAAATCGGCCGCACGTTGGCAAGGTTCTTGCAAATTCGCCCTGCCGCACCTTCCATCCATGTGGAATACTTGTCCGGCCGAGCGCCGGCCGCTTCGATCGCAACACTTCGACGCCGGACGGCCGTCGACATCCGAAACCTTCAAGCACGGGAATTTGACGGTGGCCCTTTCGCAAAACACGCAGTGCCTGTTGGGTACTTCCCACGCGGCCGATGCCTCCCACTTGGCCGATGCCTCCCACTTGGCTGGCGGAACTCGGCACGGTGAATCGTTGGCGCGTCAAGCCCGACGCGCACTGGCGGAATCCGGGGTCGGGGAATTGCGGGAATTGCGGGTCGATGATCGAAGCGAGACGCTGACGCTTCGTGGGCGAGTGCGTAGCTATTACCACAAGCAGCTGGCACAGGAGACGGTGTTGCGATTGCAACCCGAACGTGGGCTTCGAAACGAAGTCGCTGTGGATTAGTTTTTCTTGCGATGCATCCAGCGATGACTACTGCCGCGGTACACACCCGCTTCGCCAACGCGATCTTGAATTTCATCGCTAACCCGGTCCAAGTGCCGCAGGGCTTCGGTTTCGACGCCGGGTTCAAACGAACCGCCGGCCAGCGGTCCAATGTCGAACAGGCTCAATTGCCGTGGCGTGTCCGCAGCGACCAACGATCCCAACGAGACGCCGATCAGTCGCACCGGTCGCGGTTCGCGTTGCCGCATCGATTCCAATAACCCGATTGCGGTGTGGTAAACAACATCGCTGGAATCGCTCGGCCGCGACAATGTTTGGCTGCGTGCAAAGGTGCGAAAATCTTCGCGGCGATACTTCAGCGATACCGTGCGGCACAAGCGACCGCCACGACGCAAACGACGCGTCACCGCCTGGGTCAAATAGTTGACGACCGAACGCAGCAATTCGTCGTCGGAAACATCCTCGGCAAACGTCCGCTCATGACCAATCTGTTTCGCCTCGCGATCGGGAACCACCGCCCGCGGATCGATTCCGTTGGCCAAACGCCAAAGGTGTTCGCCCCAAGCACCAAAGTCGCGTTGCAAATCCTTCAGTTCGCACAGCCGAATGTCCTTCATTCGCCGCAGGCCCAATCGCAGCAGCTTTCGCTCGCCGACCTTGCCCACGCCCCATAGCCGCGATACCGGCAACGGGTCCAGGAAATCCAGCACGCCATCGACGGGCACTTCCACAAAGCCGTTGGGCTTGTCCAAATCACTTGCGATTTTGGCGACAAATTTCAGCGGTGCGATGCCCACGGAGGCCCCGAGCTGTAGCTCCGATGCAATTTCCTGTTTGATTTGCCGGCCAATGCTCGCGGCGCCGCCGAACAGGCGTATCGTGCCCGTGACGTCCAAGAACGCTTCATCGCAGGAAAGGGCTTGGACCAGCGGCGTGAAGCGTTGAAAAATCTCGCGGACCTGACGGCCCACGTCAAAGTAGTAGTCCAATCGCCCCTTCACAAAGACGGCATCGGGACACAATTGGCGTGCTTGTCGGCCGGACATCGCGCTGTGAATCCCAAACCGCCGCGCTTCATAGGACGCCGCCGAAACGACGCCGCGTCCGTTGGTGCCCCCGACAACCACGGGTCGGCCGCGATATTCGGGGTGATCACGTTGTTCGATGGAGGCGTAAAACGCGTCCATGTCGATGTGCAAAATCACAGTTCTTGTGGGTGCAAAATCAAGTCGACTCGATCAGCAAAATCACGTTGGCGTTCCCCATGATGAAAGAAACCCGTTGTCGGGAATCGACGTTCTGCCCTGCACTGTGGCACGCTTCCCGAATCCACCCCAGCTGGTCGGTCCATGACAGCCCACTATGCTACCCCAAGTTCCGCTGGAGGCTGACGTCGTCAACCGGCCCGCCGATTTCTTTCCGAAACCCCGAATTTGTCCAGCACTTTGAAGCGCCCCGCCACACCACCGCCCGCCGATGTCCCAAGTTCCGCCGGTATCGAGCCGTCCGGCTTGGATAAATCGGGGCAACGGGTGTCGGAAATGTTTCGGCAGATCGCGCCGCGATACGACCTGATGAACCACGTCTTGTCGGCCAACATGGATCGATTGTGGCGTCGCAGGGCGGTCCAAATTTTGCCCTTTGACAATCCAGCATTGGCCGGCTTGCCGTGGTTGGACGTTTGCACTGGCACCGGCGATCTGGCTTTGGCGATTCGCAAGAAACTCGGCAAACTTGCCAAGGAAAACGATTCGCACGAGCCCGTCGAGGTCATTGGCACGGATTTCTGCAACGCCATGCTGGACATCGCCCGCGAAAAAAGTCGCGATCAAACATTGCCGGTGGACTTTCGCGAGGCCGATTCGCAGTCGTTGCCTTTTCCCGATGACCGATTCGCTGCCGTGACGGTGGCGTTTGGTTTGCGAAACGTCGCCGACACCGACCAGGGACTTCGCGAGATGACCCGGGTGTGTGCGCCGGGCGGCCGAGTCCTGGTGCTTGAATTTTCGCGGCCCCGGATGCCGGGACTCCGCCAGGTCTACAGCTTTTATTTCAAACGCGTGTTGCCGCGGGTCGGACAGTTCTTTGCACGCAATGACAAATCGGCCTATGAGTACCTGCCACAATCGGTCTCGGAATTCCCCGACTACGAGGCGCTGGCCGAGCGAATGACGGCGACCGGATTAACCCACGTGCAATTCCGTCCGCTGACCATCGGCGTCGCCACCATCTATTGGGGCGATAAACCACCGCAGGTAAACGCTGGTGACACCGGTGCGAATGCCTCGGGTGCAATTGCCTCCGGTGCAAACAACTCCGGTGCATCGAGTCGTCCATGAGTTCCGTGTCTGTCCCCGATGCCGACAAACGACCCTGGGTCGTCGCCATCACGGGTGCCAGCGGCGCCGTTTACGCCCAGCGTTTATTGCAGTTTTTGGCGTTGTCGGGAGATCGCGAAATTCACTTGACGATGAGCCCATCGGGAGCCGCCGTTTTGAAACAGGAACTGGATCTGGACATCGCGCTTGCGAAACCGGATCTCGCCGAATTGCTGTGCAAGATGCCCGCGTGGCTGGACGACGATGGCAAACGCCGGCAAGCCGATCAGGCCGCCGCAAACATGAAGCGTGTGATTCGCTATCACCACTACCAGGATTACAT
>JBCCRW010000126.1:0-13833 GCA_039201055.1 Planctomycetota bacterium | reverse complement strand
TCCGGCAACGCCACCGGCATCGAAGTGCTGGGCCTGGATTCGGCGGGCACGGTGATTGCCGGCAATTTGATCGGCGTGGATGCCACCGGAATGTCTGCGATCGGGAACGATATTGGCATCACCATCGGCGACGGTACCGCCCTTTCGCCGATCGACACGCTGATCGGCGGATCCTCAATTGCCGAGCGGAATGTGGTCGCCGGAAACACGAATACCGACGTCAACGTCCTGGCTGACCGCGTTCGCGTCATGGGAAATTATGTTGGCGTCAACGCCGACGGGAGCGCCGCGATTTCTCCGCAATTTGCGATTTCAACGCGAGGCGATTTGCACTTCATCGGC
Organism: Planctomycetota bacterium; assembly: GCA_039201055.1. Taxonomy (GTDB): domain Bacteria; phylum Planctomycetota; class Planctomycetia; order Pirellulales; family Pirellulaceae; genus Rubripirellula. The sequence goes on along the minus strand of JBCCRW010000126.1, from coordinate 13,491 downwards.
ACCGACAGCGACGGTGCCAACGATGATGCGGAGGGCAATGTGGTTGGCAGTCTTGTCAATGGACTCGGTCAAATTCGTGTCCAGGGCGACAGCATTCGGATCGCGGGCAACCAAATCGGATTGGCGGCGGACGGCGAAACGGAATTCACCGGTCTCACCGGTGGTCACGGAATCGAAGTCTTCAACAGCAGCCAGGTCATCGTTGGAACCGACGGCAATGGAGTCAGCGACAGTGCCGAGCGAAACACGGTGGTAGGCGGCGAAAATTCGATCGGCATCGTGCTGCAGAATTCGGGTCTCGTTCGCGTCGCTGGAAATTACATCGGTTTGAACTCGGCAGGCACCGCGACACGTGGATCGATCACGAACGGTATCCAGATCACGAATTCAGACGGTCTCATTGTCGTTGGAACCAACGGTGATGGATTGGGCGATGCGATCGAAGGGAATCTAATCGCCGGGACACGGACGGGTATTTCCGCGTCCGGAACGGCCCCAGGGCCAATCGCCATCGCCGGAAACCGAATCGGGCTCGACGTCACCGGCCAAGTCGCCTTGGGCGGTCAAGTTGGCATCGCGGCCTTTGGCACGGGTATTCGCATCGGGGCCCAGGCGGGCGCCGCATTGGTGGATGTCGAACGGAACGTGATCTCCGGCCAGATCGGCTCGGCGACCAACCCGTTCACCGCGGCGGTCTTTGTCAACGCGGCATCGGACGTCGAGATACGCGGCAACCGGATCGGAACCGACCTCACGGGTACCGTTCCGCTGGGCAAACGTTCGCATCCCAGCGATACCCAAGAACTCGCCGCGATCACCGTCCTGGCGGGTTCGGGCGCGATCATTGGTGGCAGCTCGCCCGGTGAGGGAAATTTAATCGCGGATTCCGATTTTGCTGGGATCGAAATCCGCGCCGCTGCTTCGGACACCTTGGTCCAGGGAAACCTGATCGGCACAGACGAGACCGGCAATTTGAATTTGGGCAACGCCGGTGCCGGTGTTCTGGTTGCCTCCGACGCAACCATCGGTTCGGACTTTGACGGCAACAACGATGCCGGCGAAGGCAACGTGATCGCGTTCAGCGGCGACGCCGGTATCGTTGTCGACACCGCCACGGCAGTCGCCATGCGTGGCAATTCGATTTACGAAAGCGACGGCCTGGCCATCGACCTGGGCGGTGACGGTGTCACGGCCAATGATCCCGGCGATGCGGATACGGGTGCCAACAACCTGCAAAACTTTCCGGTCCTGACCGCCGCAAGTGCCGGAGCGACCAGCGAAGTTTCGGGCACCTTTACCGGCGACTCTGGTATCGAATACGCACTGGATTTCTACGCTTCCGATGCTGCCGATCCCAGTGGGCACGGCGAAGCGGCCCGTTACATCGGTTCGACAACGCTGATCGCCACCGGACAATCCGATTCGTTCACCGCGTCCGGGTTGGGCACGACGGTGGCCGGCGAAGTGATCGCCGTTACGGTCAGCCGGCTGGGCACCGCGACCAGCGAATTGTCGTTGTCGCTGGCGGCCACCGATCCAAATGGTCCGGCCATCGAACCGGGCAGCTTGATCGTCACGGTCATTGAGGGCAGCCACGTTCATGGTGATGACGACGACGGCGACAATGACGAAATCAATTACGGCTTGCCCACCAACGTGGTCGACGAAGGCGATCTGATTTCACTCACCGGCCTGTTTTCGGTTCCCGCACCCGGCCAGGAACTAGAGATCGACTGGGGCGACGGAACCGTAACTCGCACCGGAGACGCGAATTTGTCGATTCGCGAAAACGGGTTCAACGCGTCGCATGTTTACGTCGACGATCGCCCCAGCGGCACGCCGATGGATCGCTACGCAATTCGCGTGCTGGTCATCAATCCGGCCGCCAACACCAGCGGCTATTCCAGCCGCAGCGTGGACGTCCGCAACGTGTCGGCAACCTTCGGTGAAGGTGGCCTATCGGTCGCGCCGGTCACCACCGGTGAAGGTTCGTCAATCACGCTTTCGGGCACCGTCGTCGATCCCGGCCAGGGCGAAGTGCAACGTTTGGAAATTGATTGGGGCGACGGTTCACCGACGCAAATCGAAGTCCTTTCAGATGGACAAACCGATTTCGCTTTTGACCACATTTACACCAACGATTCACCCTCGCCCATCACGGTCACACTGTCCGACGACGATGGCGGTATGGTGACCGCCACGGCTGTGGCCGAAATCATCAACCTGGCACCCACCGCCTTGATCGCCGGCCCGACCACGGCCACCGAGGGTGATACGCTCACCTTCACGGCCGCGTCGACCGATCCGGGCGTGGGCGATGTCCTGACCCATCGCTGGACGGTCCGCCGCGATGGGGAAGCGATTTTGGAAATCGACGGCGAAACACTCACCTGGACGCCCGATGACCAGCAAGACGTCACCATCGAATTGCTGACCACCGACGACGGTGGTTTATCCGCCGCGGCATCACGCTTGCTTTCGGTGCAGAATGATGCACCGGAGTTTGTCAGCGATTCGATCGAAGTGTTGGGAACCGATGCGGGACTGATTTTTGAAGGCGGCCGCGTCACGCTCCGTGGACAATTCGACGATGCCGGTGTGGGCGATGCGCACACCCTGACGGTGGCTTGGGGCGATGGCGTGATCGATACAATCGGCCTGGACATCGGCCGCCGCGACTTTGAGCTGTCACACGTCTACCAGGATGATGATCCGGCGGGGACGGCGCGGGACGATTTTGAAATCTCGATTCACTTGGACGACGGCGATGGCGGTATCGCGGAGACTTCTCGCTTTGTTACGGTTGCCAATGTCGCACCGGAAGTGCAATTGATCGCGACGCTGATTGATGATTCGACGGCGCGATTGGTTGCCGAGGTTCGCGATGTTCCCGGCGACGCTTTGCAATTTCAATGGTTGATCAACGACGCCATTCCCTCGGGTGTGGTCAGCGACGAAGCCACTTTGGAAGTCGATTTGAATGCTCTTCCGGCCGATACCCGCGTTTCGGTTTCGGTTTCCGACGATGACACCGGAGTGACTGTTCAAGAAACCGGCTTGGTCAGCGGATCGGCGGCCGCGGACACGATCGTGGTGAGCGATGCCGGCGGTGACATTCAAGTTTCGGTCACGACCGGGGCGTCTTCCGAAACCAGCAACTTCTCAGGCGTCGATGCCGTCGTCGTCTTGGGCGGCGGTGCCGATGACGATATCCAGGCTGGCGCGGGGTTGACAGCCAGCCTGATCATCGACGGGGGCACGGGCGACGACACGATCACCACCGCCGACGGCAATGATTACGTCGACGGTGGCGAAGGCAATGACGTGATCCAAACGGGCGCCGGCGATGACGTGATTTCGTCCGCGCTGGGTGACGACACGCTGGATTCCGGCCTGGGTAATGATTCGATTTTCATCGGCGGATTCAGCGACAAAACGCTGATCGATGCCGGCGGTATCGACACGATCGACTTTTCACGCGTGCCCGCTTCCGCGACACCCGGCGAGGGCGTGTCGCTGGACTTGTCACTCGAATCGGGCCAGATTCAAAACGTCCGCAGCGACGGTCAAGTTTCGCTGAGTGGTCGTTTTGAAAACTTGGTGGGTTCGAATTTTGATGATGAATTCACCGGTTCGGCGGAAGCCAATTTGATCTTCGGTGGTTTGGGCGATGACATCGTCAATGCGGGTCCGGGCGACGACGAAGTGTACGGCGGTGATGGCGATGATCGATTCGTCGGCGCCGAAGGTAACGATTTGATCTTCGGTGGCTTTGGAAACGATGTCATCGATCCCGGTGTGGGCGACGACTTGATCGAAGCGGGTGATGGCGATGATGTCATTGCCGGCAGCGCGGGCAACGACTTGATCTTCGGTGGACCGGGTGTCGATATCGTGCAACCGGGCCCGGGGAATGCCCGGATCGATGGCGGCGACGGCGACGACCGTGTTGAAGCGGGCGGTGGCAACGACTTGATCTTTGGCGGGCCCGGCATCGATGTGCTGACCCCCGGCGACGGCGACGACGAAGTGTACGGCGGCGAAGGTGACGACGAAATCATCGGCGGCCTCGGCAAGGACTTGATCTTTGGCGGTCCCGGCAACGACGTCGTCACGGCCGGCGACGGGGACGAAGTTGTCTATGGCGGGGACGGAAACGACCGGGTCACCGGCAGCGAAGGCAATGATTTGATCTTTGGTGGCCCCGGCGAAGATGTCGTCACGGCGGGTCGCGGAAACGCGTTGATCGACGGTGGCGAGGGCAACGATATCGTCGATGGCGGCGAGGGAAACGATTTGATCTTTGGCGGTCCCGGGGACGACGTGGTCTCCGCGGGCGATGGCGACGATGTGATCCGGGGTGACGGCGGCGATGACATTTTGATCGCCGGCAGCACGGGCAACGATTTGATTTTTGGCGGCCCGGGCCACGACGAAGTGGTCGGCGGAGCCGGCGCGGAAACCGTTTACGGTGGCGAAGGCGACGATTTGATTCGCGGCGGCGCGGGCGGCAACGATTTGATCTTCGGCGGCCCCGGAAGCGATACGATTGAATTGGAAGCCGGCGAGGCAATCGTTTACGGCGATGATGGCGATGATTCGATCATCGGTGGTAAGGGCAACGACTTGATCTTCGGTGGATTCGGCGTCGACACGCTGACCGGTGGTGCCGGCGACGACCGGATCGACGGTGGCGACGGCGACGATTTGATCACCGGCAGCGCGGGCAACGACTTGATCTTTGGTGGCTTGGGCAATGACCGCGTCGAGGGCGCCGAGGGGAACGAAACGGTGCGTGGCGGGCCCGGCGATGATTTCGTTCGCGGTGCCGGCGGCAACGACATCATCTTTGGCGGCCCGGGCATCGATGACGTGGATGGTGGCATCGGTAACGACACCGTCTATGGCGACGAAGGGGATGACATGATCGGCGGCGGACTTGGCAACGATTTGATCTTTGGCGGCCCCGGCGATGATTTGGTACTGGGCGCCGCGGGTGACGACAATTTAAACGGTGGTTTGGGCCACGACATTGTGCGAGGCGGCGAAGCCAACGACTTGATCTTTGGCGGTCTGGGCAACGATGAAGTCGAAGGCGGTCTGGGCAACGACATGGTCTACGGCGAGGACGGCAATGACCTGATTCGCGGTAGTGTTGGTAACGACTTCATTTTTGGCGGCCCCGGTCGGGACGTGGTCATCGGCGGCGCGGGTGAAGAGACGATCGACTCCGGGCCCGGCGACGATCGCGTGGATGGTGGCGACGGAAACGATTTGCTGTACGGCGACGTTGGTAACGATCTTCTTCTTGGTGGAGCGGGCAACGACACGATCGAGGGCGGTAGCGGATCGGATATCCTGCGGGGCGGCATCGGTGACGATATCCTGCGGGGCGGACAGGGCAACGACCAACTCGATGGCGAAGCCGGCTTGGATATTGTGGATGGCGACGCGGGTGATGATCGGCTGCAAGCCAGCTACGGCAGCGACACCCTTCGCGGCGGCACCGGGATAGACGATTTCCTTGTCGAATCGTTTCTGCTGTTGGATCACGAACCGGTGCAGATTTTCGGCGGCACCGACGTCGCGGCCGACGACGATGCGGATCGCTTGATCGCGACGACGCCCAGCAATTTGACGCTGACCGATACCGCCATCCAGATCAACGGTCTGGGCAACGTCACCTTTAGCGACATTCAAACGGCCCGGCTGGTCGGCTCCGATGACGCCAATGTTTTGGATGCATCCGGATTTAGCGGGCCCAGCACGCTGGTGGGCTTGGGCGATGATGACCTGTTGATCGGCGGTCCGGCCGCGGACGTTTTGGATCCCGGCGGCGGGCTGAATCGCGCCGAAGGTCGCGGTGGTGACGACCGCTATGTGATCGATCCGGGGTCGCTTGGGATTGGCGATCGAACGGGCAATGAAATTGTCGAACTTGCCGGCAGCGGAACCGATTTGCTGGACTTTTCAAGATTGCCCCGCGGTGTGACAGTCGATTTGGCCGACGCCGAAGAGCAAATGGTTGCACCGGCGCTCAATGTCACGCTGATCGGGCCACCGCAAATCGAAGGGGTGATCGGAACCGATTTTGTCGACAAGCTGTTGGGCAACGAATCGGCCAACATCCTGATCGGTCTGGGCGGCCGCGATCACTTGGACGGTCGGGGCGGCGATGATCACATCGAAGTGGGAAGCACACGCCGGGTGTACTTGGATTTTGATTCGCAAACCGACGGCGAAGATCACGTTTACACCGCGAGCGAGCGCTTGGCGATCGAGCAGCGGATTCGCGACGACTTCGCGGCCTACGACGTGATCGTGCAAACGCTGACGCCGCAAACGATCGTGCCGGATCGCGGCGCGATTATCGCCATCTTCAACGCGGGACTTGCGCCGATCGATGGTGGCACCGGCGAGATCATTGTCGGTGGTTTGTCCCAGCGGATTGGTTTTCGTGAATTGGGCGGCACGGGCCAGGTGCTGATCAACGTCGGCGGGTTCCTGCGTCCCGAAGCGGAATTGAATGTTGATGGCAGTGACGACGATGACAATCGGCTCAACGGCACCGAAGCCAACTACATCGCATTGTCGAGCACGATTGCGGCCCACGAACTGGCGCACATGTACGGCATCCGGCACCATGATTCCTTCGGGCCGATCGGCAGCGGCGTGTTTTCGGGGGCCGATTTGGGCGGAGTGTTGCCGGCGATCCAGTTGCCCCGCGATGCCGACGAAACCGCGTCGCACATCATCGCTTCGCCCAATTCGGTCGGCACTTCGATGATTGACGCGCTGGGCGACCCGCATTTTGGCACCCGCGAATCGATCAAATTGGCCTTTGCCGAAAACGGCATCACGGTGACCGAAGCGGACGATTCCAAGGCCTTCGATTCGAATCTCAACGCGAACGTTCAAGCACTCGACGCGTTGCCGGATTTGGTCGTTCCCACCACGATCGCGTTGGCGGGCGATTTGCCCGTCGTGGCGGCGATCAACGTTGTTGGGCAAATTGATGCACCGGAGGAAGGTGGTGTCAGCGAAAGCGATTTTTATTCGTTTTTGGCGGCACCCGGCGATCGGCTTACCATCGAAGTGCTCAGCAACACGCTGCGGCACCGCGGCGATCGGATTTTTGATTCCGTCGTCCGCCTGTATGGCCCCGACGGTGCATTGGTCGATTACGGCGGCAACGATGACTACAAGACCTTCAACGACAATTCGTTTGAATCGATCGATGCGATGTTGTTCGATCTGCTGATCCCGGCTCGGCAGGACGGCACGACGGATGCCCAGGCCTACACGATTGAAGTCGACACGTTTTCGTTTGACCTGCCGGAATTGAACCTGGATGGCGTGGAAAGCTATTTGGGTGATTTTGACGACGCAGCCTTCTGCTTGGCCAATCCAACACATCCGGCCTGTGACGACACCGATCACGGGCCGTATGAATTGACGATCTATCGCTACGATGGCACGACACTCACGGCTTCGCAAAGCGGCGATACCGTCACGACGGGCGACGGTAGCGATACCGTGATCGGTAATTCGGGCAACGAATTGTTGACGGATTTTGATCCCGTCAATGACTTGCTGGTCGATTCTTCGGGAGCGGCCGCTACCGGGATCGATCCGCCGCGATTATTTGATATTGAAGCGGAGTTTAGCGCGGTCGAAGGGTCCACCCGGACGGTCGTCTTGGGTGTGATCACGACCGATCCGACGCCGCAGTGGAGCATCGAACCGATCGCGGGGTTCGCGTTCCCCGCCGACGCGACTTTGGACCTGACGCTGAACACCATCGTGTCATTGACGGTCGGTGCCGAAGATCAAACCGATTACGCCGTGCGTATGGTGGTCGCCGACGCAATGGGCCAATCCGATTTCACGGATATACTGTTCCGTTTCGAAAACGCGCCGCCGGAATTGGCGGCCTTGTCCTTGCCCGGCGCCGCCAGTGTCGGTCAGCCGTACACGGTCCGTGCGGATTTGTTTGACGCGGGGCCCAACGACGTGCTGTCGGCGATTGTCGATTTCGGCGATGGAACGGCCGTGCCGGCCGCTTTCGACGGCGACACTTGGACGGCGACGCATGTGTATGCCGCCAACGGGCAATACCCGCTGCGATTCTATTTGTACGACGGGGATGTAGCCGTCAACGCGTTGACCTTTAGCGTCGACGTGGGGGCACGCGATTTGACCATTCGGGGCACCGGCAACGACGACCGCGTCCATGTCGAACAGGATGACCAATTGTTGCGCTGGTTCACGTCGTGGGGCGGTTGGTTTTCGGCGCCGCTGGACCGCTACGACCGGATCGTGGTCGACGGTCTGGGCGGCCACGATGAAATCGTCATCGATTCCAGTGTGCATCTGCCGACACGTCTTTCGGGCGGAGCGGGCAATGATGATCTGGTCGGCGGAAGCGGCCCAGACGAAATCCTTGGCGGTGCCGGGAATGACCGCCTTGACGGCATGGCGGGCGACGACACGTTGTTGGGTGGTGCGGACAACGACCGCATCGTTGGCGGCGACGGAAACGATTTTCTCGGTGGCGATGCGGGTGATGACCGATTGGTCGGCGGTGTCGGCAATGATGTGATTCGGGGCGGCGATGGCGACGACCGGATACTCGGCGGCATCGGTATGGATGTCTTGGTCGGCGGCATGGGCCAAGATGATCTGCGTGGTGGCGTGGGTGGCGACTTGATCATTGCTGGCTTCACCAGCTTGGGCGATTCCAAGTCACTGTGGGATCAAGTTCTGCAAGAATGGTCCTCTGAAAAGTCCTATTCCGAGCGGCTCGGTAATCTGCGCAGCGGTATCGGGGCCGGAGCATCGGTTTCGCTGGCCGCCAATGCCACCGTGTTTGATGACGAAATCAGCGATCGCGTCGCCGGTCAAAACGGACGCGATTGGTTCTTCGCGGATCGTGCGGGTATCGACGCGGACGATTTGATCGCGCCGGGGTTGCAAGAAGCCATCGACGAATTGGCCTAGCCGACAACGTCTCGAGTTTCACCTTTTAGAAAACAGATTGTTTTGTAAACAGATCGCTGGAAAACAGATTGCCGGAAAACAAATTGATGGAACAGCAAACACCGACGCAGCCGTGGCTGGTCGAATTGTCCTCGTGGTACGAAGCGCGACTTCGCGATAACCCGTCAAGTTCGCCGCTGGAAAGCATTCAGGTCGTCATCGATGCACTGGATCCCGACCGACAATTGCTCGCGCGACAAGCCTTGGAATCACTGCATCGGCAACAAAGCCAATCGCCTTCCCCGCAAGCAAACCAAGCGACCGCGAACAGGAATTCCCCAGCGATGGAAACACGCGACGGGGTGATTTCGAGCGACGCTCGCGATCGCACGCTCGACGGCCTTGATCCGCCCCAGTCGACATCGATTGGGTCAACATCGATTGGGTCAACGTCGATTGGGCCAACGTCGGCGGGACCGGTCGATTCCCCGACATTGGACAGTGCCGGTGCGGCGCCGGTGCGTATTTCCGGCGGCCGGGATGCGGATGCCGATCCCGACGTGACCCGTGCGGCCACCGACACACCGCATCACTCGCACGCGGATCTGCTTAGTTATGACGCGACGCTTGACGGGGAACCATCGGAATCCAAATCGGGATCCGTCAAAGTGCGGGGAAGCGACCGAGCGGTTACCGTGCAAAACGTCGTGCCCGAGAATATGGCGGGCGAGCCGATTGATCTCGCTCGCGAATTGGCGGCAGACGAAATCGAAAGCCTTCGGCAAATCAAAATTCCCGGCTATGAGATCCTGCGGACGTTAGGACGCGGCGGCATGGGGGTGGTCTTCCTGGCCAAACAGCAGGGCATCGACCGGTTGGTCGCGCTGAAGATGGTGCACGGTGGCGCGATGGCGGGCACAGCCGCGATCGCGCGCTTTGAATCGGAAGCCAAGGCGATCGGAAAATTCCAGCACGCCAACATCGTGCGGATTTACGATTACGGAACGCACGACGGTAATCCGTATTTCGCTTTGGAATTCATCGACGGCAGCGATCTGTCCAAGCGAATCGCGGGCGGACCGATGCCGCCACGCGAGGCGGCGACGCTAATACGCGACGCCGCCCGCGCCATGCAGGAGGCTCACGATCACGACGTGATCCATCGCGACTTGAAACCCGCCAACATTTTGTTGACAGCCGACGGCGTGCCCAAGATCACGGACTTTGGGTTGGCCAAGGAACTTGCCGATGACGCCGGGCTGTCACGAACCGGCGCCATCGTCGGCACCCCCGCCTACATGGCACCCGAACAGGCCCGCGACAGCACCAGCGTTTGCGAGTCGGCCGACATCTATGGTCTGGGCGCGGTGTTGTATTGCGCCCTGACCGGTCGGCCACCATTCCAATCCACCAACGCGACCGAAACCCTGGTCCAAGTGATTCACAATGAACCCTTGGAGCCCATCGCGCTGCAGCCGACGTTGCCCAAGGACTTACAGACGATCTGCATGAAGGCGATTCAGAAGGAGCCGGAAAAGCGTTACGCGACCGCCGGCGAATTCGCGGACGACTTGGATCGATTTTTGAATGACCGACCGATCCAGGCACGGCCGGTCTCGCAAGGCGAGCGTTTGCTGCGTTGGTGTCGCCGCAACCAAAAAACGGCCCTTGCATCGGCGCTGGCGGCCAGTCTGGCAACCGTGGTGATGGTCGGCGGACCGCTGGCAGCACTGCGAATTTACGGCCAAAAACAGATCGTCGAAAACGAAAAGACGCGTGCCGATCAAAACGCCGCCCAAGCCATTGCCAGTGAGCAACGCGCGCGTCAAAACGAACAACTGGCACTGGGAGCCAAGCAGCAAGCCGAGACCAACGCCGAAGCCGCACAGGTTCAAGAGAAACTGGCCGTCGATGCGCTCAAATCCGTGGCGTTTGCGGCGATGGGCCGTTTGGGCGGGGATTCGCGATTTCGATCGCTCCGCGAGGACATGGTCAAGATCCTCGATAAAGGCTTGACGTTGATGCGGGAGCAGGGCAAGGCCGTTAACGAGCACAGCATGATTGCCGCGATCATTGCGGTTCGCAAAGGCGATCTGAATCGCGAAATCGGTCGCCACGGCGAGGCCGTCGTCGAATACCAAAAGGCCCTGGATGCCTTTGAAGCGATCATGGCCAACGGCGAATTGAAAAACCGCGAAAACAACCTGTCCAAAATCCATTCGCTGATCGGCGGTGCGCTGCGAAGCACCGGAGCCCTGGAGCGGGCCGGTGAACACTTTGAAAAATCGCTGGAGATTCGCCGAGCCTGGTACGAGGCTTCGCCCAGCAAACAGGTCGGCAATGTCTTGATCGGTAGTCTGCAGGAGTCCGGATCGTTGGCCCAGGAACGGGGCGAAATGGAATTGGCCGAAAGCCGGTTGTCCGAGGCGTTGCAAATGCGCCGGCAATACGCCGATGCCGATCCATCCAGCATCGGCCAACGTGTGGCACTGCACACCGCACAAATGCAACTTGCCAAAGTACGCTTTCAAAGGGGCGACTTGGACGCGGGCAAGGCCGGCATCGCGACAGCAATCGACGGCATCAAAAAGGTCATGGACCAGAGGCCAGCGGTCGCGAGCTACCGTTTGTCGCTGGCCCTTTGGCAAGGTGTCGATGCACGGATGGATTTGTACGCCGGCAAGACCGAAGACGCGCTAAAGAGTTATCGCGAAAGCGTCGCCGCGATTCGTGATGTGCTCGCGAAGGAACCGTATCAAATTGCTTATCAATCCGCACTCGATCGGTCGCTGTACGGACTGGGTGCCACGCTGGCCGAAATGCAGCGGCGTGAAGAAGCCGACAAAGTCTTTGGCGAAGTCGTTGGGCTACGCGAAGAAATGTTGCGGGGTGATTCGGAAAACGCGGGCATCGCGACCAGTTTGGCGATCGCCTACGCGCGAGCCGGCGACTTGGAGAATGGGCTATCGATCGCCGATGAAGTCAAGCCGTTCGTCCAAGACGACCCCGGAATGGCGTACCACCTGGCCTGCGGCTACGCCCAATTGGCCGCGGCGGCGACGCGTGCCAATGAGGCCCAGACAAGCAGCGAAAACCAGACAAGCAGCGAAAACCAGACAAGCAGCGAAAACCAGACAAGCAGCGAAGCCCAAGCAAGCAGCAACGCGAACACCGTCGATACCGCAAAGGACATCGTCCAACGGTGCCGGAACCAAAGCTTGGAGCTGCTGGCGATTGCGCTTCGCAAAGGTCATTTCCGCAAAACCGACTTGCTGCGTGATCCGGACTTGGCGCCGATTCGGGACTTGCCGGCCTTCGGAAAGGCGATCGCCGGTTCGATCGTCGCCGCCGGCTCGTGAACTATGCTGGTGGATGTCACCTGCTCCCTCGCCTATTTCGTCCGCCGTGTCCGCAGCCTTCAGCCGTACCTCCGACTCGATCGGCAGCCAAGGCTCGCCCAGCCGGGGTGTTTCGTTGGGCATCGATTTGGGCGGCACAACGATCAAGTTCGGCTTGTTTCGCGGCGACCGGTTACTCGCACGCGATTTCCTGCACACGCTAAGCTTCGAAAGTCCGGCGCTGGCGTTTACCGAAATCCGAACATGGATTCAGCGGGTGCTTGGCGACGCCGCCGACGCGACGCATCACGCATTGATTGATTCCGTCGACGACATCGATTCGATCGGCTTGGCGATGCCGGGGGTGCTGATGGGCGGCGGTAAGTTGGCGGAAACGGCCAATTTGCATCAGTGGCGAGGCGTGGATTTTGGTGAAGAACTCGCCGACGTCTTCAAGCAGCAGCCGGTCGTCATCAATGACGCGAATGCCGCCGCGATGGGCGAATTTTCATTCGCAAAGCTCGATCCGGCAAGCAACTTGATCTTTTTGACACTGGGTACCGGTGTGGGCGGCGGGGTGATCGTGGGCGGCAGACCCGTCGACGGCGAACATCGCTGCGGTGGCGAAATCGGTCATGCGGTGGTCGATCATTCTCCATCGGCGCGGCGTTGCGGATGTGGTTTCCCCGGACACCTGGAGGCCTATGCCGGATCGGCGGGCATCGTGCGAACGATGCACGAGGTGATCCAGGAGGACGGCGTGGTGGTTTCGGGGCCGCGGCTGCATCGTGCATCTCAGGTGCAATCACCGGCCGACGTTGCGACGCTGGCGGAGGAACACGATGTGGCCGCCTTGGAAACGATCCGTCGCACCGGCATGTACTTGGGCCGTGCGATCGCGGCTGCGGCGACCGTCACGAATCCGCGTGAATTTGTACTCGGCGGCGCGATCGACTTTGGTGGTCGCGATACACTGGCCGGCGAGCAATTCCTGACGGCGATCCACGAAGAGGTGCGCCGGATTTCACTGCGGGAAGTGTCCGAGCATCTGGTAGTACGTTTTTCGGCACTGGGCGGACAAGCCGGGTTGTACGGCGCCGCGTACTACGCGGGCCTGCACCCGTAGGCGATAGGATCCGGCGATCGGCGAGGCGCTAGCCGCCGGTCCCGGCAC
>JBCCRW010000125.1:0-13976 GCA_039201055.1 Planctomycetota bacterium | reverse complement strand
ATCGGGAATCGTCGATCGGATAATCAAACCTTCGGCTTCGATGGCACCGCGGTTTTCGACACGAATGGCGTAGCGTCCGGTTTGGCGAATCATCAGCGATTCGGGACCGTAGGTGACCACGCGCAGCCCCGGCAGTTGGCCGACGACGGATTGGTCGCCGGGCTTGGTTGCGAAGGCATTTTTGGAATCCGAAGCGGCCTGCGCGGGCAGCGAACCGACCGGCTCGGGTGTTTTGTCATCGCCAGTGACGGAGTCCGCGGAAATGGCCGTGGTTGCCGCATCGAGCAATCCGGAACCGATGGGGGTCGCAGCAACGGTGGCGGGTGTGTTCCCGATCCCGGACGCATCAACGGCTGGGAATTTCAGCGGCGGTAAAGAGGGGCCCGCCGGCTCGGCCGGCGGATCGAGTTTTGCCGTTTGGGTCAAACCCGCCACGGGTCCATCAACCGGACTTTGGTTCACCGCTGTGAACGGTTTTGCTGCTGGGTTTTGTTTTGCAGTGGGGTTCTGTGTTGCAACGGAGTGCTGTGTTGCTGGCGGCACCGCCGCGGGCGCCGAGCGAGCGACGCGCGATGCGAAGGGATCATCGACAAACTGGTTGCGTCCGGCAGTGCTGGGTTGCAGCGCGGTCGTCGACGGCGACGCGCCAACGGACGCCGGAGCTGAAAATGCTCGCGGTGCCGACAACGTGGAATGTCCCATCGAGCCTGCGGCAATTTGTGATGGTGACGCAGACGCGATTGGCGTTTGTGGCGAAGCCGCGATACCGGCGGTCGGGGGCACGATGCGATTGGCCGGTGGCGAGGGAACGGTCGACGCCGTTGCCGTTTTGGGTGTCGTTGTCGTTGGAAGTGCTGTCGGAGTTGACGAAGCCGGTTGCGTTGACAGGCTCGACTGAGTTGACGCGGTCGACTGAGTTGACGCGGTCGACTGAGTTGACGGGATTGACTGGGACTTTTCCTGCCGTCGCACCGACGGCCGGGTGTCGCCGGCAGCAAGAGACGAAGCGGTGGGCTTGCCCGAGGTCGATCCGGAAGGGCTGCGGCTCGGTGCTGGCGAAGTCGCGTTTGCAACTATCGGGGTTGGAGATTTCTTTGCGGCAATTTCCGTGGGCTTGCCATCCTGAGTCGTTTTGGCCGCCGGCGCGCCGGCCACCTTGGTCTCCGGTGCAGCACGTCGCTTGGTGGCGATGTTCGAATTGTCCGTGTTCGAATCCACCGCGCTCTTGTTGCTTTTGCCCGGTGCCGTGGCGACGGACTTGGGAGCGGGCTTGAGTTCACGGCGGGCAACGCGGGGCACCAAGTCGGGGACCCCGGTGTAGTCGGCCTTTGGGGTCGAGCGCGTGACCGAGGTTTTCGGTGGCAGCCCATTCGTCTTCGCCGGCGCAGTGCCTTCGACAATTCGCCGGCGACTGCGACGGGACGATCCGCTCAGTGACGACGTTGAAGGCGATGCGGGGCTTTGAATGCTTCCCGCATTATTGCGAACGATCGGGGCGTTGCCGCGTGCACTGGATACATCGCCGCGAGCACTGGGGGCAGGACTGGGAACTTGTCGAAGCGCTTGCGGCGTACTGGTGGCTCGCCCGTAACCGCTGGATCGGCTTGTCGCTGGAATGTCAGCCGGCGGTGTTGGCATCCCGGCCGGTCGCGGCTTGGCCATCACGCGGCCGCGGTTGGCTGTTGTGCCATTGCGGTCCACGGTGTGATAGGGAATCCCGTCCCAGTTGACTTCGTCCGAGCCGCCCTGCAGTTGCCCGGGGGGCGTTGGAACGAAACCCGAATCCTTGTCGCTGGAGCCACTTTTTCCGCGTCCAAATAGGCTGCCAAAAAAACCACCCCGGGCCAATCGCGGGGCCGCCGCCGAATTGCCCGCCGCGGACGACAGCCGTTGATTGCCAAGCTGTTTTCCCACGACCTGCATCACCTGGGTGGTTGTTTGGCCCGTTCCGACGGCAGGCTGGACGGCGGCAGCAGGCTGGACGGTGGCGGCAGATGTTGGTCGTTTTGCGGGTGCTCGGCCGCCATCAATCGCCGCACCAGATGCCTTAGTCGACTTAGTTGTCTGGGCTGCCTCGGGTGTCTGGGCCCCGACCGGGGACATCGCGCAGGGGGCGGCAAAGAATGCGGTCATCGCCGCGGTGGCGATCCAGAGCTTTCGGACGTCACGGTCCATTTACAGGTCTCGCGTTGAAAGCGACAAAAGGAAAGGTAGTCTCGGTTTGGATCGGACGGTCCGGTCGGAACGCTGAAGGAAATTTTGACGGTTGTGACGGAATGAGTGTTCGAATCGAAAAAATCAGGGCCATGTTGGCTGACGACCCTCAGGACACGTTCCTGCGATACAGCTTGGCGATGGAATGCCGCGGCTTGGGTCAGACCGATGAAGCGACAAGCCTGTTTCGTGGGTTGATGGGCGATTCGCCGCCTCACGTGCAGGCGTTTTTTATGCTGGCCCAAATGGAAGCCGAAAATGGACGCGTGGAACCGGCGCGGGAAACATTGCGGAACGGCATCGACCAGGCACGGCTGCAAAATGACGCGCACGCGGCGGCGGAAATGAGTGAGTTACTGGCCTCGCTGGGCTCGCTGGGCGAATCCGAATTCGACGGCGATCTGTAGGCGTGAGCGGCGAGAGCACCTTGGCGGTGATCGTGCGCCTGGTTCCGTTCAGCGAAACGTCGTTCGTGGTCACCTTGCTGACCCGCGATTTCGGTCGTTTGTCAGCCATCGCCAAGGGGGCGCGGCGACCCAAAGGCCCCTTTGAAGGTTCGCTTGACCTGCTGGCCGTGTGTCGTGTAGTCGTGATTCGCAAGACATCCGACCGGCTGGATTTGTTGACCGAAGCGAAACTGCACCGCCGCTTTCGCGCGGCTGAAAAATCGCTGCCCCGTTTGTACGCCGGATACGCGGTCGCCGAGCTGCTGCGGATCCTGATCGACGACGATGAACCTCACACCGAAGTTTACGATTTGACCATCGCGACGTTGCAGCAAATAGATTCCGATGGTCCCGTCCAGGCGACGCTGTTGTGCTTCCAAGCACAGTTGTTGCGTTTGCTGGGACACCAACCTTCGCTGGATCGTTGTGCCGAGTGCGGCGAGGTGTTTTCAGAGCACACTTCCGCGGGTCCCGCTGCGGGCAATCAAGCCATTGCCCGGGTTTCATCCGTGATGCCGTTTTCGTTGGTTTCCGGTGGTCTGGTGTGCTCGCAATGCCGATCCTCCAGCCAACAGAATGTCGGATTGCCGCACGCGACCGTGGAAATCCTGCGCAACCTTTTTGACCCGCTACCCAGCTTTGCATCGCATCTCGCGTTCGAATCGCACATCGCGACGGTACGGCGGCAAATGGGTAGCGTAAATTCGACGCACTACCATGCCCTCCGCGGCGTCATCGATCGATGGATCGCATCGATTGCCGGCCAAGTCCCCAAAATGCAAACGCTGGTTTCCCAGCGACTGATGGAGGAATCACGGTGACGGATCACCGCTTTCGAACGGATCAAACAACCCTCGGGAAGATACGCCGATTTGGGCTGTGCTTACTTGCGACGGTGCTGCTGTGCGGATGCCAGGCAATTCGATCGCCTCTGCGGCCATTTTTCAGTGGTACCAGCGACGACTTTATTGAACCGCAAGCCGGTGACTTGATCCGGCCAGTGTCGGCGACGTCGCCGCTGGGGCCCCGAGACGATGACAAGCCGGAAACGTTTTCGGAACGTTCCAGCAAGCTCGGACGCAACACCGTGAAGTTGCTCAGCGGCCGCGAACTGGAGGATCCCGACCGGGCCCGCGAGTTGTATCAGGAGGCCAACCGGACTTTTGAAGCGGCGCGGAAGCTGGAGGGCGACGATCGGAGTCGCACCTTCGCCAAGGCGGCCAAGATCTTCCGAAAATCGGCCGAAGCCGCCGAAGGCGAGGTCCCATCGCTCGCCCAGGACGCCCTGTACATGCAGGGCGAATCCGAATTTTTGTCCGACCAGTTGGTGCAGAGCAGCGAAACCTTTGCGCGACTGCAAAAGGATCATCCGGGCAATAAAAACACCGACAAAGTCGCAAGACGCTTGTTTGCAATCACCCAATACTGGGTCGAATACGACAAGGCCCGGCCGAGTGCTTGGTACAGCATCAACTTGACCGATCGATCGCGACCAACGACCGATTTGGACGGACACGTGATCCGAGTGTTGGACCAAATTCGCTTTGACGATCCGACCGGACGACTGGCCGACGACGCGACGATGGCCGCCGCGGTGGAATTGATCCGGCAAAAGAAGTTCGAAGAGGCCGATGAATTTCTGCTGGACCTGCGCGAATCCTTCACCGACAGCGAACATTTGTTCCTGGCACATCTGTTGGGGATCCAGTGCAAGTTGCAACTGTATCGGGGGCCGCGGTACAGCGAATTGGTGCTGGATGAAGCATCGGAGCTGATTCGAAAATCGCGAATTCGATTTCCCGATCGATTGCGGGATCCCAAGTACGCCGAAATGCTGGCCCGCAATGCCGCCACGGTGGCCTATCAGCGCAGCGAAAAATTGTTCAAGCAGGCGGAATATCGTGAAAAGCGAAAGGAGTTTGGTGCCGCCGCGAAACTGTACCAACGTTTGCTGGAAACCTACGGCGACACACCGCAGGCCGATATCGCTCGCGAACGACTCCAGGCCGTCGCGCCGCTGCCTCCGGTGCCCGAACAACCGCTCGCCTGGCTGACCAAGCTGATTCCCGAATCGCGTCGGGGCGTTCCGCTGCAATTGAAACCCGGTGTAAATCAGGGCGTCGATTCCCCACAGGGTCCCGGGGCCGGCGATGTTATCCTACGCTAGGAGCGGACAAGCGTTTGCTTGCGTCGTGGACGAAGCGACGAATCCCAGCGTCGTGGACGAGGCAATGAGTCCCCGCGTCGTGGACGAGGCAATGAGTCCCCGCGTAGTGGACGAGGCGACGAGTCCCCGCGATCAGGACTCGTCGCCTCATCCACGACGGGCCGCACCACGACGGGCCGCACCACGATCGGCCGCCGACATGAACCTTCCTCCATTCCGCGCGAACGGGCGGCAATGGACCTGGAACTTCGCTTTCTTTTTGCTCGTCTGCTTGCCAATCAGCTTGGTCGGTTGCACGCCCTACCATTTTGGTGCGGCTTCGTTGTTTCCCCCCGGCATTCGCACCGTTTACGTCCCCGCGATTCGCAACGAAACGTTTCGGCATGACTTAGGCCCACAGCTGGCCGAAGCGATCACCATGGAAATTGAACGCCGCACGCCTTACAAAGTCGTTGGACATGCCGGTGCCGATACCCAGCTTCAATGCGTCGTGACCAGCGAATCGAAACAGGTGCTGACCGAAACCCAGGGCGATGATCCGCGGGGTCTGGATTTGGTGCTGACCGTTCGCACCGCCTGGACCGATCGCCTCGGCAATACGCTGATGCAAAATTCGGTGATTCCGACGACCGGCGGCGTGATCGGTGTGGGTAGCCAAAGTCGTTTTGTTCCCGAGGCCGGCCAGAGTACGGGGACGGCATCGGTCCGCCTGGTGGACGACATCGCGCAACAAATCGTTTCGCAGATGGAAAGTCGTTGGTGATGCCCAATCGATTCCAGCCGTGGCATCTTCCCGAGCGAATTTTGACGCCACCGGGACGCCCCTTGGTGATGGGAATTTTGAACGCGACGCCGGATAGCTTTTCCGACGGCGGAAGACACGCGACCGTTGACGCGGCGATCCAGCACGGCAAACAGATGGCGGCCGAAGGTGCGGACATCATCGACGTGGGCGGCGAAAGCACGCGGCCCTACAGCGAACCGGTCGACACGGAAACGGAAATCCAGCGTGTGCTGCCGGTCATTGAAACACTTTCAAAGGAATTGCAAATCCCGATCAGCATTGACACGTCCAAGTCGGCGGTCGCCGAGCGTGCGATCGCCGCGGGGGCGACCATCTTGAACGACGTCACCGGTTTGGAAGGCGATGCCGCGATGCCGATGTTGGCCAAGCAAACCGATGTCGCGGTGTGTGCGATGCACATGCGTGGGAACCCGCAAACGATGCAGGACGATCCCAGATACGACGACGTTGTCGCCGAGATCACCGACTACCTGCGACGCCGCCGAGACGCGTTACTGGACGCCGGCCTGCGTTTGGAACGGCTGTGCCTGGATCCGGGTGTCGGATTCGGAAAAACGCACCAGCACAACTGGGAACTGGTGCAACGCGCCGAAGCCTTTCAAGATCTGGATTGCCCGATTTTGATCGGCCATTCCCGGAAGGGCTTCATTAAGAAGTTGGTCGGCGAAGGGATCGCCGACCGAGATGCCGGAACACTCGCGGTGACGTTGGCGATGGCCGCCAAAGGCATCAGCGTTGTCCGCGTTCACGAGGTGCGGCGAACGGTGGCCGCACTGGACGTGTTCGCCCGAATGTGTGTCTAAAACAGCGCGTGTGTGTTTGAAACAGCTCGTGCGTGTCGAGAACCACTCGGGCCCAGGTCCTGACGACTCGGGCCCTGACGATTTGGGCCCTTACGACTTGGTCTTCGGCTTCGGCTTTACCTTGCTGGCGGCTTGCTTCTTTAGCTGAGCCAACCGAACCAGATCGATTTTCTCTTTGATGCCGTGGACGGTTTGGATGACATAGGTGCTAGAGGCTTTCATAAAGGGCCAACTAGATTGGATTGGGGGGATAGAGGGAGGTAGCGGTTTGCGTTCGACAAATCCTAGTTCGGAACTTCAATGACACGAACCCACACTGAGTTCGATGAATCATCAAAATTCATTTGACGAACCACCGACGCACTCGTCGTGCCAAATGTTCGGAGAAAAGGGTCGATTTTTTGCGAATTGATTTTGTCATCACCGAATTGCACACCGGCGGTGCCGAATCCTGCCTGACCGAGGTGGCTTTGGGGCTGCAAGCACGCGGCGATCAAGTGCGCTGTTTTTCCATCGGATCGTTGCCTCCAGTGGGGCGAGATGCTTTGGTGCGGCGATTACGCGACGCTCAGGTTCCGATTGAGACGGCGGGGGCGGATCGAATCACGCAGGTTTTTTCGGCCCAGCGAAAACTGACGCGATGGTTGCGCGACAATCGCGCGGATGTGGTGCAAAGCTTCCTATTTCATGCCAATGTTTTGAGCAGCCGGGCGGCGCGGCGGGCGAACATCCCCACGCACGTGGGGAACCTTCGCGTTGCCGAAAACAAGCCATTACGAATTCTGATCGAACGACACGCCGCATCGAAGATGCAATCGCTGGTTTGTGTCAGCCGCGAAGTCGAGCGCTTTGCGAAAACGCATTTGTGTCGGCCCCGACGGCATCCGCACGGAACACGACAACATTCGCGCGCAACCGTTGGGAATGATCCGCACACCCATGTGCAAATGTGGCCGCCGACCACCGTGGTCCCCAACGGCATCGATGCCTCACGTTTCGATCAAGCCACACCGGTGGACTGGACGCACCTCGGTTGGGCACCCGACGACCCGGTGGTGTTGTTTGTGGGACGCATGCACCCGCAAAAAAATTTGCAGTGGTTGCTCGAGACGATTCCCGATTGGATCGGCCCACGACATCCCCGCCGACGGCTTCTGATGATTGGGGACGGTCCATTAGCCGGCGCGATCGACGCCTATTGTCGCGGCTTTGGCGGAGACTACGTCCGCCGGTTGCCCTTCCAACAGGACATCGCGCCGTGGATGCGAGCCGCTTCGGCCTTGTTGCTGCCCAGCCGCTATGAGGGCATGCCCAATGTGGTACTCGAAGCGATGGCCTGCGGCTTGCCGGTGATTTGTAGCCGCGTCGAGGGGATTGCCGAATTGACCGACGGCGCCAGCATCGACATGACCTTTGCCGTCGATGACGCGGCGGCAATGATCGATCGCATCAACCAGCTACTTGCCAACGAATCCGTGGCCGCGATGATCGCAAACGAAAACCGCTGCCGAGTCCAACAGCGCTTCACGTGGCCCGGCGTCGTTGAAGCTTATCGCAAGCTGTACCAGGTTTTGACCTCGGGTTGATCGTCCTTGGACGCACCCCTTTGAAGCGATTCCCTGGCGACGCGACGAAAGCTGGCCGGTCGAGCGGCGGTCCCGGAGTGAGACCGTTGAACGCGACGCACGCGGCGGCTCGATCCCGCTCGGGCTTCGTCGGCGAAGGGATCTGAATTCATGCGAAACAAATCGTCGATGGCGTCATCGCCATTGGAATTCGAATCTTTCGAATCCGCCGGCGCATCAAACATGCTGTCGAAATCATCGGTCGCGGGTTCATTGTTTGCGGGCGCGTTATTTGCCGGAACGTTTGGTAGCGGCGTCGCGGTATCACCGGGCAACCCAAACGCGGGACCGGGGTCCATCGGCGACCGTTGCGACTCACCTGGGGCGGGCGAACGGAGCGGATTGGCTTGTTCGGCCGCCGGATTGTTTGCACCGGCCGCGGCGGCCGCGCTGGCCATGCCGCCCGTTGCGGTATGTTCGCCAATTGCGTCGTTACCGATGGCGTTGTCTTTGCTAATGGTCGTTCGCGGCGTGGTCATCGTCGCGTCAATCGCCGGCGCGGCGTTTGTCGCATTCGGCGGCAACGACCGTGTGGGAATGCGATTGGCTGGTGTGGGCGCGATTTCCATCGGTGTCGAATTCATGGGAATCGTTGGTGAAACCGCCATGCCCGATGCGGCGGGGGGCAACGCCGGTACCACGTTGCTGGCCGGCGGCAACGGAATGGGATTGGCGACCGGCGCGGGCGGCAAAACGATGCCACCGGGAATCGACGCTTCGCCTCCGTGGTGCGACGGTACATGCAGATGCACGGCACCGGGTGCGACTTGCATTTCCTGGAGCGTCAACGAATCGCAGGCGTCATCACAGCCGGTGGGACGTCGCTTTAACTTCGTCGCCAGCTTTGTTTTTAATTGCCGAAATGCGTGCTTGAACTTATTGATTCGCGCGGGCTGGCTGCAACCACATCCCGCTTCCACACCACAGACGGGCGCCAGCGTTGTTGCACATCCGACCCGCGGTGTTGCACATCCGCATGCCGGTGTTTCACATCCGCATGCCGGTGCGGGGCAATCGCAAGTCGATGCCTCACAGCCACACGCGGGTTCTTCACACCCACAATCGGGACCACGCCGAACGATCGGCTTGAAGCCCAGCAGACCGCGAAATGGGTTCAAGTTGCCACGTCTTCCCAGCAAACCGGTTGACGCGGACCTCGGCGATACCGGCTCGCAACCGCATACCGCTTCACCGCAACCACACGTCGGCTGGGTCATCACGACACCCGATGGTGCACAACCGCCGCATTGGCAATCGCCGGCGTTGGCCGAATGGGCGGATCCGAATCCGCCCAAAACACCCGATCCGGGCGCCAGGACCAAAGTGGCGGCGACCACCCACGAAACGAGTCGTCGCGGTGAAGTTGAATTTGCTGGTCGTCGGGCGATCATCGTGAATACTGTCATTTGCGGGAAAATGGATTTATCCGTTGGGATCGGTAGGACATATCGTCTTCGCCCAAGTGTCTTGCCGAGCAGAATCGGAATTGCCGGAAAACTTTGACCAGTCGGATCGATCGGAACTCCGTTTGCAGGTAGCCGCTAGGTGTCGGCGTCGGCGTCGGCTACCAAAATCCACACTCGCCTGCATAAACTGCGGGTGAAAAGCGTCTGTACTTTCACAGCATCCTTTCTTGCATGGGGCTTCCAGCGGTGAGCTTCGATCCTTTTGGCGTTCGCGACACATTCGACACCGGCTCTGGCCAAGCCACGCTGTATCGCCTGGATCGTCTGGAGCAAGCGGGGTTGGGCGAAGTCACTCGGCTGCCGTTTTCGATTCGCGTGTTGCTCGAAGCCGTCCTGCGAAACTGCGATGACTTTTCTATCACGCCCGAAGACGTAAAGCACTTGGCCGCTTGGGATGCGAAAAACGTCGCCAAAGAAGAAGTTCCGTTTAAGCCGTATCGAGTCGTGTTGCAGGATTTCACGGGTGTCCCGGCGGTCGTCGATTTGGCAGCGATGCGCAGCGCGATGCAGCGAATCGGTGGCGATCCCGAAAAAATCAATCCCTTGATCCCCGTCGATCTGGTCATCGACCACAGCGTCCAAGTGGACTTCTTTGGTGCCGCCGGCGCGCTTCAGCGGAACGTCGAAGTTGAATTCCAGCGTAACCGCGAGCGCTATGAATTTTTGAAGTGGGGCCAGCAGGCGTTTTCCAACTTCAGCGTCGTGCCGCCCAACGTCGGCATCGTCCACCAAGTCAATTTGGAATACCTGGCCCGAGTCGTCGCTTTATGTGAGACACCCGATGGGCCGGTCGCGTGTCCGGACACCCTGGTGGGGACCGACAGCCACACCACCATGATCAATGGCCTGGGCGTCTTGGGCTGGGGTGTCGGGGGGATTGAGGCCGAAGCCAACATGCTGGGTCAGCCGCTGTATATGCTGATGCCCGAAGTCGTCGGCTTTGAATTGATCGGCGAACTTCCGCCCGGCTCAACGGCCACCGACATGGTTTTGCGGGTTGTCGAAATCCTTCGCGAAGAAGGCGTTGTGGGAAAGTTTGTCGAATTCTTTGGTACCGGCATGCGACGCATGAGCGTTGCCGACCGCGCGACAATCGCCAACATGGCGCCCGAATACGGCGCGACCATGGGCTTTTTCCCCGTCGATGATTTGACGCTCGAATATCTGCGTCAAACCGGCCGCGAAGAATCGTCGGTGCAATTGGTCGAACGCTATTGCAAGGAACAAGGTCTGTTCCGCACCGATGACGGACCCACGCTGAACTACACCAAAACCCTTTCACTGGATTTGTCGACCGTCGAACCGTCGCTGGCCGGTCCCAAACGGCCGCAAGATCGTATTCCGCTCGCCCGCATGAAGGAATCGTTCAATGAATCCCTGGTCGCACCGGTCGGCAAGACCGGCTTTGGGATGGACCCGACCCACCGCGACGCGAAGGGCAAAGTCAAAAGCAACGGCCACAGCAGCAAGATCGGTCACGGCGCGGTGGTCATCGCAGCGATCACTTCGTGCACCAATACATCCAATCCTTCGGTGATGATCGGCGCGGGGTTGCTTGCCAAAAAGGCCGTTGAACGTGGGTTGAGCGTCGCGCCGCACGTCAAGACTTCGCTTGCACCGGGATCCCGAGTCGTTACCGATTACTTGGAACGCGCGGGGCTGACCGAAAGCTTGAACCAATTGGGCTTCCATACCGTCGGCTACGGCTGCACGACGTGCATCGGCAACAGCGGCCCGCTGCCCGATCCGGTGGCCAACGCCATCCACGAAGGTGACTTGGTCGCATCGGCCGTGCTATCGGGAAACCGGAACTTCGAGGGTCGAGTCAATCCGCTGACCAAGGCCAATTATTTGGCTTCACCACCGCTGGTGGTGGCTTATGCCTTGGCCGGCACGACCGACATTGATTTGGAACACGAAGCATTGGGCAAGGATTCCGACGGACAAGATGTGTACTTGCGTGACCTGTGGCCCAGCGGTCAGGAGATTTCCGCGACCATGCAAGCATCCATGTCCCCCGAAGCATTCGTCCGGGAATATGTCCAGGCCGTCGCCGGCAACGAACTATGGAATCAAATCGATGCCGCCGGCGGCGCGATTTATCCGTGGAGTGATCGCAGCACCTACATCCAGCACCCGCCTTTTTTGGATGCGGTGACCGGCCAAGAAGTGCCCGACATCCAGCCGATCCAGGGTGCTCGGGTGCTCGCGTTGCTGGGTGACAGCGTCACGACGGATCACATTTCGCCCGCCGGCGCGATCGCGACCGACGGTCCGGCGGGAAAGTACTTGCAAGAAAATGGCGTGGCGATCCGTGAATTCAATTCGTTTGGTTCGCGGCGTGGTAATGATCGCGTTATGGTTCGCGGGACATTCGCCAACATCCGCATTCGCAATCAATTGGCACCGGGCACCGAAGGGGGTTACACGCGGCATTTGCCCACGGGCGAAACCATCAGCATTTACGATGCTTCGATGCGCTACCAGCGCGATGGCACACCGCTGATCGTGCTGGCCGGTGCCGAATATGGCACCGGATCGTCGCGTGACTGGGCCGCCAAGGGAACGATGCTGTTGGGCGTCAAAGCCGTCATCGCCGCATCGTACGAACGGATTCACCGGAGCAACTTGGTTGGCATGGGCGTTCTACCGCTGGAATTCGCCGATGGTGCCACATGGCAATCGCTAGGCTTGAGCGGCGAAGAGAGCTTTGATGCTCCCACCGGCGAATCATTGCAACCACGCAGCCGCATCGAAGTGACCGCGACCAACGCGGCCGGCGAGACGAAGCGCTTTCCGTGCGTCGTCCGGATCGACACTCCGGTTGAACTGCAGTACTACCGCAACGGCGGCATCTTGCCGACGGTGCTCCGTAACCTTGCGAAATAGCAACCTGGCGAAATAGGCCCCCATGGCAACACGACGCAGAGCCCGTGAAATCGTGCTTCAACTTTTGTACGAAGCCGACGCCGGTGGCGGTGGCCGCGACCCGGTGGCCGCGACCAAGTTCATCCGTTCACGAATGCAGGGCCGTGGCGGGTTAACCAAGTTTGCCGACGCGTTGCTCAGGGGTACCTTGGAACACAAGGAGCAAATTGACGAGCGATTGGCGATTGTATCTCGGCATTGGAAGGTGTCACGAATGGCGGTCGTCGACCGCAATGTTTTGCGTTTGGGGGCCTACGAAATCTTGCATGGCGGGACACCACCGCCCGTCGCCGTCAACGAGGCCATTTTGTTGGCCAAACGCTACGGCGATTCGGCATCACCGCGTTTCGTCAACGGCATCCTGGATCGTTTGGCCAAAGAAGATTCAAACGCGTCAAACAACGCTCAGCCCCAACGAGGGCGGCAGTAAGCCAGGGACCAGCCCCAAACAGCGCGGCCAAAGGCCATCCACCAGCCCCAAGGGGGGCGGCCCCAAACCAGCCCGGAACAACGCCGAAAGATGTCATTCAAAGACGAATTTCGCGAATTGTTCCGCCACCATGGAATCGATTGGGACGAGCGTTATGTATGGGACTGAGTCGGGGTTTGCGCGGTAGGCTCCAGCACGATGGGGTCGCCCCGTTGGGGCTTTTGTGTTTGTTTGTGGGACGGTTACCCAGGGCGTTGCCCTGGGCTTGCATCGGGCTGCCCCTTCGGGGCGGAAGGCAGCCATCGCAAGACGTCGCCGCAGCAAACAGCCGCGCGTTGAACGGAACCGTCGAAGGTTCAAACCCAACATCATCCACCAGCCCCAACGGCGGCGGTCCCAAACCAGCCCAGGGCAACGCGCTGGGAATCCAACCCAACACCCATCGATCAGCCCCAAGGGGGCGGCCCCAAACCAGCCCAGGGCAACGCCACCGAAAGATGTCATTCAAAGACGAATTTCGCGAATTGTGCCGCCGCCATGGAATCGATTGGGACGAGCGTTATACATGGGACTGAGTCGGGGTTTGCGCGGTATGCTCCAGCACGGTGGGGTCGCCCCGTTGGGGCTTTTGTGTTTGTTTGTGGGACGGTCACCCAGGGCGTTGCCCTGGGCTTGCATCGGGCTGCCCCTTCGGGGCGGAAGGCAGCCATCGCAAGACGTCGCCGCACGAAACAGCCGTGCGCAAAACGAAACCGTCGCAGGTTCAAACCCAACACCATCCACCAGCCCCAACGGGGGCGACCCCAAACCAGCCCAGGGCAACGCGCTGGGAATCCAACCCAACACCCATCCACCAGCCCCAACGGGGGCGGCCCCAATCCAATCCAGGGCAACGCCCTGGGCATCTTATTCAGGCTTCGCAGCCTGGGCGATCTTGATCAAGAGTTCGGTGTAACGTTCCTCCTGGGGCCGCATCCGGATGGCTCGCTTGCACTGGGCAAGAGCCGTATCCCGGTATCCGGCGCGAAACGCGGCGGTCGCCAACGACGCTATCACGCGAGGTTCCGCGGGGTGCAGGCGGATGTTGATGTT
>JBCCRW010000124.1:0-14039 GCA_039201055.1 Planctomycetota bacterium | reverse complement strand
CCCCAGCGTGAGCCGGGGCGATTGCACGATCGTTTGGCAACGAACCTAGTCGTTCTACTTACTGAACGTCTTCCCAGTAAACTTCGATGTGGTTGTCACCGGTTTCGAACGCATCTCCGTCGAGAGAGTAGCTGACCCGCTTGTATTCTGCCTGCTCGAATGCTTCGAATACCGGTGTCGCTGCACTGTTCAGTTCGCCCAGTTGCAACACGATACCGAAACGCGAGTATGCCTGATCGGGCAAGACGCCGTTTGTATCACCAAAGTGAGTCGGCGGCTCGGGAGCCAGTTCGCTGAGACCGGTCCAGTTGCGGCCAATCCCCAGCCAAATGTAGACCTGCCCATTATCGGTTGGCAAGAAAATGCTGGTTGCCTGCGCATCAGTTAGCTGAATGACATCGGTGGTGGTTGATACGGTGTCCAATGTCGGATTGATGCTGAATGTCGGATTGTAGCCTGCCGCAGATGGGTCGCTGTCAAATACTTCCGTGATGCCAATAGCTTGCAGAGCCGCAACTTCGTCGGCATCCAAAGTCCGGATAGTAAGCGTTCCCCCAGAGCTGTTGACAGCAGCACCAGTGGTATCAACGGCGGTATCAAACCCACTGCCAATATCAAACGTTTCAGCGAGTCGGCGTTGGATCATCTGATGCACTTCGGGAAACGTCGTTGCACAGGTTGCAACGTGGGTTCGCGACAATGCGTTACTGATCGTGGGCACAAGCAATCCGCCGAGGCCGACCAGAATGACCAAAACGACAATCAACTCGATCAAGGTCAAACCGCGTCGACCTTGCTTGGCACGCGAGATGCGTGCAGCTAAATCAAACTTCATTTCTATTCTTATTGGAGAAATGGGAAATTAAAAATCCTCCGCCTGTGATTTTTATGTGGACCGTCGCCTGGAGGGGAAACGAACGACCTTCCACAGACCAATTGTGTTTTGGCTACTCTTGATGACGCTGCCGGTGATGCGATTCGCTTGCAACGACACGCCTGGATCCGACCAAACGAAACGCGTTTCTAAGGACGCAGTTTGTCGGTGACGTTGAAACGAACCTTCGCGAAAATGCAAACCGGAGGCGGGGATCAAATTGGCTCAATATTCAAGCCCGTGGCGATCTGCATTCGATCCGACCACGGACATTTCGATTCACGCAAACGCAACAAATCACGATCGGGCAGTTACGTGTTCTCGATTCTCCAACGCGGGACGCTCCCAACTGGTCCGCATCGAAATTTGCCAGGCGATTTGCCCGGCCTTCTCTCCGCTCCCAATCAGTCCGCCTGGGCGAATGAACGCGCCCATAACAGGCTTGGTCGGGCCTTTCGGAGTACGTCCGCTCACACCAGGCGGGCTGGCGGGGAGCGGTGAGGCTGCAAAGAATTCGCTCGCGATCCGCCGAAAGTCGACTCACCGGATTCGCCGCGAAGGATCAAACAAGCGGCGGCCCACGCGAGTGGGTGAGCACACAAGATTGCAAAGCTCGACTTGAAGTGGGGATCACCAATGGTCCCCAAGAACGATCCTCCGAACCCGCCGTGTCACCGGAGATATAGTCGGTCAGATCTTCAACCACCGAGATCGCACAGTCACCATCGCAATGGCTCTGGAGCACGATGCCCGGAACGAGGTGATTCTTGACGACGTGCTTTTCGGCGGGGTGCCCCGCAACGCTCGCCGGCGGCTGGGCTTTCCGGTGATGGTGTCCGCAATGACAAGAGGGATCGGCCTCGCCCGCGCTGGCGAGCCGAGCGATCGCCCCGTCGATCGGACAAAGGACCTCATGCAGCACCGGCCCCATCACGGCGAAGCCGCAATAGAGAAGGGACAGCAGGAGGGCGAACGGCTTCATGGACACGCTTTATTGAAAATGATTCTCAACAACGGTGGATATTAGCGACGCCGCTTATTCGGTCAACCCAAGCATCAAGAAAATCATGGAATAGTTTTGGATGGGTTGTTTGTCGGCGGAGAAACGCAAATCGGTCGTGGCGATTTCAGGAAGCTCGGCTGTGGCATCTCGATCCTCGCGGCATCCCGATCCTCAAGGGGTAATGACCAACAGGTGGTGCGATCCGTCGCCGAAATCGAAACCTTCGCACTTACGTACGCGTCGACCGACCAACAGCCCCAACGCGGGCGACCGAATCCAGCCCCAACGGGCGGCCCTAAATCAGCCCAGGGCAACGCTCTTGTCTTTGCTGCCGAAAGGCCCCCGAACAATTGGCATGATCCGTATATTTTGCCTCACCGCGATGACCCGACTCGGTCGATACCGGAAAGGGTCGGGCGCTCGGAGCGTTAAAGGTGCATTCACACCAGGTTGCTATTTTGTCTCGTCAATTCCTTATTGGGCCCCTTCTTGCCGGCGTTCTGCTCGGTTTCTCCGGCGTCACAGCGTCGGCTCAGCAGCTTCGCGACTTCATGTCCGATGGCCAAAGTGGCGACACCATGGCCGGCGGCCTGGCGGTCCCCGGTGGTGTCACGGTCCCCGGTGGTGCGGTCCCCGGTGGTGCGGTCCCCGGTGGTGTCATGCCACCGTTCACCCAGACCGTTCCCGGCGAAGCGCAAACGGCCAAACAAACGCTCGAAACGTTGCCCGAGGGCCAACGCATTTTGCAAAGTGTCAATTTCAATAACGCACCGCTGAATGACGTCCTCAAGACCTTGAACAAAGAAGTCGGTCTGAACGCGGTCGCTTCAACCGACGCGGGCGAGACCGTCATCACGGCTTCGCTGTCCAATTTGACCGCGGCGGCGGCACTGGAGGCGATCGTCAATGCCAATGGTCTGTTTTATCGAATCGATGATTCAGGAGTCATCCGCATTGCGACGGCCGAGGAATACGAAAAGGACTTGGCCAGCTTCCGCGACGAGGTCACGCAGGTCTTTACGCTGCTGTATCCCAATCCGCTGGCAGTCGCCCAAGCCATCCAACAAATTTTTGGCCAACGCGTTCAATTGCAATCGGCCAATGCGGACTTCAACCAGTTGATCGAATTGACCCAGCGTTTGAATCGGTTTGATCTGGTCGATGGTCGCGCCTTGGGCTTGGGAACCTTCGATGGCGGTGGGGCAATTGGCGGCGGTGGCGGTTTAGGTGGTGGCCTCGGCGGTGGTCTGGGCGGCGGACGCGGTGGTCTCGGTGGCGGCCTCGGTGGACTTGGTGGCGGCCTGGGTGGACTCGGCGGCGGCCTGGGCGGTCTCGGCGGCGGCTTAGGTGGACTCGGCGGTGGTTTTGGTGGCCTCGGCGGCGGATTCGGTGGCCTGGGCGGTGGTTTTGGGGGACTCGGCGGACGCTCGCGTGGTCGCGTCAACCAGGGCGACTTGCGGGGTCCCGATGGCGAGCGTCTGGAGGATCTAACCGCCGCTCAAATCCAGCGACTTGAAAACCAATTGGCCGCCGGAGGTCAATTTGAAGAGGACGCCCGCACCGACATTCTCGAAAAGCGAGAAGCGACGATTTATGTTTCCGTGTTGCCGCAAAACAATCAGGTGGTCGTGCGAACCGGTGATCCCAAAACGATGTCGCAAATCGCCCAATTGATTTCGCAGCTTGACGTGCCGACGCCAACGATCTTGTTGGAAGTCAAAGTTCTGCGTGTGGAACTGGCCGACGGGCTCAATAGTGCCTTTGAATACTTCGGCGGCGACACGGGTACGGCGGGTGCGTTTTCGGACGGGGCCCCGTTTGTGGACACCCCATTTCCTGGCGGATCTAGCGGCAATCGGACACTCCCCGACGGACTGGGATTGGGCGGCACCATCCCCGGATCGTTGACGTTCCAGGTCATCGACGATGAATTTCGATTCCGCATGCAATTGCTCGAAAGCAAAAACCGGATCACGTCGCTGGCAACTCCGCTGATTTTGACGGCCAACAATGAGGTCAGTCGCATCTTTGTCGGCGACACGATTCCCTTCACGATCGGATTCACTCCATCAACGATCATCGGGACCGGCGTCACCGGGGCCGCCGCCGTTGCGGCCACGCCGATCACGGAACTTCGTGACGTCGGACAATCCCTGTTGATCACACCGAACATCAATGCCGACCGCACCGTCACGTTGCGGTTGGTGGAAGAAAACAGCGAACGCATCGTCAACGGAGCCACCATTCCGATACCATCGACGGACGGTACGGCGGCAATTCCAGTGGGTGTCGATACCGTTCGGCGTCGCAGCGTTTCGGGCACCGTGGTCGCCCAGGACGGCATGGCGGTGGCACTGGGCGGTTTGATCGAAGAACAGGTCGTCGACACGCGAGATCAAGTGCCGATTTTGGGAGACATCCCCAAGGTCGGATTCCTGTTTCGACGTCAAGCGACGACGCGGCAGCGGAGCGAACTGATTTTGATGATTCGCCCCTACATCTTTAACACGCCGGCCGAAGCGGCGGAGCGGAGCCAGTGCGTGGTTTCGGACCACAGCTTGCACCCGAGCGGTCCGGAACCGCAGGGGACGATGCACACCTATTTGCCATGTGAAGTGATTCGGCCGGATCCCGAATGTGCCGATCGCGCCCGCCGACTGCGGCTGCACAATGTCGTGCCGTCGGTCTATTAACGCTGCATCACTTATTGATCCCGTAATCCTTCGCAAACTTCACGGTTGACGTGCTAGTGGATTTGGGATGGTGCAATCAGAAACAGGAACCAGACAATGAAACGGAATTCGATCAAAATGCGTTCCTCGGCGATCAACACGCACTCGGTTGGCATGCTCGCCGCGTTCGCAACCTCGCTGGTGCTGCTTGCCGGTTGCAGTCTCTGGCCTGGACCTTCAAAGAAACCCGAGCCTTCAAAGAACCTCGGGCCATTGAATCCACCGGGATCATTGAAAAAACCAATGCCGGCGATCGGCTCGCCGGATCGAGCGAACACGGGCACTGAAGCCGCGAAAGCCGATGATTCCGCCGAGCGTCGAATTTCCAATCCGCAAGCTCGCGAAATTCGTTTCGATGGCCAAGAGTTGGTGCTCGGTGGTGGCGATTGCCAATCGATCCGCGTCGCCACGCTGCGGGAAACCGCCCAGGACTTGAAATCGCGTGGTCGCCATCGTTCGGCGGCAGAGACCGTGCGGTTGCATCGCCGCACGGCATCACGCTGGGTCATGGAGTCGATTGAAACGTCCGATCGCGATGAAATGGTTCCCTGGGTCGCGCGGATACTCGATCGCGGCGCATCGGTGCCGCTGCACACGAAGTTCTGCCAGGCCGCAAGCGATGCGCCGCAGGCGGCGATGCAGTTCAGCACCGCTCGCGGCGAGAGCATCACGTCACTGGCCGGTGGTTCGCCGGCGGTCGAAACCATCCAAAAGCTGCAAGCCGCCGCCGAGCAACTCGGCACACCGCTGGCAAGCTTGGAAGCCGAACGATTGACGGCGATGTCCGAGGTTGTGGCCGGCCAACCCCACGCAGCGGCCCGCCGACTGGCAGGCGCCGCCCGCTTGGCCGCCCAGCAGGGCGCGCCGGACCCTTGTGCACAACTATGGTTGTTGGCCGCCGAAACCCATTTGCGATCCGAAGCCATCGAGGCATCGGCGACGGCATGGCAAAACGCCGTCCGGGCACAATTGACGGCCATGACCGCACAGGGTGACGGCAACACATCGCTACCACCACTGGACACCGTTTTCTGGGAACAAGCCGAACGCTTGCGTCCTCCGGCGACCGAGTTTCCGCCGGAAATTGCGCTTGCGATGAATTCATGGAAATTGCGAATCGGCATCGGGTCGGATCTCTCGGTCAGCCCCAAGGCTTCGTTGTGGACGGCGGTTGCCGCCAACCAGCTCACGCTTGGGCAAGCGCATCTGGCGACGCTATCGATCAAACGCGCCGAGGTGGAAGCGTCTGACGCGGCAAAGCCGTGGTTGCAAATCGCACTGGCCCGCAGCGTCGCGGCACAGGGTCAAACGCCGGTCGCCACAACCATCTTGGGATCGCTGACGTCCCATTCCGATCCCGTCATTCGTGCCGCGTCGCTGGCAACGCTCGGATCGATCAAGATCCAAGCCGGCGCCTACGAACAGGGCTCGCGGTTTTTGGTGCAAGCCTTGGCAACCGAAGGGGCGAATCAGTGGCAAGGACGTTTGCCCGCCGAGGCCGATCTTGCCAACGTGCGTTTGATTGTCGGTGATTTGCAAAAGGCACGCGAATCCTTGCACAGTGTTCAGCAAAAACTCGCGCTCGATGGCCGCTGGCAATCGCTGGTCCAATCGCTGGAAAACGAATTGGCGATGGTGGAATTGGAACAGGACCCAACCGCCGTCAAGCAGCTTCGCCGTCGGATCGAGGAAATCGAGCAAGAGACAATCTGACGTAGCCGCTGTTCGCCAGAACACGGACACCGAAAGTTCAACGTAGCCGCTGTTCACCAGAGCACGGACGCCGAAAGCTCAACGTAGCCGCTGTTCGCCAGAACACGGACACCGAAAGCTCAACGTAGCCGCTGTTCGCCAGAACACGGACCCCGAAAGCCCAACGTAGCCGCTGTTCGCTAGAACACGGAACCGCCCAAGACTTCCGCATCAGGCGAGTAAATCCAAACCGTGACCGGTCGAATCAGCGATATCGTCTCCGGTGCAACGATCCGTTCCCGAATCGTTTGATTCCGGCGGCGGATCCTCACCGGATTGCTCCCGGGAATCATGCGATTCAAATTCGTCCAGGACTTGGCGACCATCCCCGCCACGGTCGCCGGTTTCGCCGCTGGCCTCGGCGGCCGGATTGCCCGCCCCGGCAAGTTCCGTCGTCGCCGACTTTGACTCCGCCATCATTTGTTCCTCGCGGTTGCCACCTCGCGCGGCGGCCCGAATCGTGCCGGCGGCAGCGGCGGCGGAGCTGGGCTGGATGTTCATCGTCGACCGCGGGTTCAAAAGAGGTTAACGGAGACCGGTTGGGGAGGAAGGACGACCGATCGGTCGGCCCGGCAGGAGCGACTGCAGCGTCTTGTTGACACCGTCCAGAGCTCGCCGCTCGATTGTCAAATTGTCGATCGAACCGCTGACGTCGACCGTCATTAAAGTGTAGGGCGTGTCTCGCAGCGGCCCGATCATTTTCGAGAATGGATTTTGCGGACTGACCTTGGTGTTGAACGTTAAATCGATTTCACGCCAACGATCGATCGAACCGCCACCCTGCAGCGAAACCAAATCGCCCCAAACCTGCAAATCGTTCAGCGTCACATGGTCGCCAAAAATGTTGAAATTCATCTGCGCGTCGGTGAACGCGTTCTTCGGCTCCGCCGAAATGCTCAGCTGATTAAAGATCTGCACCAACAACGGCAGCTCGTACAAATTGGCCCCCCGGATTCGGCCCGAACCGCCGCCACGTAACAATTGCCACTTGCTCAGATTGCCTTGTAGATTCGCCACCATAGCGACCTGCCCGCTCAAACCCTGATCGGGTTGTCCAAAGTCGGCCAGTAACGATGGCAAACGCGCGTTTTGCAGCTGCGTTTGCACATCAAAATTGCCCGACGAAAGCGTAACCAAACCCGCGACCTCAAGATTACCGCCGAACAGTCGACCACGCAGCGTTTCGGGAATCGAATCGGCTTGCCGTCCGTCGCTACGATTCGACGTTATCGGCTTGCTTCGATTTGCCAAAGCACTGGAATTTGATTTTGCACTGGGATTTACCTTTGCATCGGTCGTCGATGCCGATGCACCCAGCCACAGTTGGTCGTCGTGAATGCGAAACGGCCCCTCCAACTGTGTGACCTGCTGATCCAAGACATGAACCGAATCGATCGCAATCCTGCCAATCGCGTCCAGGGACGTTTCGTTGCGTCGGCCTCGAACATCAATCTCGCCGCGTATCGAATGCACCGGCCCGACATCACCAATTCGATTGCCCTCCAATTGGAGCGCCAAATCCCAATCGATCACGGGGTCTTCGGCGCGTTCGTTGGGCAACAAATATGTCGTCCAGCCGCGAACGTTAATGGGCCCACGTAGTTGCAGGTCGCGCATCGCCTTCCGCATCGTTGCCGGCAGCGCCGCAATCAATTCCGAATCCGGATGCACGCGGCTGCCGTCCTGCACGTCGACGCTCAACAACCAGCGTCGCGAGCCTGGGTCACGGCGACAATGACCCGATGCCATCAACTTCGAAGCCTCGTGCACGGCCGTCAAATAATCGATCCGCACTTCGCTACCGTCAAAGGCCACCGCACCACCGGTCACGTCCAAACGATAGGGCAACGACGTGGGGCGTAGCGACAGGTTTTGAGTGGCAACAATCTCCCGCGTTTGCTGCCGAGCGTTGACCTTGGTCATCAGTGGACCATCGCCGATTCGACTCAAATCGACCTGCAAATGATCCAACATGCCGCTGGGCCCAATCGCATCCCACACACGTTGCGGTTCGGCCGGAAGCGAATCACGTAGCGGACGATCCAAGGCGATTTTGGAAACATCAAATCGCAGATCCAACTGGCGATCCGCCGCGTCAAAACTGCCGCGACACTGGATCGTGCCCGCACCGGCATTGCTGCCACGAAATCCGACAAGTTTTGTAACGTCATCATTAATTTCCAACGTGCCGACGACGTTGTACAGGCGATACGGAAACTTGTCGTACCGCAATTGACCGTTGGAAACATCCAAGGTCATGGTTTTGTGCTTGGTGCCATCGGCCGCCGTCGAGAATTCCGCTCGTCGCAAACGCACCGCACCCCTCGGGTTCAACGACGTGACGAAACGAGCGAGCGGGGTTGGATTTCGCGATGTCGATTCGCGTGCCGCCGGCCGTGGCGTGAGCGCGGCAAGCAGCACATCGTCAATCGCGATGGGGCCGTCAACAGATAATCTCAGGTGCTTTCGCTGGCTCGGATACGAAATGGGTGAGGGAAAATCGAAGCTGCAATGCAAGCGATTGCCGCCGATCTGGCCACTAATCGAATCCGAAAACACCCGTCCGTTGGCAATTCGAATCGGTCCCACCAAATCCGACACCGGGTAGGGAAACCGTTCGGGGCTGATCGACAAACCTCGCAAAGTGATGTCGCCATTGCACTGGAGCGGCGGAATGTTGCGTCGAAGGGGTATGTCGCCCGTGTCGTCGAACGACGCCGAGCGCGTTTGGCCAAGTGCCGCCGCGTCCGACTGGCCAAGTGCCGCCGAGTTCGGGGGAAGACTTCCCTTCAGCTGCAAATCCGCGTCGATGCGACCCTCCGGACGCAGCTTGTCCCACGCACGCTGTGCCGGTTCGGGAAGCATCGACAGCATCGAACGTTCAATCCGAAGATCCTTGCCGCGAAGTTGCAGGTCCAAGGTGGGCCGTGTTCGCAAATGCTGAACCTGCCCGGACACCCGCAGGACACTGTTTTGAATCGCCAGTTGCGCCGCCTGCAGCGTCAGCACATCGTCATCAATGCGAAACCTTCCCCGAATATCGTTGATGGGAATCGGTAGCCCGGGACCGCCATAGCGACCGTGGTGCACGGTCGCTTCCACCCGCAAGCGTTCCTTGGCATTGCGATCTTTTCGTCGCAACCTTTCGCTTGGCCGAAAATACGCGGCTGTCAGGTCGCCATGACCCTCAAAGCCGCGGACCACTTTCATCGCCGGTGAATCGGGCAACGGCAAACGCTGCCAAAAATGCGTGGCCAAACGCAGCGACTTGATGCTCGACCGAATTTGCATGCCCGAGGCGTTTTGAACCCATTCCAAATCCCAGGCGTCGACCAGGTCGCCGGTCCCCCTGGCACGCAGCGTTTGCGTTTTGACGCCGTCGACAATCTTGGTGACCACGGCCGCGTGAGCACATCGCATGTCGATCGGATGGCCGCGAATGTGGCCTCCCGATTGGCGATGCAAGCGCAGCGTCAGGTCTTCGATATCGATTCGCGGACACACCGGGCCCATGCTGGGCGGTGGAAACAACGATTGCACCGACCACGTTCCATCAGGCAATTGCCAACAATCCACTCGCACGCCCCGTAACATCATGCGATCGGTCCTCAGTGGTGATGCGCCGTCAAGCAACCGATCGCGGTCAAGATGTCCCGCCGCGACCAATGAATCGATGCTGACAATGGACCGCCGCTGCCGCGATTGCCGGTCGCGAACCGCGACTGTAATGTCCTCGAAAATCATGCCACCGCTGGGAATCAGCGTGCCGTGCCCGATCGATACGACGCGGTCGCGATAATGCTTTCGCAGGTCCAGCAAAACCTTGCGGCGGACCTGCTCGCCCAATGTGTCAGGCAAAAAATAAAGCACCGCCAAAATGGCCGCCGCGATCATCAGCAATGTCGACAACCAGGCACCGGCGCGTGGGCGCGCGCGACCTCCGCGACCCGGTTCCTCCCGCTTCTTGGATCGCTGGGGGCCCGAATCAAGCGCTTCGAGGCTGGAACGATTGCTTGAAATTGGCACACAGGACGCTACCAATCACCCCGATGGGGTCGCCAGAGCAATGTCAACGATTCAAACTAACGCCGAAACAAACTAGGCGTTTTAGGATTTCTGGGAAAACTTCTTGCCGATGAATTTCGTCTCCGAGCGTTCCGATGATTTCGCGTGGGCGAACGGTCGCTGGCAGCGTCGTCACGAAATTCACATCCCGCTGGACGACCTTGGAATACGTCAGGCGGTCATCGCGGTCGAAAGACTGCGGCAATACCACGGCCAATGGTGGCAAGTCGATCGGCATTGCGCCCGCTTGGCAAGCACTCTGGACGCGATGGGCATCGACTCCAAACACGGTGATGTTTGTTTCGATGTGTTGGTTGATTTGCCCGGCCGCCAAGAGGGACCCGCTTCGAAGAAGTTGAACCCGAACGCGACCTCCGACCAAAGCGAGAACTTTAGCTGGGGCGCGACGATTTTGGTCACGCCCGGGTCGTCCCACCCGCCCGCTGGCGTTTCCTCGCCGAGCGAATCCAACGCCGAAACCGGGAAATCCATTACAAACTCGGGCACGAAAGCGGCACCCCGACAAATCGTGTTGCCGCACCGAATCGAAACCCGCGTCGTGCGGCAGCGTCAGCAATTTGGCCAGCCGCTTGTCGTCACCGACGTTCGCCAACCGCCGCCCGAATCATGGCCCCGATCCATCAAGACCCGCTGCCGCCTGCATTACTTTCTGGCCGATCAACAAGCCCACGCGCGGCAGCCGGGTGCATCGGGGCTACTACTGGATGACGATGGCAGCGTGACGGAAACGTCCATCGCCAATGTCGCGATGGTCACTGCGGGCAAAATTTTTTCACCACCCGCACAGCGTGTTTTGCCGGGGATCAGCCAAGCGGTGACGCATGAAATCGCTCAATCGCTTGGAATCGACTGGGAAGCCGAGCCGATTTTTCCCGCCGCACTGCAACAGGCCGATGAAGTCCTGCTGATGGGCACCGACACGGGGATTTGGTTCGCCTCTCGAGTCGACACGGCAGCGATTTCCAACGGTCGTCCGGGCCCAGTCTTCAGGCGGCTGCGGGCCGCTTGGGAACGCCGCAGCCGTCTTTGGCCAGAACACGGAAGATGATCGACCACTAATTCGAACCCAGACGCACCATGTTGCTCAATTCGACCAAGTGCCGAATGTGGTCGCAGTGAACGGTGAATGAAAGTTTTGGACGGAGATCATCCGTCAACGCACGTCCGCCGACGAACAAAACCGTGTCGGATTGAATACTTTCGAACAGTCGTCGTTGCTCGTCAATAAATCTGGCTTCGTCTGCAATGGTGGAAATCGACAGCCACAACATCTTTGGCCGATAATCCCGCACGGCTTGCAAAAGCGTGTCCCATGGCAGATCGACACCCAAATTGGTCGCATTCCAACCATGCTCCCGCAACGACAATTCGACCAGCGCGGTGGGAAGTTGATACCGATCGCCCTCCGGCGCCGCCCCAATCGCGATCGGTGCGCTGGGTGAAATATTGCTGACCTCGCGTCGCAGATCTTCGATCAAGCGGACGCAAATCGCTGCCGAACGACGCTCGACATAAGGCTCCATCGAATCGTTTTCCCAGGCGTCCCCGATCGCCGACATGGCGTCGGCAATGAACCACTCGGCGGTTTCGCAGCGCGAACGCCCAGCCCGTATTTCCTGCTGGACCAAATGACGACAAGTCGCCTCGTCCGCCTCCAGTAAAGCTTGGCGAAAACGCGTCTGGGCGGTGTCCAGCGATCCTTTTCGGAGTACCGGCGGGGCGGCATCGTTGTCGCCGGGCATCCCGAGCAAGCCGGGGCGATGCAAAGTCCTTCCCGAGTGACGCAGGAAATGCTGAACCCCCTCCAGTGTGATTCGGCGGTGACCCCCGAGCGTCTTGATGATGGGAATCTCGCCACGATCGCACCAGCGTTTTACCGACGAAGTGCTGACCATCAACGCTTCGGCGACTTGCTTGGGGGTGAAATGGGGCTGTCGGGGGGACATAGTCGACGTTTTGATCGCTTTGAACGCTTTGGTCGATAATAGGACTCCAGTTAAGACTATCCTCTTGTCGAGCTTTCGTCGCGGCCAACGAGCAAGAAAACGTGGGTTTTTCGGTGTTTTTATATTCTCGGCGTTTTCCGCGTTTCGCTTGTTGCGTCCTCGATAGAAAAGCCGTATACCATAAGTGAACGTTTCGGGCGGTTTGAACCGCCGAACAACCGTCCAAAACGTTCATTTCGTTTGTTTTGAACGATTTTCAATTCCTCCGACGCTCTAAGGTGTGTGGAAAATGGCTGCTACGAAAACTCGAACCCGACCTAGTGCAAGCCAGCAAGCTCAATGCTCGGAGGCCGCCAGCGAACTCGCGGGTGTCACCGCCTCAAGTCTGCCCGCCCGCGTCACTCGCTGGATGAGATGCGATGAATTGGCGGCTGCAAATGTGCAAATCGCCGAAGAGCAGACCGACTTTCGCTCGATGGACGCCCAGCAATTGCGTGTCGCCACCCGCCAATGGCTGCGGCGTGAACTGGCCTTCATCGGCAATCCCCAGTTCGCAGAGTCCGGCATGGGCGATCTGGTTTTCGCCGACGCTCTGGAATTGTCGCCATCGCGAAATGAACTGGGCGTCGCCGCTCTGCGAAAAAGCGGCATCGATCTACCGATTCACCTCAGCCGGTTGTGTGAGGCACCGCTGCTGAAGCCGGAGCAAGAGCGGATGCTGTTCCAACGCATGAACTTTTTGCTGCATCAAGCATCCGTTCACCGCAGCTTGCTTTCCACCCAACGACCCTCGCGCAGCCGGCTCGAATTGGTCGAACGCTTGGTTCTGTTGGCCGAATGGCATCGCGACCGCATCGTTGAAGCCAATTTGCGTTTGGTGTTTTCGATCGTCAAAAAGTTCGTCAATCCAAACAACACGTTCGATGATCTTCTCAGCGACGGCATCGTGGGATTGATCCGAGCCGTCGAAAAGTTTGATTTTGATCGTGGATTCCGTTTCAGTACGTATGCAACGCAGGTCGTGCGCCGAAACTCCTATCGAACCGTTGTCACGAAACAGCAGGAGCGGCAGAAGGTCATCGGCGGTCTGCAAGATTTGAATTTGGAGCTCAGCGACGAAGAACGTTCGAGTCCCATCAGCGAGAAGCGTTGGCATGAACTGCGAAGTCGTCTCGCCGTGATGCTGAACGATCTTGACCGTCGCGAAAAACTGATCATCCGAGCACGATTTGCTCTCGGGTCGCACCGCAAGGTTCATACTCTCCAATCGCTGGCCGATCGCCTGGGGATCAGCAAAGAACGAGTGCGTCAACTCGAGCGTCGCGCAATGGAAAAATTGCGAGCCATGGCGGGTGACTCATGCTTGGCCGAACTGGAAATCCCCAGCGAAGCCTAGTCCTGGGCCGTCAAAAGTTTGGGTTTCGGTTGAATCGGTTCCCGCTTCGTTTGTTGCCCGGCTCCCCTTCCCCCGGATCTTGGCGAGCCTGAGCGAGTCAAGTTCCGTGCGTTCGACTGGGTGCGGGCTCCGTTTGTTCTTCTGGATCCCCTCTCCCCCGGATCTTGGCGAGCCCAAGCGAGTCAAGTTCGGTGCGTTCGACTGGGTTCGGTCACCGTTTATTTTCCCGGCTCCCCTCCCCCGGATCTTG
>JBCCRW010000123.1:0-14087 GCA_039201055.1 Planctomycetota bacterium | reverse complement strand
CCCCGCTCCGATATCCACGCCCACCGAAGGTTCCGAACTCGCCGAAGGTTCCGCTCCGGCCGAAGGTCCTGTGTCGGCCATGAAGCCCGGAACGGCGGCCGCTGTTTTGGCAATCGCGGAATCGGACGATGCCGTGCCGGCCCCCGGTTGCGGTACGTCGGGCTTTGGCGGCGCATCAAGCTTTTGCTGTGCGTCGGGCATGACGCTGGCGGGATCCGGCTTCGTCGCGGCATCGTTGTTTGCCAGATCAATTTTTCCCGGCGGTGTCGGGATCAATTCGCTTTTGGCTTTCGTTTCGGACGCCGACGTGTTTCCCGCCACCTTGGCCGATTCCTTTTTGCCCGGTGGCGTTGGGATGACTTCCGTCGCGGCATCGCTGCCCTTCTCCGGTGACGGGTCACCCTTTGCCGGGGAATCGCCGGACGATCGCACCATCGAAACGGCACGAAACGCGAACCGGACTCGCTGTGGGTCATCATCCAGCGAATCCAAACCATCCAGCGCGTCCAGATCGGGTGTCTCGATGGGTTGATCCCAGCTTGGGTTGCCGACTCGTTCGGAATCGGGAAGCCGTACGGACAGCGAATCGTCTTCGGCGTCCAATTCAGCCATGGGAACTCGACTTTCGCATCCGATCGCCGCGAAGCTGATGCCTAGACAAGCGGCCATTCGTGCGAAGCGTTGCCGCAGCGTTGTCATTGAAATGGCCGGCATTGCTTGTCTCCCCATGTCGATCCTCGAAGTCCTTCCCGTCAGCCCTCGAACTTGAACTTTAGGTAAAGCACCATTTTGGCACCATCCTCATTATCGGACGCGATCACGATCTTGCCGTATGAATTGTCGTCACCGGCGAGTCCGAAATAGTCCAAAGTTTCCCCATTGGGCGTCAGTTTCACGTCGATGGGGATCATCGTCGACTTCCGCCCCTTCTTGGGCTCGTCCAAAGTCGCCGACACAATGCCCTCGGGAAACACCGATTCGATCCGCAAGTTGATGTCGTCGCGATCCTCGCCGCGTAGGATCACGAGCGCCTTACCCAGGTAGGGTTCATCATTTTTCAATTTGCCGATCAGGTACAGGTATCCGCCTCCCTTCTTCTTGCGCAGTTTGGAGTTGGTCACCATCCGCAGGCGACCTTCGATGGAACCCTGGATCGGAACCATGATGAATTCCGAACGTTCGCTTTTCTTTAAATCGCGTGTGAAATCCAATAGCAGGTTCTCGTTAAGCGTCCCCTGCGGCAGGCCCGGTTCCAAATGCACGATGATGTTGTAGCCGGCGACAGCATCTTCGAATCCCGTGTCAAATTCTTCGCGTGGCAGTGGTGTCACGTCGACCTTGGCCAAATCTTCCAACTCGCGACGGCTCATTTCGCTTTTGCCGGTCGGCTTCAGGTTGTCCTCGGCGTAGATGTACAAACGCGTCTGCATGTCGACGGCGTCCTGATTGGTCACGGTGCCAAAGCTCATCGCCTTGGGCGACAATTCAAAGTCGCGGGTCACACCGCCCATCACCCGTAAGGGAAAGTTGATGCGGGTCGGATCATTGGTAATCAACGTCGCCTGCTGACCAAACTTTTCGCCGGTCGTGTTGACATTCCAGCTCAGCTTGACCTCCGTGCTCTCGCCCGGGTCCAACGAATCCTTGGTCAAGTTGCCCATGGTGCACTTGCACGTCGATTCCCCCAACTCCAGCGTCAGCGGCGCGTCGCCCACGTTGGTGACCGTGAACAGATGCTCGCCCGAGGCATTGGCTGCCATTTTGCCAAAATCATGAACCCCCTTTTCGCTGACCTCGATCCGCGGTCCCTTTCCGTCGATTTCCAAGTTCACCTGCGATGAAATGTTCGCCGGCGTGACCGTGCCTTGCAGGTCAAACGCCCCCAGGTAGGCGTCGTGCTGCCCGTAGCTCAAGTGATGTGCGAACAAGCCCAAACCGGTGCCCAGAGCACCGACGAGGATCACCGAGATCAAGAAAAGGGGTGATTTCATGGGAATCTTAGGGTTAGGAAGGTGATAGGCGTCGACGGGCAGGAGGCCCCGCCAAACGAGTCTTTGGCGTCATCTTGTCGTCCGCGTCGCCGATGTTCGCCAGAACGCGGACTTGGCTTCCGCGTAGCCGATGTTCGCCAGAACGCGGACACGGGTACCCGCAGCTGGCTAGAACGCGGAACGCATCATTTTTCCGGCTTCCGGCGAAGACCGGCTACGCGAAAATTGAATCGTCCAAAACAACTCGGCCACTCGTGTGACCGCGCCATTGCTACGTGGCAGAATAACCTTTCGTTCAGTGGCTTGCCGATTTCGAGTCCCGCTCGAGCGGCCTGAGCAATTCGGCCGCAACGTCCGTGACGGGCCCGATGGCCAATTCTCGCGTCAGTCGTCCAGAGCCCAGCATTCCGGAGTTCAGCGATCCAGAGTTCAGCGGACCGGAGCCCGGCGATTCAGGGATTTCGCCCGCCCCACCCATCACTTCGACCTTCTCCAGCCGAATGCGATTTAAATCACGCTCGGGATTTTGCGTCGCGGAGGACAACTCCCGTGCTCGCCGCGCGTGCTCGTGGGCCCGCTTCGGCTGGCCCAACGCATCCAAAACCAACGCGAGTTGAGCGTGCGTCTTTTCGTTTGATGGCCCGTAATCGACGGCAGATTCCAACAATCGGGCGGCCGATCGCAAATCACTTCGCCGGCCATGAACCTGGTACAGGTGAATTGCCTGACGCGCTAATTCGCGATGGGTGACGGCCGATTGCCCAGCCACGCGTGAGGTGTGCCGAGCGGCCTGGGCCCATGTCCAACGTTCGCATTGTGCGATCGGCGGCATCGAATCGTCGCTCTTGATTTGAAACTCGTCATCCTCACCGCGGCGATTCCGCTGAACCCATTCCCAGTGAATCGCATCGGCCCACCAACCGGCCG
The DNA here is from genome assembly GCA_039201055.1 of Planctomycetota bacterium. Classification (GTDB taxonomy): domain Bacteria; phylum Planctomycetota; class Planctomycetia; order Pirellulales; family Pirellulaceae; genus Rubripirellula. The sequence goes on along the minus strand of JBCCRW010000123.1, from coordinate 11,169 downwards.
CCTGCCGCGACCAAGGGTCCGCCAGCATCGCGTCTTTCAAAAAACCTCGGGTCCGCGCCGCATTGCCCTTTGCCTGCGCCGCCATGGCCTGCTCGCTGAACCGTGCCGATGCTTCGACGGCGCGAATGCCGGTCAAATAAATCGCGATCATTGCGGCCAAGCCGACGGCGACCGGTGCCGCGCGCCGCAGCGATGTCGCCTTTTCAGCCAGCGGCGAGGATGCCCTTTCGCGGCGCGACGTGCTTGCCATCGGTACCGCCCGCCAAAACGCGGGCAGCGTCCACCACAACATCGAAATGCCGGGCACCGTCATGCCACCGGAAAAACTCAGGTGCAAGGTCAAGATTCCCCACGCGACCAAAGCCACGCGCGACGATGCCGATGACGCCCCCATACGCATCACGCCACGCTTGCGCATGGAAAACAACGACCAAGCCGCCAACAAACCCACCAGGTCAGCGACATAAACATGCCACTGTCCGGTCCCATGATTGGCAAACCAAAACATCCACGAAACCAACAGCCCCACGCCCACGCCAAGTGCCATCCGGGATACAAACAGGTCACTCTCCGGCGTTTCCGATTCTCGTACTGCCGTCTCCCGCCGTGCATCCGTCTCCCGCGATGCATCCGTCTCCAGCAGTGCATCAAACGTCGTCGCCGCATCGTCACGCTGACCGGGCCGCAGCACACATACCATCCATCCCACCAACAACAGCAACGCCGGCAGACCGCCCGCACCGGCGGTTTCGAAAAGAAAATGATGCGGATCGGCAATCTGCTCGCTTGCCAATGGATCCCGGTAATGCTCGTACAGCAACTGAAAATTTCCCGGTCCCGAACCCACCAAAGGATGATCGGCCAACAGACGCAGCGTCGTTTGCCAATACTGAAATCGCGTCGATACTGACGCCGGGGCCGCATCGATCCATTCACGCTTGCCAAACGAGACCGCCGCGCTCCCGATCAGACCCATGCACAGGGCCGCCGCGGGAAGCCAGGACAAACGCGAGGATTTTCCCCGGCTCATACTCGAACTCTGCCTCGAGCTCAAGCTCTGCCTCGAGCTCGGGCCCGGCTCCGCGTCGTCAATGCCGCTCGCGTTTGAATTCGCTGCAACTTCAAACCTTCGGCCACCGGCCATCGCGGCGATCACAAACGTGCCCAGCACCCCGGCAATCATCGCCGTGCGACTGCCGGTGATGAAGACGCCCGCCGCGGCGACCGAGGCAATCCCGACCGCAAGCCAAACCGAGGTCCAGCGAAACAACGCCAAACCCAGCGAAATCATCCAGGCCACCAGCAGCGGAGCGGCTAGCGAATTGGCTAGTGCGAACGTCGCGGTCGCACCACCGTCACGAATGCGATTCTCGGCCACCATCCAAACGGCCGACCCCGGCGGACCCGCGACGCCCAATTGCCGCATAAAAGTTTCCGGGTCGGCCTCAAACTGAGCCTGCAACGCCGGCAACGCAACGAAATGATCAAAGGCGGCCTGCAACGCCAGTGAGCAACCGCCGCCCACAATCAGCACAAACATCATGTCCGCGGCGCCACGATAAGCCAGCACTCGTCGCGCCGCGATCCACAAAAAAGCCGCCGCGACCCACCATGCCGCCTCGCTGGCCGCGTGACGGGCGTTTCCCCAACCAGGCATCGCACCGGAGCCGAAGACACCGTCGATCGAACTCGAAAGCCAACCCGCCAGCGCGACCCAGCCGGCAAGGCACAGGGGTAAAAAATCAAGCCAGGCATCCGAACGCAGCCGGCCACCCGCCCGTTTCGTTTCCGTCGTCGTCAACGTTGATGATGCGGCCGCCGGTTGCGCGATGTAGGCAATCACCCCCACCAAAATCGCCATCGCGATCGCCCATTGGCCCTCGCCGGATTCCAGCGCAGTGCCGTCGACGGGAAAGTGCATCCACCACACCAACAGCCCCGCCAGCAAAGCCGCCGCGATGGGCATCAATCGTTGCGCTCGTTCCGCCAAGATGTGGATTCCAAAATGATGACCAGCAACAACATGCAACCGACGATGCCCAACACCATGGCGGCCTGCGGCACCGAGACGCCGGTCAGCAACACCGCCGCCAGCCCGCATGTTGCCGTGACCAGGTAGATCGTGCAAACCGCCTGGGTCCGCGACAGACCCAGGTCGACCAAACGGTGCGAAAAATGGCTCTTATCACCCTGGAAGATCGACCGACCCTCGCGAATGCGAATCCACAACACCGTGGTCATGTCATAAAGCGGCACCGCCATCGCGCACAACGGTGCCAACACCGCATGCGGGCGATTGCCGCCGCCGCCGGCAAAGGTTGCCATCAACATCGCAACGGCAATCAGGTATCCGATGAAATAGCTGCCCCCGTCACCCATGAAGATTTTTGCCGGCGGTCGGTTGTGCCACAAAAAACCCGCGATCGCGCCCAAGACAACCAGCAACAACGCCGCAACCAAGACCTGCGGCTGGCCGCTTTGCTTGTCCGGCGTGCACAGCATCACCGTCGCCATCGCACCGGCAATGATTGCCGCCACGCCGCCGGACAATCCGTCCATGTTGTCCAGCATATTGAATGAATTGATCACCCCAACAATCCAAACCACCGACAGGCTGCGGGTTAGCCAAGGGTTCTGGATAAACACGGTCAATTCAAATCCAAGTCCCCAGACGACCCAGATCGCGACCAGAAATTCGATACCCAATCGCATCAGCGGCGGCAATTGATAGCGGTCGTCGGCCAGCCCCAGCACAAACAGGACGGTACCGCCGGCCAGCAATCCCCACAGTGGCCACAAACGCGACCGGACACCGGGAAGCGATGCCATCATCGATTCAGGAATCGACCGCTGGATGAATTCGCTGCCGTCCCACCAACCGGCATCCAGCATCACAACGGCCGCCGTTCCCAATAAAAACGTTAGCAGCACACCGACGTAGATTCCTATCCCGCCGCCCAGCGGAACGGTGTTCTTGTGTGTGCTGTGCCCACCGGGCCGAGCGAGCAAACCTATCCGTGACGCAAAGCGGCGAACCGGGTACAGCGTGATCAAGCTGATCGCCAGCGGCGGCAGCACGGTCACCAGAATCAGCCAAGCGATTGGTGACAATTCACGACCCGGTAACGAAAGGCGACCGCGGCTACTGCGCCGCCGTCGTGGTGACGACTTCGTCGATCGTCGGCTCCAGCGAATCCGCAACGCCCGAGGCATCGCCAAGCGTAAAGATCACGAACAATCCGACAAAGACAAACGAACCCAGGAACAATAACACGTTGAACGGTTTGTCCCAGGCCAAGTGCATAAAGAAAAACGCGACCAAACCCGCCTTGACCGTCGCGATTGCCATGACGATCAAAACATCATAGGACCCGAAATCGAAACTCGCCTGGGCCACCGTGACGATGGTCAAGAGCGTCAAAGCCGCGAAAACGATCAACAGCATCGGCACCGGCATCGGGTGCGCGAAGTTGTAACCGTCATCGGCGTGTTCGTGATCGGACATGCTTAGCGAATCAGATACAAAAGCGGGAACAGATAAATCCAAATCAGGTCGACCAGGTGCCAATACAAGCCCACGTAGTCGACCGGTCCAAAATATTGCGGATTGAAATCCTGGCGAACGCCCCGAATCAGCAACCAAACCAGCACACCGATTCCCGCCAGAATGTGAATGGCGTGCACGCCGGTCATGCAGTAGTAAATGCTGAAAAAGACGCCCGCGGTACGTTGGGTATAGACATTCTTTTCAACCGTTTCGATGCCGCCACCGGGCACCTTGTCTTCCGCATTGACCTTGCCGTCGGCGATCGCCGATTGAGCTCGGCGGGCTTCCAATTCGCTTTTGATTCCCAGATTGGCCGAATCGGTCGCCAAAGCCTCGTAAACCAAATCTTCCGTCGACGCGGAATCCGACGTCTGCATGGGCGTGGCCATCGCCAAAGTGACGTCGCCGTGGTCAACGGCCGCGTGTTCGCCGCCACTCGCGTGATCGCCTTCGTGAAGACCTTCCGATCCGCCGCTTTCGAGAACCATCCCTAAGCCGACGCCCACAAAGAAACACGCCGCCGCGACCGTCAACGGTTTGGCACATTCAAACTGAAACTTGTTGCCCGCCAAAAAGGATTGAACCAACCACGCAACGCACCCAACCAGAGTCAGTAAAAACGGAGCACAAATCCACAGCAGATAATTTGGGTGGTCGCCGACGCCGTGCGGGTGAGCCGGGTCGTAATTAAACAGACCAGCCGGCAACAGTCCCATTTCCCACTTGTGCGAATACTCGATGGCTTTGACGCCCAAAAAAATCATCGCGCACGAAATGGTCGACGCCAGCATGACCACCAACTTTTTGTGCTCATTGGTCTGGCTGCAACGGACCGCCCAGGCCGCCGTCAGCGAACTGAATAGCAACACGCCGGTATTGATCGCACCCAGCTTCGTGTTCAAAAATTCACTGCAGCCCACGAACACCTCCGGACGCAACATCCGGAACAACGCGTAGGCACAAAACATGCCGCTAAAGAACAGCACCTCGGTCACCAGGAACAGCCACATCCCCAGCTTTCCGCTGTCGAATTGCTGCTGTGGCGTGTCGAAATGGTGGGCCAGGAACGCGGGATGATCGTGATCACCATGCCCGCCATGTCCATGATCAACCGGCAAATCGCCAGGGTTTGGGAGAGCTTCGCTGGAGGCCATCGCGCGGGGGCGGGTCAGGATTTAGAAGGAATGGGTGAATCAGGAGGCGGCTGCCGTGCAGCGACCTCGCTTCCAACTCGGTATCGTACAGGAATTCGTGGCGGAGGCGAGACGAGTTGCCCGCGACGATCCGTCGCTGGAAGTCCTGGCGGCGGTGGACAGTGCCCACGAGGTGAGCAGACCAACGGCCGATCAAGAACTTGCCGATTCGAACAGGACCAAATGGAAACCGAACGATCGGAAACGGATGGTTTGGAGAAGAGACGGGGACAAGAAAATCTTTCTCCCGTACCGTCCTCATCCCATTCTTGAAGTTCAGAATGGGACGAATTCGGCCGCCGACCCACAATCCCTGTTTGCCGTTGCCCCGTCGCAGGCCCGGCAATGTCTCGGCAGCCCATCGGGCTGTCAAGTTTCGTTGCCCAACCATTCGGAAACCCACACGCTTGGGCCACTTCGGCAAAGCCGCCTACGCGAGACGCAAAAGCGTTAACGCCGGTATCGATTCAGTCGCCGGCAAATCGCCAAGCCGCAAGCAGGTTGGCGGTCATTCGATAGCGTCTCATCCGAATTCTTGGCATGACCGTAAAACGCCAGCCCTCGGAAACCAATCATCACTGACATCAATCCCTACGCTTCACCCGCCGTCGCGATTGACGACCGCACCGAAATGACTTTCGATGGAAAAATCGAACAAGGCGACTATGCCCGCCTCTTGGGAACATTCGACCTCGAGGGTTTCCTCTACGCGGTTCTCCTTTCATTGCTCGCTGTCGTCACGATCTTCTCACTTGGCGGTGTCGTTGTCGGACTGTTGCTGAAAGGCTGGAACTCGGTTGTCATCCCGGTCATTTTTATCTCAATTCTGACCGGCGGAGGTGCCATCCTGGTCTTCTATCTCAGACGCCCTGGCCGACGCGCCAGGCGAGCGCTTCAAAGATTTCCCGATCTGCTTTCGCTGGCGTCGGGAAAAGTAACCAAGTTTGGTTTGGTACTTGACGACGGTACGATCCGGCATTGGTTTGGACCGTCTCAATTGAGCCGATCGACTGTGTCTCCGAAAGGGATTCGTGTTCGGATCGACAACGATGCCCGTCGATTCCTAGCGTTGACGGACCGATTGTTTGACGGCTACAGCGATGCGGTTGCTGAAAAGATTGTAAGCCACTGGCGGGCATCTACACCCCGCACGAGCAACGATGAACAAAATATCGATCTTCATTTGTGGAATCAACTCAGTGATCGTCCCGAGCGTGCGATCGCGTTTGGTGGGTTGATAGCGGTCCAACAATCGCTGCGAAGCCCGCCAATGCGTCAAATCGCGACCAGCGAGACCATCGCGATGGGCACATCCCTCACGATGGCCGCGTTCGGCGCTTCGTGGCTTCCCGCTTGGATTCGATGGTCTTTTCTCGCTTACGCCGTTTACGGAATCTTCCGCAGCGCGTTCTTGTGGTGGCAGTACTTCTTCGGAGTCAAATCGATTTCGTGGGATCAAAGCGGTTGGATCAGTGACGACGAGATCGCGATCCGAAGGGAAGCGACCGGAATGCGAGTTCGGTTGGACAAGATCAGCAAGACGATCGTTGATGCAAGTTCAGTGACGATGATCTGTCCAGGCGGCACGATCTGCTACTTACACCGGCAACAATTTGAAAGCGATGACGACTGGAAAAACACCCTGTTGACCATCGAGGCAATCGATAGCCATACAATGTCGAAGCCCGGATGACGCCGATGATTTGTGGGCAATTATGGCACTTTGGCACCTAACGCGAAGAAAGACACGCTTGGGCCGCAAACCGGCGATCTATCTAAACCATTGACAGCCTACTGATACGAATCCAGCAGCATGAGCAGAAAACCCGGCATCTTCTTCGGCGGCATCATCTTGCGTGCCTGCAGTGGAGCCGCCTGGCAAACGCACGTGTTGCCCTCATTGTCGTGATCTGTTCCCGTTTCCAGGCGACGAGTTCTAGGTGCTATGCTGCGACGAACATTTCAACCGGCCGCACCTTCAAATTTTCTTCAGCCTGATGCCCGCCAGTCTGCAACAACGCTCCGCCGATAACCCCGATCGACTGGCTTGGAACGACTCCCAAATCGCATTGTTGGGGACTGCGTCGGACGCCAGTGTGGCCAAACGCCTGGGTGTGACAAAGAATGCGGTGACGCGGCAACGCTACCGCCGTGGGATTGCCGCATTTGGGCACACCAACCAGGCCGGCGCGACCAAGTGGACGAAACGGCAATTGGCTCGGCTGGGCAAGGTGCCCGACCGGGTGCTTGCCGACGAATTGGGCGTCGACGTGACCACCGTCGCCAACAAGAGGCGATCTTGTGGCCGGCCCAGCTTCGGGGCCAAACGCCGTGCACGGAAATGGACCAAAAAGGAAATCGCACTCCTGGGCACGATGCCCGACACGCATCTAGCAGAACGCTTGGGGGTTCATCGAAGGGTTGTCATGCTCAAACGCCGTGAACTTGGCATCGAGAACTTCACGAAAACTGCCAATGCCCGGCGCTGGACCGCAGCGATCAAACGGAAGTTTGGGCGAGTGCCCGACGCGGAGATCGCGGCGGAATTGGGCGTCCCGACGGGAACGGTTGCGGCTTATCGAGTCCGCCACCAACAACGAGAGGGTACCTATCAAGCATCAACACGGATTCGCTGGCCAAAACCATTGCTGGAACAACTCGGCAAGGTGCCCGATCCAACACTTGCCCACCGGTTTCGCCTACCGCTAGCCGCGGTCACCAGCAAACGAATCCGAAAAGGAATCCCCGCGCCCTAAAGCGTAGAAACCCTGAAACCAAGTCTGTTTCACAGGTCAAGTGCTATGAAAACGTTCCTTATCTTCGCGTTCGTCATCATTGGCGTACCACTGATTGGCTCACTACTCCGCTCGCTCCTGATCGCAAGCTTGCCATACGTTTTCATCGCAGTTCTGCTTGCGATCCGATGCGGTTGGCACCTAGCATTTTTATGCGCTCGGTTGCTGTTGCTTCAGCGACCAATCGGTGTTTTCAGTCCAATGCAGTTCAGTAATGAATCAACCGAACCGTGCAATTCGACGCAAAACGGCGGCGTTAGCAGTTTAAGCAGTGACTCTGATGGCGTAAAATTGCAAAAAGCCGGCATGGAACTGCTGTCTCTTGCCATTCCCTATCGTCAGGAGTTGGCAGCCATTATTGGAGCGCTGGCTCGAGTGTGGACTGTTGCATGTTTCTGCACCTTGAGCTTCGCCGTCGCAGCGAATCTGCTCCGCTGGGAAACCGCGTTTCCCGGAATCAAGCGGTTGGTCTATGTAGGGACCTTGATAATCATTTTGGTTGCCTTCGCTGTACTGGTCGTACGTCTTTCAAGATACAAAATCGCGGAATGTTTGATTCAGACAACCGTACCATTGGCACTTTTGGGATCTTGGGGATTTCTTGCAGCTTGCACGCCGTATCAGCTGCCCGCTATATTAAAAAAGGTCGATCGAGGTCTGCTGTTTTATGACAAGGCGATCGATTTTGAACGGGATTTCCAGGTCATCGACGTGCATTTTCCTTTTTTTCGAGAGCGACTCATCGATTCTGCGGATCGATGTCTCCTCGATCAGTTCGACTTCATTGATCAAACGGAATCCGTCGCTTCATTGACGCAGGAAATCGCAGTCTTGAAGGATCGAATGACGCGACGACCTTTCAGTATTCTCGTTGAACGCAATCCGTCTTTGAAAGACAAGCTCGCGGCAATGGATCAGTACGTCGCGGCGATAAACCGGGTTGGCCGCACACTCAAGTCTGCCGTTGAACTCGGTGATATAAATAATGTCGAGCAGCTGCTAGATTCACTGGACGAGCTGGAATCGATCACACCTTCGCTCCCGGCCGTAAGCCAATTCAGTGCACGGACTCGAACGAAGCTGAATCACCTAAACGAAATCAAGCGGTCACTCTGAATCAACGCGAGCAGAGTCGTCGACGAATTTGCTGGAGCATTTATGAATCAACTTGAGACCGGAAGCGGCTGTCGAGGTATCTTTTCACTGCTGCGTTTTGGTTTGGCCGGTATCGCCATCTTGGTGAGCTTTACCGCAATCATTCCGGAGTGCAAGGCACAGTTGCGCAAAGCAACAAAATTGCGAAAGCTTCTTAGACAACCCAACGTACGGGACCGCAATGGGTTGCCCGGCCGCAAACCGATTCGACCAGAGATTTCTTTGCCCCGCGCTGAACTTGACGGAGAGGGTTCAGACGACCTCTTTTTTGTTCTATTAGAAAATCGAAACAGCGACGAAAAACTCGCGCGATACCAGCAAGTTCACAGAATGGTCAAATCTTCGGTTGGTAAATTTACCTTTGCTGATATTCGAGATCAGCGATTTACCGACCTCCCAACAGAAGAAAAACAAATCCTAGAATCTTACGGCAATCTCCACGCATTGGTTGCGGCAGCGGCTATCTATCAACACATTCTCGACGTGGAATCCGTCATCACAAAGCTAAGGTCACAAGTCCTTCTTTTCGATGATGCGAGTACCGAGTCCGGGGGTCAGATCGAAGCCATTGTGAATGATGGGTATCTCGATTCGCGGCTTACGGAATTGGTAGCCGACCTTCATCCTTCACTTTCGATGCCGGAGCAATCCCGACTCGCCATTGTCGAGTTTCTAAGGCAGCCTCGGACCGACTCCGATTCCAAGTTTGAAAAGAAGCTTTTCGAAACGGTGAAATCGAATCTTCAGCAGGTGATTGGGGCCTCTGCTTCAACGATCGCCAGCGACTTGCGAATGGACACGGACGCACTTGGGAGCGTCTTGCGAGTCAATCCTCGGTTTTCGTTGCCCGATGGAAAACTCATGCCCGCGAGAAAGGATCGCGACAACCGTCCCTCGGCATCGCAATTGAAGGCATTCAATGAGCGATTCGACTCGATCTGGTTGAAACGCGAAGAAGATGTCAAGAGCGATGGAAATATGAACGCGAACTCGATTGGAAGAGTTGCAGAAAAGTCCGTGTTGTCGTCCGCTGAAATCGAGCAGCCAGAGGTGTCGAAGAACCCGCCGTCGCTGAATCGATTCATCGCAAGATTCAAAAAGCTTTCCCGAGAATCTGACAACATCGACACCGCTTGCGAGGTTCTTCACCCAGAGACCACAGCATCAGCAGACACCGTTTCTGTCGACGAAATTAAGCTCGAGGGAAATTCAGGAGTGCATCAGCAGCTTATCTTCTTCGTACGGTTGAAGGAGCAAGTCAAGGAGCACGGCAACGAACCGCATGAAGATGTGCTGCAAAACCTTTCTTGCCTTGTTCGTGATGAACCCGACGAGTTAAGCGAATTTCGCATCGCTATCGCTCGAAGATTCATTTCAGCAGGAGAATTTGAAAAGGCGATGCGCTGGCTGCCCGGCGAGATAAGCGAAGAGACTAAGCAAACGGTGGTGGCGGAACTAACTCGTGTAACGTTGAACCAGATCGACAGTGATTTTCATGGTGAAGCTCTCATTGGGGAAACGGTTGACATCGCCGCGGCGGTACGCAAATCGTATCTGAGCAACGCGATCGCACGCGTTCGTCTGAATCACCGCATCGCTTTGGCTGAGTCAATTTACATTCAGGCATTTTGGCTTGAAGCGATCGAGCGGTTGGTTCCCTTTACCAATTGACTCCGCACGGCATGCGTGGGCATTGGCGATCAATTTTGCGCGTCGCGGAAACGGCAACAAATCTCCGGGGTTGGGAGTCGTCGCTTCGTGAACGACTGCTTTGTTCCAGTTAAAAATTAACGCGGCCTCGGTTCGCCGGGACACGAAACCGCTTCAATGTTCCGGCTTCTAACGAAGGCCGGCAATCCGCGGGCGCTCTGAACTTAAGCCGGAACGACGCAATAACCGCCGCGTCTGTTAATCATGGTCTGTTCCGTGGCTGACCCGTCTTGCTTGTTACAATACGGCGACTCCCCGCCCGGATCCCCGCCTGACCGATATCGCTGACCATGACTGAGCCCGCTTCGCGATCGGCGAAAATAACCGCCCAAATAAGCTGGAAGAAGCGCCTCCTGCAGCTCATCATTACCCTGTCGATTGTTGCGTTTTTTGTCGCGGCGAACTTGCCGTACCAGTTCATCGAAATCCGACCATCGCAGACAATCCCGAAACTTCTTGAATTTGTTGACTTTGATGTTGTCAACCCGGAACCACCGGTCATGGCCGGCTGGCCTTTTCGATATTCAATCACCTACCCATCGGCAAGCGTTCCAGCCCGGGAACCCATCTCGGTCTTTTCTCTGCTTGCTCTGACATACAACCTACTTATCGGACTACTGGTTTTGTTTCTCGCGGCCGCCTGGATGCGTAGCCGAAAGCGGCGGATCACCGAGACGACACCGGACGAAACGTCGAAGACGGCGGCGACGTCGATTCGCCTCTCGCTTGCCGATTTGCTGTTCTTTGTCGTGATGGTGGACAGCCTGTT
>JBCCRW010000122.1:0-14095 GCA_039201055.1 Planctomycetota bacterium | reverse complement strand
GCAGGAGACCATGAAGTTGTCCCGGGCCCGGCCGCTGTGCCGAGCCGCCGACGCGGATGCACTTTCTTTGCTTGTTTTCAATTTCCCTCATGGAGGAGTTCGCTAGCGGTATGCCTGGACCCAGCGGTGGTGACTCGACGGACCGAGTTTCCCAATTCGAGACCGCGTTGGAGCAGCGGGTCGGGAGCGATCGGTACCGGGTGTGGTTCACGCTCACCAGTCGCACCGTGTGGGAACCGGCCGACGGCGATCGAGCTCCGGTGCTTCGTGTTGTTGTGGGCAGTCCCTTTGCCGCCGAACGAATTCGCAGTCGCTACCTACGCGAGATTCGCGCCGCCGCCGCCACCGTCGACCCCGCCGCCCATGTCCGCGTCGACGCGATCCCGGCGACGGCCCGCCAAGTGGACCTGCCGCTGGTCGAAGGTGATGGCGATGAAACAAGTCGGCCAGCGTCAACGGTCCATCCACAAGAAGCCGGCACACCGCGATCACAGGGCTGCAATTCACGTCGCAACACGAACACGCGTCGCAACACGCATGCTCATCGCAACACGAACGCTCGCGGGGGCTTGCAAACGATCGCATCGGCCGCGAAAGATTCGATTCGACAACGTGGCCGTCCATCGCAAACGCCCAGTTTGTTCGACGTGCCAGGGGGCGACTCCACCCCAAACCACGCGGAAACAAAACATCGCGCCGAAGCAGAAAGCCACGCCGAAACAAAACATCGCGCCGAAGCAAAAAGCCACGCCAAAGCAAATCGTCACGCCGAAGCACCGCACCAAGCTGCCGCGCAACCCGGCACCACGCGACCATCGATCGAAACCTTTTTGACGGGCGATTCCAACGCCTTGGCCGTCACGGCTGCCAAGATGGTGTTGGATCAACCCTTTTCCAGCCCACCGGTTTACTTTTCCGGACCCAGCGGCGTTGGCAAAACTCACCTGCTGCAATCGATCGGTGATCAGCTTCGCCGCCGACATCGTCTTCGCAACGTCATGTTGATGACGGGCGAAGACTTCACCAATCAATTTGTCGACATGGTCCAAAAGCGGGCCATGACCAACTTCCGTGCCCGTTGCCGCGAGGTCGACGCATTGCTGGTCGATGACGTGCATTGCTTGGCGGGCAAGACGGCCACGATCCGAGAATTCCTGTACACGATTGGCGAAGTCGCCGCGGCCGGCAAGCCGCTTGTGTTTACGGCGTCGTGTTCGCCCCATGAACTCGACGGCATCGGCACCGAACTGGCCGGCCGGCTGACGGCCGGGCTGGTGTGCCCCCTCGGGCCGCTGGACCCGCAAGTCCGCCGCAAGCTGCTGATTCAAAACCTAAAACGTCGTCGCCCGCTACCCATCGACGAAGCGGTCATTGATGAACTGCAACCGTCGTTGTCGCCCGACGGAAGGACGCTTTCTGGATTGGCCAATGGCATCGAGTTGTTGCAGCGGATGCATGGACGATCGCCAACGGTCGACGAAATTCGCAGCCAATTCGGGCATCTGCTTGGCGGCGGCGTCGCGCGGATCAATTTGCGATCGATCGAGCAAGCCGTCTGCGATACCTTTGGGTTGGAAAGCGATTCGCTTCGCCGCGGTGGCCAGACCCGACGTGTCACGCAGCCCCGGATGCTGGCGATGTACCTTTCCAGACAAAAAACATCGTCGGCGTTTTCCGAAATTGCCAAGCACTACGGCGTGCGGAGTCATTCGACGGCGATGGCGGCGCAGCGAAACGTTGAAAAATGGATTTCCAGTGGGCAGATGATTGGTCGTGGGGCCGCGGCGATCAGCATCCGCGACGCGATCGAACAGGTCGAACGTATTCTTCAAACCGGATAGTGTCGGATGATCAGGGATGAATCCCCCTTGGGGCGTCGCAAACGTCGTGAACCGACGGCCGCCGAAATTCTGCAACGCGAACCGCCCTTCGACTTGGATGCCGAAATGGGTGTCCTGGGCAGTATCTTGATCCTGCCGGAGGTGTGTGACGACATTGCGTCGCTTCGCGGCGATGACTTTTATGGTGATGCCAACCGCATCCTGTACGACACGCTTCGCGAGATGCACGACGCGGGCGAAAAGATCGACATCACGCTGTTGGTGTCCAAGCTAAAAACCGCTGACCAGTACGAAAAGATCGGCGGCCCCGGCTATTTAGCGCGGCTGTCGGCGGCCGTACCCAACGCCGCTCACGCGGTCTACTATGCGCAAATCGTTTCCGAAAAAGCGATCTATCGAAAGCTGATCGAAAGCAGCACGGAGATCCTGCGCGAGGCCTACGAGCAGGACGGCAGTGCGTCGGAGTTGATGTCCCGCGCCGAACAAAAAGTGTTCGCCATCATGGACGGCCGCAGTGGGCAAACGGTGCAATCGATCAAAGATGTTCTGCACGAAGCGATGGACCGCATGGAAGCGCGTCTGCGCGACGATTACGTCGACGGCGCCTGCGAAAGTGGCCTGCGTGGCTACGACGAAATGACCGGCGGTCTGCACGCGGGTGAATTGATCATTTTGGCCGCCCGACCCTCCATGGGGAAAACCGCGCTGGCCATGAACATGGGCGAACACGCCGCGATCAACAATCGATCCCCCGTGCTGTTCATGTCCTTGGAAATGTCGGGCATTGAACTTGCCGATCGAATGTTGTGTTCGCTGGCGCGAGTCAACGGACACCGTTTGCGCAACGGATCGATCTCTTCGGACGACCGCGACCGCTTGATCGCCAAGGCCGACGAGATTTCTCAGGCGCCGCTGTTTGTGGACGATTCGCCGACCCGAACGGTCAGCGAGATTGCCGCCTCGGCGCGACGCATCAAACGCCGCGAGGGATCGCTGGGTTTGATCATCATCGATTACCTGCAACTGATTCAGCCGGACAATCAAAAGGATCCACGGCAGGAACAGGTCGCCAAGATGGCACGACGGCTCAAGGGCGTCGCCCGCGAATTGGACGTGCCGGTGTTGTGTTTATCGCAATTGAATCGCCAAGCCGAAGATTCCAAAGACCATCGTCCCAAGCTGAGTCATTTGCGCGAAAGTGGTGCGATCGAACAGGATGCGGACGTGGTGATGTTTGTGCACCGCGAGGAGTATTATCACCGCGGCGAGGACAAAGCGCAGTTCGCGGGCCAAGCGGAGATCATCATTTCCAAGCAACGGAACGGCCCGATCGGTGACGTGATGTTGACCTGGGAACCGGACTTCACCCGTTTCAGCGACCGTGCCGCCGAACGCCACAACGAGTTGGACGATTACGCCGAATTCACCGACGGCGGTTTTTGAGCGCGTGCCGAGCGGAAACACTGAATGTGCACCGCGGAACGCAGTCGATGCGAGGCGCAGACTACAAGGTGGATGACGCCATCGAATCTGGCACCATCGAATCATGTGTCCTGTGCGATGGCTCACCGATGCAGCAACACCCGATCCAGTTGTGTTTGATTGAGCACCAAGGGAACGCCGATGCCCGGTGGCGGAAAATCCTCCAGCCAGACTCCGACAATTGCTTTGTGTAGTTCCTCCAGGCCTTCACCCGTCAGCGCCGAAACGGCCTGGATGCCATTTACGAAGTCACCTTGCGGACACTGATCGATTTTATTTTGGACTCGAATCAATCGTTGCCAATTCGGCTGCTGCAAAAAGGGCTCGGCCGAATCTTGGACCGTCAACACCACGTCCGCCTGGTCGGCGCCGCGCCTCGCGCGACGAACCCCCTCGGCTTCGATCGCTTCGTCCGTTTGGCGAATACCCGCCATGTCCAAAAAACGCACCGGCCAGCCTTCCAGTACCGTGTCGGCCTGCAAGACGTCGCGAGTCGTTCCCGCCGCCGCCGACGTGATGCTGCGGTCAAAACCGACCAACGCATTGGTCAACGTGCTCTTGCCAACATTGGGTGGGCCGATCAGCGCGACACAAATGGGCTGGGTCAGTCGCAATGACACTCGGCTGTGTCGAATCAAATCATCGGCGCTCGTTTGCTGACGCCGCGCCGGGTTGCGAAACCAATCTCGCAGCGCACCGCGAAGCTGGTCTAGTGCGTAAGCGGCCGTTGTCCGCGTCGTACAGGCGGCCAGGACTTGGTGCGCGACGCGGACAAATTCATCTTCGGGTTCGGCAAATTCAAAGCCGTCGACTTTGCGAAATCCCAAGCTGCACAGATCCGTCATGATACGCTTTGTCGCCGCGGATCCGCCATGACAGTGAATTTCAAATTGATCGTCGCCCAAAGGAACCACGACCAGCGATTCACCGGGATCATCAAATGCCGATGCCTCCGGTGCATCGGATCGCGACCAGACTCCATAGCGAATTTGATTTGCCCGCAGGGGTGATGAAGTGGCCGCTCGGAAACACAACGCCACCGCGTTTGCGGCACCCGGCCCGCGAACGCCGATGACAGCGACGGCCGATCTCCCTGCGCTGGTCAACCTCGCGACGACACGATCGCTTGCACCCGAGAAAGCATCCCGGTCGCCAGACACTACGATTGCCCCACCACCAATTCGCCTTCACCCAATGTGACGACTCGGAAGTCGCCCGCGGGATGCCGGTTCCAGTAGTCCCGGACCTGATCCAGCGTCAAATTTTCGATCAGACCCTGCAGTTCGGCCGTGGGTTGGGGGCGTCCGATTTGCTGTTGATCGGCGACCAAAGAAGACGCCCGGGACGACGCCGATTCCTGTTCCATGACCAAACTGCTTTCGATTCGCACCTGCCAACGCGCAAGCTCGGATGCTTGCAAGTCTTCGGTCAACTTGATGATTTCGGCGTGCGTGACGTCCCAGGTTTCCTGGGCCCGGGCCGGCGTGGTTCCGGCATAGCCAAACACGGCCGCGGTTTGGGGCAAATTGTGCACCGATGCGGAAACGGTATAGCAAAGTCCGCGTTGCTCGCGGACGCGGTCGAACAAACGGCTGCTCATGCCATCGCTCAGGATCCCAATGCCCGCTCGCATCGCGAAATAGTCCGGCGAACCGTACGGGATCGTCGGGAACGAAAATCCGATGTGGGTTTGGCTGCTGGGCAATTCGATGTGTTCGTAGCCCGGGGCGCCGCCGGCTTGGGGAAGTTCGGTCGGCGAGCCACTTCGCCAATCGCCGAACAAGGTTTCCGCCAACGCCATCACTTCATCCACGTCGACGTTCCCGGCAATGCCCAGAATCGCGCCGGCGGAGTGATAGGTCGTTTCGTAATATTGTCGCACGTCGTCACTCGTGATCGCTTGCAATCCATCCACGGTGCCCGAAACGGACCGTCCCAAGACGTCGCCGTATTGCAGTTGTCTCAGACGCCGCATCACCCGATGCGTCGGTTCGTCCTCGATCGCGCGAAGCTCCTGCATGCCCACTTGCCGCGCGTCTTCCAATTGGTCGATGGGCAAATGCGGTCGGCGAACAATGTCGGCGTAAAGCCGCAAGCCTTCGGCGAACGATTCGGCGGGCATCGCGGCACCAAACGACGTCATCGACGTTGTCACGCCCCCACCGCGTTCGATCCCCAAACGATCCTGCACGGCGACCAAGTCGCGGCTGCTGTAGGATCCCGCGCCCCGCTGGACCATTTCGCACACCAACGACGCCAATCCCGCGTGACGGGCCGGTTCATGGGCGACGCCGGCGGGCACGGCCAACGTGAACGCGGCGGTCCGCAACCACGGCATCGGCTGGACCAGCACCACCATGCCGGTGTCCAGCGTGCGGCAACGAATCTCCGGTGCAAGCGTCGATGCAGTTTCAGATTGTGTCAATTTCGATGCTTGGTTCAAGTTCGATGTCGAATTCATGGCCCGGCCACCACGGCGCTGGTTTTCAAGCCACCAATGGAAACGACGTCGACCGTTTCGACGCGTCCGATCAAGGTGTGACTGCTAACCCGGTCGATATGAATGGGCAACAGTTGCCCGGTCTGGCGTCGATTGCCATCAAAAACGACGATGCGGTCGCAGTGCGTGCGACCGGTCATTTGCAACAGGATCGCATCGGAATCCGCGGCGGCCTTCTTGCTTGGGCCTTCGACCAAGACTTCCACGCTTTGTCCGATGAAACGCTGATTGTCCTGTTCGGCGATTTCGTTTTGCAATGCCAACAACTCGTGGTTACGTCGCGCCTTCACTTCGCGCGGGATGTCGTCCTGCAAACGCTCGGAGGCCTTGGTGCCGGGCCGCTCGCTGTACTGAAAAATAAAGCTGTTTTTGAAGCGGCAGCGGCGGACCAAGTCCATCGATTGTTGAAAATCGTCTTCGGTTTCACCACAGAAGCCGACGATGAAATCGCTGCTGACGGCGGCATCGGGAAGAATCCGCTCGATCATCGCCAGATAATCGGCGACGGTGTAGCCACGCTTCATGCGTTTGAGCACGACGTCGGAACCCGATTGCGCGGGCACGTGCAGATAATTGGAAACCTTGGGCAGATCACGAATCGTTTCCAACAATCGCTCGGTCATGTCCTTGGGATAATTGGTGACAAACTTGATACGATCGATGCCGTCGACTTCGTGCAATTGTTCCAAGAGCGACGCCATGTCGGTGACCTTGCCCGCGGCGTCGCGAAAGCGGTAGCTGTTGACGGTTTGGCCAAGCAATGTGATTTCGCGGGCACCCTGTTCGGCCAGCACTTTGGCTTCCGAAAGAATCGCCTCGGGTGACCGGCCTTGTTCGGGTCCGCGGGTTCCCGGCACCACGCAGTAGGTACAAAACTTGTTGCAGCCGATTTGAATACGCAGATAGGCTTGAAACGGCGTCGGCCGCATCGTCGGGTCACGCAACGGGTCAAAGGTTTCGTGACTGCGGGCGATGGCCAATTGCGAACCGTCTTTGCGTCCCAGCGAAACGGCCATCTGGCGACCTTCGCCGTCGCGGACCTTGTTCAGAAGATCCGGAATCTGATGCAGTTGTCCGGGTCCCACGACCATGTCGACGTACGGCGCGCGTTTGAAGATGATCTCCTGGTCCTTTTGTGCCATGCATCCCATCACGCCAATCATTTGGCCGGGTGACTTGGCCTTTAATTCACGGATTTTGCCCAGGGCGCTGTAGACCTTTTCCTCGGCGTTTTCGCGAATGCTGCAGGTGTTGTACAGCACGCAATCGGCTTGTTCGGGCGAATCAACGACCGAGTATCCGTTGCGTTTCAAATCGGCAATCACCATCTCGCTGTCCAGCACGTTCATCTGGCAGCCGACGGTTTTGATATAGACGCGGTGAGTCATGGGGCGTCGCTACGACAAGGACGGTCTAGTTTGAATCGTTTCCCGGTTTCGGATCGTTGGTCGGATTAGGCGACAAGTCTTCGATGGGCTTGGTCGGCGCCCGCCGCAAATATTGACGAAGACTTTCGATCAGACTCGCCCGTCGACGCGAGGACGCCGAAATCATCAGCAGCATCGCGATGGCAACCGCCACCAAATACAGAACCGCTTTTCCGGAGATCATCGCGACAGAATATCGCCCGGGACCGCGATGCGACCAGGGGATAAATGCCCTCGCCACAGCATCGCGGGTGGCTGAGGCACCTTTATCCCGCTCATCGCTACACGCCCACGCCGGTGACGGTTTCCTCCGATTCGCCCGATCTTCGCAGCGTTCCGGCTTGGCAAAGGTCGGTGATGTCATCCTGATACCCCACAACAATCACGACATCGCCGGCCGAAAGCCGCGTTTCACAGGACGGATTGATGTTGACCGCCCCGCCGGGTGCACGCACGGCGACGATCAAAAAACCGCGATTTCCGCGAACATCGATCTCTTCAAGCGACTTTCCGGCCAATGGCGACTGGGAATCGATGTGCAATTCTTCCATCTGCAGCCCGAACAGATTCAATTCGTCATTGATGCCATCCGGCGACCCGGAATCTTGCAACAGACTGGCCGCACTGGGTCGCGTGATAAGCTGGCTGGCTCGCTTGGCACTAATCGCGGCAGCCATCACGACATGATTTGCGCCGCAGCGAAGCAGCTTTTTTTCGGCTGTTCGCGATTCACCACGGGCAACAATATCGATTCCCGGTGCCAGGTCGCGGCCGGTCAAACAGATAAACGCGTTCAGCGCGTCGTCGGGCAAGAGCGTCGCCAAACTGGCGGCCCGCTCCAGCCCGGCCTCCAGCAGCACATCCTCCTCGGTCGCGTTCCCGACCATCGCCAACATGCCCTCGTCCTGGGCCTCGCTAACGCGGGCTTCGTCGGCATCAATGATGACGAACGGATGCCCCTGTTCCAACAATTCCTCGGCCACGATGGAACCCATCCGGCCAAAACCGCACACGATCGTGTGCTGATTCAAATTCGCAATGCCCTGGCTCATCTTTCGGTCTCGAAACAAGGATTGAAATTCACCATCGACCAACATTTGAATAAAGCCACCCACGACGTACACCGCCGTGCCGTATCCAAACACAATCACCGCGATCGTTAGGATTCGCAGCGAGGTCGAATCGATGGGTTTCACCTCGCCATAGCCCACACCAAAAATGGTGATGACGACCATGTAGATCGAATCTTCGACGCTCCAGCCTTCGTTCATGTAGCCGGCCACGGCCCCGCCGCAGATCAGCGAAAACACCGTCAAGCCGATCAGGATGCGGCGGGTTGGCGTGGGGCGAGCAAACGCCATCGAAACCTGGGTGCGGAAAGATCACTCGGAAGCTGGCGACGACTTGTCCACAGAATAATCGATCAGACGCGATTGTTCTTCCAGCTGACCCAGCATCACAATTTTTTGCCAAATCTTGCGGCTCAACCCCGTCGTCAACTCCTCGACTTCGCTGACGGCATTGACCGCGTCGGCGTCATCGAAATCTTGGACGTACAAAGCCGCGATTTTGCCCGTCAGCGACAGCATCTCGGTGCAGTAATCCAGATACCGATTCAATTGCAGCGGCGTCAAGTTGCTTCGCGGCGAATGTTCGGCGTTGCTCCAACCACGCAGCAAGCGTTCGGGATCCTTGGTCAATTGGTGCATATCAATAATGTGTGCGATCGAACGCAATTCATGGATCGCCGACAGGGCCCGCCGTCGTTTGATGCGGGTTTCCCAAGTGATCAAAAAAACGATCGCGATTGCCAAAAAGATCACCTCGTTGATGCCCGCCTCCAAAGCCGAAACCAGATCCAGCAGTTGCACCTGATCGGCATCGATCGTGCGAATCGCGTACACGATACTGGCAATCATCAACGCGATCAGCGCCGCCGCCAGGCCGTAGCTGGTCCAGCGGATGGGAATGATGGGCCGCGAGATCCAGCGGGATCGCTCGGACGCGCGGCGGGCCACGCGTAGCAAATCGTCGCACAGAGTCGCCAAACCCGATGTTGGAAATCGGTCGCGAATCCGCCGGCCCAACCGATCGACGGTGTCGACGATGAAATCGTCGCGAAGCTTGAATTCGGTATCCGATGCCGGGTTGTCGATGGCGATCATGCCGCGAGTCGTTTGTAGCCCACCGTTTGGCTGAGTGATTGGATGTGCGAATCGCCTCGGAGAGGCGGGCGGCTTACTGAGCGTTCCGCCGGGAAGAGGCGGGCTACTTACTGACCATTCCGCCTCGGAGAGGCGGGCTACTTACTGACCATTCCGCCTCGGAGAGGCGGGCTACTGAGCGTTCATTGCGGCTGACCGTCGCCCTTTCCAAACTGGGTCCGGCCTGCCGCAGCGCCGCGATCACCTGCTTCTTCGTCACCACATCGCGAAGCACGATGGGTCGATCCGGCTGTCCGGCCGGGTAAATCGCCAGCACGGGAATCGAGCGACTGCGAAGTTCGGCAAGCTTCTCGGTGATCTCGGGATCGTAGTTTGTCCAATCTGCATAGATCGGCACGACATCCAATTCCTCGACCACCTTGGCGACCTCGGGCGTGTCGATGACCCGTTCGACGTTGTAGATGCATGTCGCACACCACTTTGCCGAAAAGTCGACCAAGACGGTTTTGCCCTGCTTCTGATGCTCGGCCAACACCACGTCGCTGTAGTCCTGCCAATCCAAGTCTTGCGGCCCGCCGATGTACGTAAACGATGCCAAGCCCACCAGCGTTGCGGTGACCACACCGCCGACGCCCGCGACGACGCGTTTGCGAAGCGAGTCCCACGCGGGCACCTGGCCCATGATCCAGCAGCCCAGCCAAACGCCGATCAGTGTGATAAACACCTTGAGCTTGTTTTCGTCGCTGAATTGGTAAAAGAAAAAGGCCGTCGAAAACAGCATGATGAAGGCCATGAATTCCTTGAACTTTTCCATCCAGGTCCCGGGCTTGGGCAACCACGCCGCGGCGGCGGGGACAAAACCAATCACGACATAGGGAAACGACATCCCCGCCGCGATCGATAAGAAGACGATGTAGAACGCCATCGGTCCGGCGCCGGCAAGGCCGCTAAAGACGCCGCCCAGCAGCGGAGCGCTACAGGGAGTCGCCAGGATGGTCGCGAACACTCCCTTGCCCATCGCACCCATCAGCCCTTCTTGGCTTTGCAGTTTTTGGCCCGCCTTGGACGACACCATGCCGGGTGCCGGAATTTCCCAGACACCCAAATACGACAACGCAAACGCGAACAGACCGATCGTGGCCGTCATTCGCAAACCGAAGTTTTGGAATTGTTCGCCCCAGGCCAAACCAAAAAATGCACCGGCGGTGGCCAGCAGGATGAATACACCGAAGATGCCCGCGACATACGCCAAATTCAGCGCCAGGATCCGGCCGCGGTCCTCTCCCGCCTGGCTAATAAAGCTCATCACCTTCAGCCCGATCACCGGCAGCACACAGGGCATCACGTTCAAAATCATGCCACCCAAAAAGCCAAACGTGATCATCGCCAACAAACTCATTTTGTTGGTCGTCGATGATTCGGTCAGCACGAGCGAATCGCTGCCGGTCGGATCGGTGCTTGCATCGCCACTTCCCAAATCCGGATCACCGGCTGCCGAACCCGAATCGCCTCCCGAACCCGAATCGCCTCCCGAACCCGAATCGCCTCCCGAGGCGACAATCGTTTCTTCGTCGCCGGAATCGTTTTTGTCCGCATCGCCGTCGGTCTCCCGCGACGTCTTCAACGCGGCGCGGATCACCGCTTCGCCGTTCATGTCGTCGACCCAGTCGCCACCGGCAAGTCCGTCCAAGACGGCCACCGACTTGATCGCCGTCCATTCGAACTGCGGGTTGCCGGGGTTGGCCGCCGTTGCTTTGGCCGCTGATGCTTTGGCCGCCGTTGCTTTGGCGACGTTCAGCGTCGTTTCCAAGCGCAATCCGCGCGGTGGCAAACAGCTGGTGTCCTGGCAAGCCAAATAGGCAATTTGAAACACCAGTCGCTTGTCACCCGGATCAATGTCCTTGGGTACCACGATCGGAATTTGCCAAGTCACTTCGCCGGGGTGATACACAAACGGCGGAAACGCATCACTGATCCGTTTTTCAATCGTCTTTGCGGCGGTGCGTGGCGTGCCAACTTGCAAACCCGATTTTTCGCTCGCCAAAAAATTGGTGGATGTTTCCGAATCGTCCGTCGCGGCCTGATAAACGTGGTAGTCCTTGTCCGGCTTGGCGGTGATTTCCAAAACCGCGGCGTCGCCGGGCGTGACGCTTGCCGGACGAAGCTTGGCTGTCCAATCGACCACATATTCGGTGTCTCGAAACGGCTTGCCCGCCATCTCCGGTGCAACATTCGGCTTGGACATCGGATTCTTTGGCTTGATCCATTTCGCCGTCAACGTTTCGTTGATCGGGATGCAGCCGCCACCGTCCTGACACGCTTGGCCTTGAACACGCACCCGCAGTGCTTGGCTTCGGTCGACATCTTTGGGCAGCGACGCCGTCCAGACCGTCGTGACCTTGTGTTTTTCAACCGTCAAATTTCCGAACACCGGCTCGGGTGCAGACTTTGGCTTTTTGTCCGGAACGAAGCCACTGGTCGGCTTCAAACCTTTGGGTTTGACGATTTCGAATTTGGTCGGCAGCGGCCCACCGGATTTTTGGGTCACGCTGTAGACGTACCACGAATCCTGGGGCTCGGCGGTAATCTGCAGCTTGGGCCCGAGGGGCGTTTCAATCGCCGACGCCGACCAGGTGACCGGGTCGGCCATGTCGAATCCGCCAAAGCCACCACCAAATCCTGACTGGCCACCAAAACCTTTGCCCAGCTTGGGAAACAGATCGCGGGCCGAGCCGTCTTGTTCGTCGCCTTGTGCCGCGCCGGCACAAAGAAGCAGTGCGACCAGCAACAGCGGAAACCCGAGCAAACGGCGGGAATGAGCTGGAACACGGAGAAGAAAATTCATGGCTCGATCGAATAAAGGAGTGCCCGACGGCGGAGTGCCTGGCGTCCGCGGAAGATTAGTATTGTAGGAATTGGCCGAATTGAGCGTCAATGTTTCGCCAAGCGGACGAATCCGAGCACCCGGCGCGCCCAAAAATCGATTTTGGATTGGTAATTTGCCGCTGCGGTCGTCGGCGTGCTTGATGACGCGCCGGCTGGCAGGCCCGATGACACGCCGGCTGGTACGGGAACTTGGTCGAGCCAAAAAAGCAGACTCATCCAGGCCGTTGTTTCCATCAGACAGCTGATCCGCCGCCGGCTGCCAGTTGCCTGGACGTTGGATGGCCAAGCATCCCGCCACCCCGCCAACACGGCCGGCCACCACGCGTCGATGCCCAAATCGGTAATCGCGAAACTGCCGACCCAGCGAGCGATGTCGATTGCCGGGTCGTCCCAGCGACAGCCATCGGGGTCAATAATCGTGGCCTTGGGATCACGGATGGTTGCCTGAGCATCGTCCAGAGTTTCTAATCCGAGAGTTTCGAATCCCGGAGTTTCGAACAGCATGTTTTCGCGGTGCACGTCCCGCAGACACCATTGTCGTCGCGATGGCATGGCGTTTTTGACTTCCCGCAATTCGCATAACAAGCGTTGCCAATGCCGACGGGCGTCGCGAACGACCCGGCCCAGCGGATCGGCAAGGTCCGGCGGCAATCCTGCCACAGCACGAAGCTGCATGGCGGCTCGCGTGATCGCGGCCGGATCGGCCAACACTTTGACCAACCGATCGATTCGATCATCCATCGCCGTGGGAACTCGTGACAGTGCGGCCAGCGGCATGTTGCCGGTACCAAAATCGCAGGGAACCGCCGCAACGCTGGCTTGAAACCGGCCGATCATCCGAACCCCGGCAACGATCGGATCAATCGACGCGGATGCGTCCAGCGGGCATCCGTCGACCCACCGTTGGCATTGCCATACCCAAGCGCCGTCGATCCAAGCGGTCGGCAAACGCGAAGCCGGATCGATGACCTGCAATTCGACCATCCCCGCGCCGAGGTTCGACAAACGATGAATCGCTTCGATTCGCGGCCCAGTGAATCGTTCCAGCAAGTGCGCTTTGAAGACACGATCATCTTCGCTGGCGTGACGCGTCCGACCCCGCCAAAGCGGTGACCCGGAAACGCCACCGCCCATCCGCTGTAGCGAAGCCGCGGAAACACACATTCGTTCGGCAAGTTGACCCGGTACTTGTGGCACCCGGGAAGCTAGCCATTCCACCGGAGGTTGCTGATTCATGACCGCTGATTCATGCCCGCTGCCGCAGCTGCATGATCCGAATCGGGTGGTCCGGGTCGTCCGACATTGCCACCGACGATTCTTCGTAGTGCCAATCCTGACGATCCCGGATCCATTCCCGAAATTCATTGGCAATGATCCGAAACGGGTCGCTCAGGTAGACCACGCCCTCGGGGGCAAGATGCTGCTTCAAGCAGGTTTCCAGTTGTGGCCACAATTCACGCAAATACGTCACATCGCTGCCCAGGATGACGGGAAACGGCGGCGTGTCGAGTTGATCGATACCGAAACGCAGCCGTCGCACGCGTGGCGCCGAGGGTAACGACTGGATGCTTTTACGAACCAACCACAACGGGTCATCGACGCCGTCGGTGAGAATCACTTCGGCACCTCGGATCGACGCGGCGATGCCCGCGTGCCCGGTTCCACAGCCAAGTTCCAGGACACGTTTGCCCATCAAGGGGACCGCTGCCAGGTATTTGTCCAAGCCGGCGGCCGCCCGCCAGGTGGCGGCCCAGAACGGATCAATCACCCCGGTTTCGACCGCATCCTGACGCT
>JBCCRW010000121.1:0-14136 GCA_039201055.1 Planctomycetota bacterium | reverse complement strand
TCGACGGGGGAGAGGGGGCTAAAACAAAAACACAGGCAGCCTCCTGCCCCCTCTCCCCCGCGTTTTGTTTGCTGAGGAACGAAGCAAGCGAAACGCGGGGGAGAGGGTTGGGGTGAGGGGGCAAGGCCTCGCGTGGCCCCCGAAACCCAGGCCACCTCACACCTGCGAACCCGGCTTTCGCCACGGCCCGCGGCTCACCGGGAAACCGCGCCTGTCCGCTCAACCTGTTTCAATCCAGCGCCGGACACACATCAAACCATTCACGGCCCTGATCCAACATCCATTGGCCGCACTCCGGTGGTCCCCACAAACCGGTTGGATAGGTAAACAACGGTGGGGCTGCGGGACTGTCCCAAGCTTTAATGATGGGATCGATGATGCCCCAAGCCAATTCGACTTCATCGCTGCGGGCGAACAAACTGGCATCACCCTGGATCGAATCCAATAACAACCGCTGATAAGCGTCGGGCATCGATCGGCCGAAATTCCCGGACGCCGACGCGAACGAAAAATCCATCGTGCTCGTTCGCGTTTTCATTTCGCTATCGGGCACCTTGGTCTGGAAGTGCAATTGAATCCCCTCGGCCGGTTGCACCTGGATCACCAAGCGATTGCCCAGCGGGCTGCGTGACTTTTCACCCAGCAACATATGCGGCACATTCTTGAATTGGATCACGATCTGCGTCGTGCGACAGGACATTCCCTTGCCGCTGCGCAGGTAGAACGGCACGTCCTTCCATCGCCAGTTGTCGCACAACAAACGCAGCACCGCGAAGGTTGCCGTTTGACTGCCCGGCGGCACACCTTCCTCTTGCAAATAACCGGCGTATTGCCCGCGAAGCGTCGACTGGGCAAAGTCGCCGCCGGTCATCTTGCGGATGCTGTGCAAGACCTTGACCTTTTCATCCCGAACCAGCATCGCGTCGTAGCACGCCGGCGGCTCCATTGCGGTGATCATCATCAATTGCAACAAGTGATTTTGAAACATGTCACGCAGGATGCCGGAGGTATCGTAATACCCCGCGCGGCGACCGATCACGACTTCCTCGGCCACCGTGATTTGCACATGATCGACATAGTTGCGATTCCAAATCGGTTCGAAAATCGAATTGGCAAAACGCAGTGCAAACAGATTCTGGACCGTCTCCTTGCCCAGGTAATGATCGATGCGGTAGATCTGGTCTTCGCGAAAGACGTGCTGGATGGATCGATTGAGTGATTCGGCACTGTCGCGATCGGTGCCGAATGGCTTTTCGATAATCACGCGGCGATAGCCATCGGCATCATCCGCCAAACCGGCCTGGCCAAGTTGCTTGACAGCCGCTTCGTAAAGCTGCGGCATTGTCGAAAGGTAATAGACGCGTCCCTCGGACGAATCCTCTTCGATTTCCCCCAGAAAGGCTCCGAGCTTGTGGAAGTCTTCGCTGCTTTTGATATCGCCGGGCTGGTAATAGATGTTGGCTGCGAAGCTTTCCCAGGTCGAATCTTCGAAGGCATCGCCGGCAAACTTTTGCGTGGTTTCGCGAAGCGATTGACGCCACTGATCGTGTTCAAATGGCGAACGCGAAACGCCGACGATGTGCGAGCCCGCGGGCAAGCGATTTTTTTGGTGCAGGTGGTACAGCGCCGGGACCAATTTGCGACTGGTCAGGTCGCCCGAGGCACCAAAAATGACAATCGTGTGAGCCATGGAAAATTCAATTCAATGAAATCGGGGGTTGAATGTCCGCCGGAAGGTTATCCCAATTTCAATTTTTTTTCGCCCCGGGACGACAGTCCGGAGGGAATTCCTAGTAATTCAATTCCATGCCAAAATACGGCGTGAAGCCGGGCGACAGCACGACGGCCGCGGGTAGCGTATCGGTTTCGGGCAAGCGCAGGTTCAGGTGTTCGAAATAGTCGTTATCGAATAGGTTTTCGATACCACCGGTGAAGCTGAGCGTATCGTTGGGTCGTAGGTAGCCCCGGATGTAGGCCACACCAAAGCCGGGAGTATCGGTTTCCAAGGGGATCAGGCCGCTGCCGCCAAGCGCCGGTCGAAACGCCGCCAAACGGTCCTGGCCGTTGACCAACCGCAGGCCAAGTTCCACCCCGCGGCTGTTCTCCGGCGATGGGTCGGTAAAGCGAACACCCAAGCGGGACTCCAGCGGCGAAATGCCGGCCAAGTTTTGATCAATCACCTGATCGGTACCACGCAGATACGCCAGGCTGGCAAAGGCTTGGATGCCCGGCGTCCAATCGTATTCACCATAGGCTTCATAGCCGTACAGTGTCGCCAAATCCGTGTTGATCGCTTGTAGCAATCGCGAGCCCAACGGATCGGTTTCGTTGGCCCGATAGGTGACATAATCCAAAATCCAGGAATGGAACGCGGTCAAACGCACCCGTGAATCGCCAAATTCACCATCCAGCCGCGCGTCCAATTGCCAATTGCGCTCTTTGCGAATGGTCGGATTGCCAATCACGCGGCTGAACCCGGATTGAATGATCGCCAAAAACAGTCCATCGCTGTAGCGGTCGGTCAGGTTGGGCAGTCGTTCGGCGTAACCCATCCCCAGGCGGCTGCTCCAAGCCTGTGTCAGCGTGATGTCCGAGGTGAAGAAGAACGAACCCAGGATATCGCTGACATCAAAGTCCTCGTCCAAATCGCCGTTCAGGTCGGTAAAGTTCGATCGCTCGCGTAGCTCCGATGCATCGGCCTGTGTTCGCACAAACGACATGCGACCGCCGGCGGCGACATTGATGTCCTCGCTTAGCGCGCTCGTCGCTTCCAAGAAAAAACCGGGATCGAACGTCTCAGCGCCCGGCAGTCCGGTTTGGATTTCGACATCGCTGACCCCGGTGGCGTTGATGTCAAAATTCTCCTCAATCGTCTGCTGGACATAGCGATAGTCCATGCCCGCACTGATCGTGTTCAGATCATCGAATTCCTTGGTCACCGACGCGCGAACACCCGCGGTCGTCAAACGCCCGTTGACGTCGCCTTCGAATATCGCCTGCCCGGGGATCGGCGTTCCACCAGCGCTAACGATCGCATCGTCGATGCGCTGCAAAATGGGAAAGTCCGATCGACGCTTGGATGAAGTGTCCGTGTTGCCGTCAAAGTCGGTGGTGTTAAACCAAAAGTCGAAGCGGTAACCGATCCCCTTGCGGGCGACATCGCGGATGATGCTATGCGTGATGCCATAGCTGTCCAGATCATCGATGTCGGAAAATTGCCCGGCGTATTCGGTATCGCCCTGCTGCAACAAACTGACCTTGGTTTCCACTCGAGCATCGGGAGACAAGTCAAAACCCAAACCCGAAAAGATGCTGAACGAATCGTAGCTGGACGGGATATCCAGACCGTTCCCGGCCTCGTAGTCGCTACCCTTTCGATAGCCGACGTTGGCGAAATAGCCCCAGCGGCGACTTCCGCCCAAAAGCGTGGCCGAGTTAAAGGTCTGGCCACCGTTGGTGCGGATGAACGATCCCAAACGCAGATGCCGCTCCGATCCACCCTCGTACCGCGGCGTTGGAATGGTGGTCACGTTCAAGAACGAAAATCCGTTCCCATAACGCACGCCGTAAGGACCGCTAATCACCTGGGTGGCGGCGATCAGCGACGGGTCCAAACGCGTCAGCGTGGCATCAAGGTCACCGCGAACGGGCGTCTGAAAGGCGGAATCCAGATTGGTATAAATCTGACCCTCATAAAAACCGCGAATCCGAGTATCAAAACCGATCGGACTACGGCGTCGGGCGCGCACGGCGGGTGTGGCGGCAACCTCGGTCAACGTTTCGGCGGCGTCGGGGACGGAAACCAGATTGAATGTGCTGGAGGGTACGATTTCCACAGGTGCCGTCAGTGATGCGGCGGTCTCGTTCCGCTGGGTTACCTGCTCGATCGCCTCGACGGCCTGGGGCGTGTTGAGCGTGGTGATTTCTAGTGACGGCAACGCGGCTTCAAGACTGGAAAAATCAAGCGACTCGAGTCCGCTGCCAAGGGTATTGGATGCCAGCAATGGCGAAATATCGTCACCCGGCTGGTTTCCACCGGTGATCGGAGAACCGTCACCGCCGAGTCCGCCAAGGTCACCGAAGTCGCCCAAACTGGTACTTCCATCGTCGCCCAGCTGCACCAGGCGAATGGTGGCTGGGTCAAAGGAGTCGCGGCTGGTTAAAAAATCCGCGACGCGAAAGAAGGTTTCGATCGTCTTTTTGCCTGCCGAAGTGTCCTGCAGCTCCCGCTCGGAAGCCGAGTGCCACGCTGGGTCAGCCGATCGTCGCTCCGTCGATTCGCCTGGAGACTCGGCCTGGACGGCACCGGCCCCGCCCGCAATCGCACCGGCCCCGCCCGCAATCGCGACGGTCAATAGAAAACGCTTGAGAAAACGACTCATCCGGAATACCTTCCTGTGTCCAATCCATTGGATCCCTTTTCATGCCGTGGCCGGTCCATGCTGCGACGCTTCCATGCGGCAGCGGGTTGATGATCGCACCGGTCCCCGCTGGGGCAAGTCCGTTTTCAGACTGGTCCATGCGGTGGCTTGGGCGAGGTGGCCCGCCCGTGGGGGTATCGGAATTTCATTTTGCGTCAATCGAGTCCGAAGGAAAGGAATTTCGCTTTTTGTGCGATGGCAGGCGTCCTATCTTGACACCGGGTCGCTGGCAATTTCCGGCGACCTAGCAAAGAGTCCGGGCAAAAATGTCAGGTATCTCTTGCCGGGGACCGGCCCTCGGTGCTTCGCACAAAAGGCCGCGGATACTCTTTTCTCGACTGATCCCTATGGCGCCCCAAGCTGCACCTTTCGAACATTGTCAACGAACTCCCGCAGCTGGGCGAGTTTGTAATCGGCCCGATCCTGGTCACTTTTGAAGATCTTTAGCAAGAGTTCCTCTGCATCCAACAAGTCCTGCAGCGCCTGGTCAGGAATCACGAACCCAAGCTTTGGGTTCTCTTGCGATGGAAGAACCCATCTGATGGTTGAATGTGTCAGTGTCCAAACGCATGCCCCGAGGAGGTTTCGGGAATTCTTTAAACGTTCATCCGGCAACTGCTTCGATTTTTCCAACCAGCGCATCAACGGGACCGCCCCATTCAAAAACGACTGTCGAACATCCTTGCGTTTAAAAAAAGCCAAGTGGGTTTTGAATTGAACCAGTGTTTCCCGCGCCCAAAGATCCGCTCTCGGCGTTTCGACGCCGGCCCGAGCCTGAGCAGCGACAAGTATTTCGAGACAAATTTCGGCAATGTCCAGAGCATTGTTTTCCAACAAGGCGGCATTGTTGTTAGCCAACTTGGCCATCACATAGCACGACTTAAAAACAATTTCGAGAGTCAGTGTCTCGATTTCGATCTGCTTGGAACGCACAACAGAGTCCAAGTCCCGAACCATGCCCAAAACTTCCGTGAGCTCTGCCCGCAGGTCTTCATATTCGCTTTGCCGTTCGGCCTTGTCCGCCAGCAGGCGAACCCACTGAAGCCTCAAACTCACCTGGTCCGCATCAACCAGTCGCGCTTCATATTGCTTCATCAGCGCCTGAAGCGTCTCTGATTCATCGATGGGAAGTTTTTTCGCCAGCCTCGCCTTCTCGAGCACCGCCGCGCCGTACGGCCAACTCGGTATGATCCCCAAGTCGGGGACCATCGCCAGGATGGCGTTATAGTCCTGGTTGGCTTTCGAATAGTCAGTGCCCAAGCTAAACAAACGTGCACGCCAGAAAAGCCATTCGGCTCTTAGCGATCTTGCCACCCGCTCGCCGGGCGGCTTACCCATGAACTTCGCCGCATCAATCGCCTCCTGAGTGTCCTTGCCATACAAGTCAAGCATCCTGGCTCGGCTACGCGCCAGCGAAAGCTGCGGAAGCGTTTTGCTCGCCTTGGGGGCCTTCTCCAGGGCACGCAAAAATGCGCTTTCCGATTCTTCGAAATAATCCTTTCGATCTTCAGCGGAAAAATGTGTGCAGTAAAAACCCAGGTCTTCGTTGCAGTTCCCAAGATTCAAAAAAGCGCTGCTTTCGGACACAAGACGCTGTTCTTGCGGCGTCAGCTTTTCAAATTGCGTGATCGATTTTTCGGCAATGTCGACGCCGTCGACAAGCAACACTGCTTTCTTCTCCGGATCCTGTTCCAGGAAGGCTTCGGCGACATGAACGTCCGCCAAATGACACAACGCCTGGTAGCCGATGGAAGACGGCGGTTTACTTTCGAGGTCGTCAAGGACGCGATCGAGCGTGGCTTTGGCCGACAAGATTTTCTCTTTCGATTTTTCCGCGTGGCCATCTCTACGCATTTGGTCCGCCCACGCGACTCGCAGCCTGGACGCGTCGTCCGAAAGGAAATTTCCTTTTACAAGACTTTTGATATTCGTTAGTTCTTGAAAGGCACTTGGGACATCGTCGGATGTCATGCGGAGCCGCCCGGTCGCGTCCACCCGGGCCAGTGCTGCCTGAATACACTCAGCCACATTCCGTTGGCGACGTGAGAATTGATAAGCCTGCAACCCGCCGAAAACGATCAACTCCAGGTCTTGTCGATCGGGCTCTGAATCTTGTTCGATCCAATTGGATGCGCGATCGATAAAGCGTTGCCAAAACTCACCGATGGGTTTGTCAGTCGCCTTGGGATGTTGTTCCTGCAACCAGCGCGCTGCCGGCCGACAGACCCAATCGTCGAATGGCGCCGTTGACAACGATCGACCTTGCGCTGCCTTCGTCAAGCGGTTGGCCATTTGGGCGACCGATTGGGGCGACGCCTGCTGCCGCATCGCCAAGTGCAGCGTGAATAAACACTGTTGGTTACTTCCCGAATCCAAAACGGTTTGGATGTCGTCTCGATCGATCTTGGTAATGGGTTCCAGCAGTTGCTTGCGATCCAAATCCCAATTGGCTGCCGCCATCAAACGTAGCCACTTCACTTCGCGGCGTAATTTCCTCGCCACGGCTTGGTTATCGGGGCTGGCTTGCTCGGCGGGTATCCAATCGAGAATCCGCTCCAGTTGATCGAGCACGCCGTCATTTTGGTCGTTATCTGCAAAGCGAATTCGGTCCAAGTCGGCGTCGTCCACGCCGGAGCTTCGTTTGAGCGAATGAATCAAGAGTGCCGCAACACGTTGCCGACGCGAAATCCCAAGGCCCTGGAGCGACGACTTGATTTCGGCGGAGTCGGGGCGAAGAAACTCCGACGCATCGATCCGTCCAATTTCGTTCCATTGGACCAGAACACGCCGGTAGGGCTCCCACATCGCCGCGGGCATCCGGAATTCAGGGATCACCTCTCGTAACGGACTTAAGTCAAATTTCTTGAGTGCCGTACCCGCGGTCGGATCGCGTTCACCTTTCAACATGGATCCCTCCGCCCGCATCCAAGCCTCAGCGACCTCACGCAATGGGTTTGCCGGTCGCGGGCCTGTAGCGAACGTATCGCCGAATTCGATGGACGCCATGTCGTGATTGGGTGGTGGATCCAGGCGGCCAAATCTTCCCAGACGAACGAAGCGTTCTGCGGTGATCATGCGCGTCATTGCCGGCGAAGCGTATGCCGCGTATTCGCGCCCCAGGTTTGCCTTAGCAGCTTCAGCGATTTCGTCGCCCAAACGCAGCTTTCGGTTTCGAGCCAGCAGCACCGCGTCATCGTTGGCGAACCCATTGGTGACCTGTTTGGCGACCGCATCCAACCACGGCTGCCAGGCCGATTTGATCAAATCTCGATTCTCGCTGGGGAGCTTGCCGAATTCGGTGATCTGGTCCACCGCTAGATTGGGCTGCTCGACCGAGGCCTGCATCCCGCCGATCCAAAGCAAGTGTCGTTTGAGCAACGGTGATGCGGCTTGCTCAGGACCGGAAGCGATCGCAAGATCGCGCTTTTCAACGGCTGCCTTCACTTCACCAAGCGTCCGGACACCGCGGGCAAATTCGTCGTAGCGCGCCGCAAGCCAGCTTTTGGTTTGTGCCTGCATGCTCCTTTCGCGAATCTTTGGCCAAGCGCGCAGGACCTGGTCTTTGATTTCACGCGTTGCACCGGAGTCGTCGGCGACCAAACGATCCAGCAGCGGAAACAGGCGGTCTTCGCGTTGCCCCCAGCGTTGTCGCAGCCACCGCGGGACTGTCGATTCATCGGCCGATCGGGTCGCCAATTCCCAATCCTGCAACCGCGTCGGGCTGATCAGCGATGGTGCGTCGGCCGAAGGCGCAAAGAAATCCTGATCGCCGGGCGCATCGATTTGCCCAATCAAGACCGCCGCCAAATCGCCACCGGCAGACCGATCGCGAAGCTGGCGAAGATTGTCAAGTAACTCGCCGTCTTTCCAGAAATTGCCGTCCTCCCGGGAAGACGAATGCGCCTCGGGCCCCAAGTCACTTTCGAAGACTGCGAGTTGTCCGGCGACCAATAGCAGCCGTCGTTCGATGTCGTTGTCGGGTCGGGTCTGCAAAGTCGCAAACAGGACAAAAGCATCCGATTGCATTAAATCAATCCACTCGGCCCGCTTGGAGAGTTCAGGTTCGCCGTTCCGAGGCGACAACCGGACGCACAACTGTTCCAACGTTTGGGTCCAGTGTTGCCGTATGAAATCGATCGAACCTTCGGCGGAAGCCTGTAGTTCTTTGCCGTGTTCGCCGGTAAGCGGGGCCTCGAGATCCTGTAGAGAGCCCAGCCAGTCGTTGTACGCGTCTTTGTACGCTTCAGGGTCGTTGCCAAGACTGTTCCCGTCGCGCGGTAGATTCTCGACATCGTTCACACTTTCGCTGATTTGGTTGACTCGAAATTCAATTTCATCGGCACCACCGGGACGCAGATACATCACCGCCGTGACCGACAGGGCGATCAATAGCGACGCGGCGACACCCAGCACCCAGGCGGGAATCGGTCGACGCTCGATCCCCGTCGCAACGGCCATGGCGTCGACAAATTCTTGGCAACTCGCAAAACGCTTGGTCGGATCCAAATGCAATGCCTGCTGCAGAACCTTCCGCTCGGCACTGGGAACCTGGGACATGTCCAACGATCCGATGCACTTGGCGGTCATCACCTTGGCAATGGTCGTGCTTTCAAAGGGCAGCAAGCCGGTCCTGAGTTCAAAGTAAGTGGTCGCCAGCGAATACTGGTCCATGCTTCGCGACAATTTTTTGTTCAGCACCTCGGGTGCGGCATAGGCGACCGAGCCCAGGACCATCTTTTGCGTTTTGGTCAAATCGACCGTGACCTTGCTGGCCAAGCCAAAGTCGCAAACCTGGACGCCACCGCGAACGACCAAGATGTTTTGCGGTTTGATATCGCAGTGAAACAAATCATGAACTTTGTTCAGTTCATCAATGGCCGAAGCGGCACCACGAAGATGCCCGATCAACTCATCGGGCTCCAAGCCACGCGGAATCTTTTGGTGCGTTTTGTTATCGGGATCCAAACCGGCTTGACGCCGCACTTCGACCAACCGGTCGTGCAGCGTGCCCTCACCCAACCCCATCACCAGAATCAATTGTTCAGCCAATTCATCCTGACGCGGTGACGAACGCAGCGCGGCGCCGGGTCCTTGCCCCGGGAAGTCAAATCCGGGCGTCGGTCCGGTGGAGATATCGGGAAGCTGAACCGTCCGCCCCAAATCGGTCGGCGTGTTTGAACCGGCTGCCGCGGCGCCGCGAAATTCGGCCAGGTTCATGGTGCCACCCAGATCGTCCTCCTGCACCCGTGGATCGGGTTCGGGGGAATGCCCCGGCGATGCTGGGTGCCCCGGCGTTGCAGAGTGCCCGTGCGTTACTGAGTGCCCGTGCGTTACTGAGTGCCCGTGCGACGCTGAGTGCCCTTGCGACGGTGGGGGAACAACGGGAGCGACACCCATGCCGCTGTTGTGCCCCATCGAACTATCCAGCCCCTCACTCAACGTGCCCTCGTCATCAAAAACCGCATCGGAAAGCAGGTGCCCGTCGCGATCGAGAATCCAGAAACCATGCAGTGGGCAGAGGTTGGTATGCCGGATTTCACGCAGGGCTTTCAGCGAACTGAGCTGCTTTCGGCCACCGACGCTGGACAGCGAACGCACCACTTTGACGGCGACCGGAGTGCCGCCAGCGGCCAACGCCTGCCACACCTCACCCTCGCCGCCGCCGCCAAGCCGCTGCCGCAATTCGTAGCCGGGGACGATTTCCAGGCCGGGCCGCAAGTCAAGTGTGAAGGGCTGCATGTGCGTTCGCGCGACCGCGGGTACAAGCCCACGTTTTGGAACCAGGGGGCGGGTGAGTGGGGCAGGCCAAAACCGTGGCGAAACGGCGTTGCGGGAGCCTCGAAGAAGGCCGTGTGGTGGCCGCTACCGACCCCCGAGTCTAGCGGTGGCAGGAGCTTTTCGCAAAACCGTGGCGATCGATGACCAAACCGCAACGCAGGCTTCGGTCACGAAGTCGCTACAGTCGGCCGAAGCTGCTTGATTCCCCCAGGTCCCGCAATTTTACTGTCATCTCCCCCTACGGAGTGATGCCACCGGCAAACTCCCCCCATGCCGGACGCGAGCCGTGGATATGCCGGCCTTGGACCTTCGCCGGCTCCGCACGATCCCCCATCCACACCTGACAGCCACTATGAAACCGTTTCCCTCCCGTCGCCGTTCCTCCGGCCGCCGTCGAAACACCCCGACGGGGCGATCAACTTCGACACGTCGCTTGAGTAGCGACCGACGGCGGCGTTCGATGGTGGAAACGCTCGAGTCGCGACGGCTGTTGGCCGCCCATGATCCGCTCACCTGCGACGCCGTGCCTCCCGGGATGGTTCTACAGTTTGCTGCCAGTGAATTCGCCGACAGCCAAGCGTTGCGCGTCGCGCGAGTCGGCGATCAAATTCAAATTGAACGAACCAGCGATGGCACCTTGCTGCTGGATGAACGGGTCACCGACTTCGACGTTTTAGAAGTCACCGGCACCAATCAATCGGATCAATTGACCGTGGACTTGGGCAGCGAGGGGCTGGGGCTTTGCTTCCAGTTTGACGGCGTCGGCCAAGACACATCCGAAGGTGACATCCTGGCGATCGAGGGGGATGCCGCTTCGCTGGTTCGGCATGTCTTTGAAAACGCAAACGATGGCGGTATCGACGTCGACGGCCAGGTGCTGGTGTACCGTGGCTTGGAACCGGTACTGGATAACTTGGATGCGGCCAATCGTGAATTCGTTTTCGTCGGTGGAAACGAAACCATCACCTTGCAAGACGACGCGGTGAACAACAATGGTTTGATCACAATCGATTCGACGCTTGGCGAGTCCGTTGTTTTTCCCGTTCCAACGAATTCACTCAGCGTTGATGCGGGCAGCGGCGATGACATTGTCGAAGTGACCCAGCTGGATCTCAACTACGCGGCATCGCTGATCCTTCTGGGCGGCGATGGCGACGACTCGCTCGACATCGAGAACCTGTTGATTGACTCTGCGCCCGGCCGTGGACTTCGCGTCGCCAGCTTTGCCGACGGCACGATCGTGGATAGCCAACTTAGCGGCAACACGTCAACGGGCGACGGTGGCGGGCTATTGATTGAAGGGCCCGGTGATTACTTGATCGACAACCTGTTGCTCAGCGAAAACTCGGCAGCACGTGGGGGCGGACTGTTCAATGATGGTGCCGACGTTTCGATCCTCAATAGCGAGATCTCTCTCAACACGGCCACGACAAGCGATGGCGGTGGAGTCTTCAACAACGGCGTACTAACGCTCGCCGATTCGAATGTTACCGCGAATCTGGCGATTCGCAACGGTGGCGGCTTGTACAACTTTGGCAGCGATGCGGAACTCAATGTCCTCGACAGCTTCGTCGAATTGAACGAGGCGGGCGAAGAGGGCGGCGGAATCTGGAACGGCTTCGGCACCACCGTCATCGCGGGTAGTGGCGTTTCCGCGAACACCGCCAGCTCTGGTGCAAATGCGAGTTTTGACCAGGGTGGTGGCGGTGTGTTCAACCGTCTGGGAAATTTGCAGATTGCCGATACGCTCGTCTCCACCAACCTCGCCAACACCAATGATGGCAGCGGCGGTGGTCTGATGACCCTCGGCGGAACGGTGACAATCGATGGCGGGTCGATCACCGCCAACGTCGCCGATCGAGACGGCGGCGGGATCGAAAACCAAAACGGCGATGTCACACTGACCGGAGTCACGGTCGATAACAACGTTGCCGATCGCAACGGCGGGGGCATTCGCAACTTCGGCAGCGACGCGGTCCTGACCATGACCGGTGGACTCGTTTCGATGAACGCCGCCACGCAAGAAGGCGGCGGGATTTGGAACGGATTCGGTGTCGCCACACTCGAGGGCGTTGATATCGATGCCAACGTCGCCTCGGCCGCCGCCAACGGAAGCTTTGATCAGGGTGGCGGCGGCGTGTTCAATCTTTCGGGCGTTCTTGACGTCACCGGCGGCACGATCGCCAACAACCTGGCCGCCACCAACGACGGCTCGGGCGGTGGATTGCTCAGCATCAACGGGGTCGTGTCACTGGACGCCGTCGAAATCTCAACCAACGTTGCCGATCGCAACGGCGGCGGCATCGCCCAGATCGATGGCGATTTGTTAATCGTCAATTCGCTGATCGATTCCAACACCGCCGGCAAGGACGGCGGGGGTCTGCACATTCAAGGCGTCGACGCCACCGCGACCGTCGATACCACTGAAGTGTTGACCAACACCGCCGACGAAGAGGGCGGCGGAATCTGGGTCGGACTGGGTTCGCTGTCCTTCACCGATGGAGTGATCGACGGCAACGTCGCACTGGCGTCCGATAACGGTGCGTTGAACCAGGGTGGCGGCGGTCTCTTCGTCGGCGGCGGACTGGCCGAACTGATCGGTTCGACATTGTCGCAGAACGTCGCCGGCACCAACGAAGGCCGCGGCGGCGGGGCACTCAATGACGGCGGTGAACTGATCGTCAACGGCGGTGAGATTTCCGACAACGTTGCCGATCGCGACGGCGGTGGTATCGCCAATTTGTCTGGCGTCACGGATTTGGATTCGGTGGATGTGATTGACAACACCGCCGGCATGAACGGTGGCGGCGTGTACGCCTTCGGCGGCGCGGCGGTGACGACGATCACCGGTGGCACCATCGAATCGAACATCGCCGATGAAGAAGGTGGCGGCTTGTGGAATGGCTTCGGCGCGATGACCGTCGATTCGGTCACGATCACCACCAACGAAGCGTTGGCGATGGCCAACGGATCGGGCGACCAGGGCGGCGGTGGTGTGTTCAACAACATGGGCACGCTGGACATCGACAACGCGGTCATCTCGATGAACCTAGCCAACACCGATGACGGCAGCGGTGGTGGTGTGATGACCATCGGCGGCACGGTCACGATCGATGGTGGTTCAATCACGGGCAACACAGCCGACCAAGATGGCGGCGGGATTGAAAACCAAGATGGCGATGTCACACTTACCAATGTCACGGTCGAAAACAACACTGCCGGCCGCAACGGCGGTGGACTGCACAGCATCGGTGCGGCCGCGACGGTGCTGGTCACCGGCGGCACGTTTGCCACCAACACGGCCGACGAAGAAGGCGGCGGTTTGTGGAACGGGGCGGGCTTGCTGAACATCGTTGGCACCTTGATCGACGCCAACATGGCGCTCAGCAGCGCGGGTGCTAACCAGGGTGGCGGCGGTGTCTTTAACGAATCCGGTACGCTCGACATCACAAACGCGATCATCGCCGCGAACTTGGCCAACACGAATGGCGGCAGTGGCGGTGGAGTGATGACAGTTGCCGGGTCGGTATCCATCAGTGGCGGATCCGTCTCGGGAAATACGGCCGACGTGAATGGTGGTGGTATCGAAAACCGAGGCGGTATCGGAATCACTGGCGTGAACGTCATCGGCAATACTGCCGGTCGCAATGGCGGCGGTCTGAACAACACCGGCACCGCAAACGTTCTCAATAGCACGTTCGCCAACAACATTGCTGGCGAAGAAGGCGGCGGTTTGTGGAATGGTGCCGGTTTGCTGACCATTGATAGCACCTTGATTGACGCCAACACGGCATCGGCCAGTGCCAACGCCGGTTTCGACCAAGGTGGCGGCGGTGTCTTCAACAACGGTGGCACCGTTGACATCGACAACACGATCCTTTCCACCAACCTCGCCAACACCAATGATGGCAGCGGCGGTGGTGTGATGACCCTCGGC
>JBCCRW010000120.1:0-14163 GCA_039201055.1 Planctomycetota bacterium | reverse complement strand
CTTTGCCGAAGCGATTAGGGCACCCCATCGCACCGCCGAAATGCGGGCCCGGGTCACCGAAAACGGACTTGGGGGAGGAGGGAGTTGTGCGCGGTCAGGCATGCCTGCGCGGGAGATTCGCCTTCAGCTCTGCCCAACGCCGTAGCAGCTCGCCACTGCCAGATCAACAACAAGCTGATGCAATATCCGGGCTAGCCGTCGGTTTCCGGCGCTCGTACCGGCGGCTAGCGCCTCGCCGCTCACTGGGTACCGGCGACCCTGAGTGATTGTCCGGGGTTACAACCTGCCATCGCTTCGCGATTGACGTAATACGACGCGACTTGAAAGTAGCACGCCTCTCCGAGGCGTCGAAAAACCGTCTTCGCCTCGGAGAGGCGAGCTACTGAGAAACAGGCAAAGTCGCACGCCTCTCCGAGGCGAAATTCGGGCGCGACCAGCCCCAGCTACGAAGCGGTCGGCGTTAACAGCGGCTCGAGCACGGGTTCCAGCGCGTCGGCCCAAATCTGATAGCCCTGTGGTGACAGGTGCAACAGGTCGGGCATGATCTTTCGTGATAACGTTTCGTCGTCTTGCAAAAATGCTTTGCTCGGGTCCATCCAAATCACGTTCTCGCGTTCCGCCAGATGCTGGATACGCGCGTTGATCGCATCGTTGTTTTTGCGATAGATGTCACTCGGACCTTCGCCGCGTGGAAAGATTGCCGAGAGCACAATTTTCGTTTTGGGTAATCGTGACGAAAGCTCATCGACGATCGCCGTAATGCCCTGGGCAACTTGCTGGGGATCTTGCATACGGTGCCCGGTGTTGTTGGTCCCGATCATCAGCACCACGGCATCGGGCTGGATCTTGCCGAGACCACGATGCGTCAACCGCCACAGCACGTGCTCGGTTCGATCGCCACTGATGCCCAAGTTGATCGCTCCCAACGCTTCAAAACGATTCTTCCAAACCTCTTTGCCCGCGTTTTCCCAGCTTTGGGTGATGGAGTCGCCGATGAAGGCAATTCGCGGACGCTGGCGGTTGGCATTGTTCCTGAGCTGCCGCTCGCGTTTGGCCCACCAATCTTCGTCGGCGCGGGTCGCGGGAATGATTGCTGGATTCACCTGGTATTTGTCCCGCTGCTGTACCAGCAATTTCCGCATTTGCTTCAAAATGTCGGCGTAATTGGGGTCCGCATCCAGGCTGCGCATCTCATCGGGGTCCGCATCCAGGTCGAACAGGTTGTATTCGCCCGTCCGAGGAAAAAACATCAATTTGTAGCGATCGTTGCGAACCCCATCATGCACGGGCACGTTATGGGACGCGGCATTTTCGTAGTACGCGTAATAGATCGCGTCACGCCATGTTTCGGGGGCAAGCGCATCGTCGTGGATCCAGGAGGCCATCGATTCGCCTTGCACCGAAGCCGGGATTTCCGCGCCCGCCCAATCCAGGAACGTGGGTGCATAGTCGATGTTTTGCACCAGGGAATGACAAACCGAACCCGGCTTGATCTTGCCCGGCCAACGCATCATCAACGGCATCTTTAGCGAGGGTTCGAACATCCAGCGTTTGTCGTACCATCCGTGTTCGCCCAAATAGAAGCCTTGGTCCGAGGAATAAATCACAATGGTGTTTTCGGCCAAGCCGCTTTCGTCAAGGTACTCAAGAAGCTGCCCTACCGAATCATCGACGGCCTGCACGCAACCAAGATAATCCTTCATGTAGCGCTGGTACTTCCACCTGGTGATGTCTTCATCCGACAATCGCTCGGCGTTCATGTCGGCGATGAATGCCTGATTGATGGGTTCGTAGTGTTTGTCCCACTGGGCCTTTTGTTCGGCGGTCATTCGCGAATATTCGCGATTGCGATAGCCACCCGAAAAATGCTTTGGAAATCGATTCTCGCCGCGAAACTTGGCGTCATGGGCCCATGAAAAATGCCGCGCGATGGTCATTTCGTTTTCCTTCAGCAGCGAACTGCGTCCGGTGTAATCATCCATCAAGGTCGCCGGTACGCGGATATCGGCGTTATCAAAAAGGTCGAGATGACGAATCGGCGGTGACCAATTGCGATGGGGCGCCTTGTGCTGGCACATCAAGAAGAAGGGCTGGTCCGGATTTCGCTGGTCCTTCAACCACCGAAGCGTTTTTTGTGTGATTAAATCCGTCACATACCCTTGGTCACGCCGCTTGGTTCCGTCCATTTGGATGAAGTCGGGATTGTAATAATGACCTTGGCCCGGAAGGATTTCCCAATAGTCAAAACCCGTCGGGTTGGATCCCAGGTGCCACTTTCCAAGTAATGCGGTTTGGTAACCGACCTGTTGCAATGCTTTGGGGAAGGTGAATTGGGAACCATCGAAGCGATTCCCGTTCCGCAGGAAACCATTTTTGTGGCTGTGCAAGCCGGTCAAAATGCATGCGCGTGAGGGACCACAAATCGAATTCGCGCAGAACGAGTTTTTGAACAGCAAACCTTCGCCGGCGATGCGATCCAGATGCGGTGTTTGGTTGACCTGGGAACCATAAGCTCCGATGGCCGCAGTCGCGTGGTCGTCGGAAAAAATGAACAGCACATTGGGCGGCGGCGTCGTTGCCGGTTCATCGGCGACTGCCGATTTGTGCGTCGCTGCTTGGGCGACGAACGCGAAAACGACAAGGGCGGCAAAGGATTTGTGTGGCTTCATGATCGAGCGGCGATTTCGAGAAAACGAACGCTCCGATTTTAGTTCAATCCTTGGCGGCCATGTGTTCCAGCGACGCGCCGGTCAAGTCGCGAATCGCATTTTGGCACGCAATTAATAGGTGGCGCGATTGGTCAAGAACTTCGGGCCACGTGTCATCCAAATCGGTACCGGTCGGGATGGACGCGTTGATGGAATCGCTCGTCAGCTCCTTTTGGACGTGAAGCCCTTCCTGGACCTGCATTGCCTCTTGAACGTGTTGGGCGGCCGTGATGATGCTGGCCAAGTCCGTCACCGTGGCCATTTGGATCAGTTCGTCGACGGCTCGCAAAAGACGATCAGAGTCGCGAGCGGCCATTGCGACGCCCAGCAATTCGGTGGCGTGACCAATTTGGATGCCGATCAAGTTTTGCATCCGCACCACCCCGGTGGCTTGCAAATTTTGGCGACGATCGAGGAACTGACGAGCTTGCGACCAAATCGTTTCGTCAATGTGATCGGGGCAGGCGGCTTCAAGAAATCGGGGACTCGAATTCAATCGCAGCCCAAAGTCGGGGTCTTGCGACTGGGAAGTCGGTTTCCCGGCGATTAGCGATTCTGGATCAACCGATCCTACATTTGTTTCATGCAGGTAGCGGTCGGCCAGCCAAAGCCATTGGGCGGCGCGATGCGCGGTCTCCCATTCGTCCGATTTGAGATCGTCCGATTTGAGTGGAAGTTTCGGTTCGTACATCCGATAGAAGGCCCGCAGCATTCGCGAGAGCTGGGGGCAATGCAAGGCATCGATAATGCTGAGCGTGTTGTCGGCGGTTGGCATTGGCGGCGTGTGGGTGGCCACGCCAGGTTCAACAAAGCTGCGGACTCGACCGACACGATGAAGCAGCGAGCCCACTTCGACCAGGAACGCGTGATCTTGATGTTCGCTGTGCTGGCAAAGCGTTGCCGCTAAATCGGCGACGGATCTTGAATGCCGGGCCGACGGCGGATCGTGCTGGGCCAGCATGGTGAACAGCGAGGACACGCTGCGCGAGGGCAGGTCTAGTTTTGCCTCGTGCTGTTCTTCGTCGCTCTGGTCCGACGAAGTTTCGGCCTCCATCGATGGATTGAACGCCAGGACACGATTGCGACCGAGGTGTTTGGCCACGTACAACGCCGAATCGGCCTGGTTCACCAGGGCCTGTGGATGTTCGGCGTCAAATCGCAGGTCACTGACACCAATCGACGCGGTTAAACGGAGACCCTTGGGTTCTTCAAAGCGAATCGCTTCGATGTCTTGGCGAAGCGTATCGGCCGCCTCAACGGCCTGCTTTAAATCCGTCCCCGGGAAAACCACGCAGAATTCTTCTCCGCCATAGCGCCCCACCAGATTGTCGGCTTCGAAGCGTTGCCGGACTGCGGCGGCGACTTTCCGTAGGACGTCGTCGCCAACGTGGTGTCCATAGGTATCGTTGACCGATTTGAAGTGGTCGATATCCAGCATCAAGCAGGACAGCGGCGCGTCGTCGGATCGTAACTTTGTCCAAGCTTCTTCGAAGCCTTCGAAAAAGGCGCGTCGATTCAAACAGTCGGTCAGTGAATCGCGATTGGCAAGCACTTCCAGACGCGCGTTCTTTTCCTGCACCTCGTCGCGGCTGTGCTTGAGCATTTCGAACATGCGTTGTTGTTCAAGGCGATGCAGTTCTTCGCCGGTGACATCGTGGAACGTCGCCAGGGCACCACGTTCACTGGCCAGCGAACGACCGCCACGGGACAGCGGGGTCACGTTGACGTTAAACACCAGCGGCCCCGATCCCGGCATGTGCAAACGCAATCGTTTTCCGATGCACGAACGATCGCGAGTGATCGCGTCGGTCCATGGCAACTCGGTAACCGGTTCGCCGGATTCGTCGACCCATGGAAAATCAGAGGCAAGTTTTTGCATGACTTCCTCCCGAGTCATTCGAGCGGCATTCAAGAACGCTTTGTTGGCAAAGACAATGTCGCCCGCATGGCCCAGCAGCAAAAGTCCTTCGGAAAGCGTGTCCAAGGATTCCTTGACGTGCTCGGGCACGATTTGCGTTGATCGAAATGCACCAAAAAGGCGAATCGTAAACAGCGTGTAGCTGATCATGCCGGCCGCGAAAAAGAACAACAGCAAACGCATCGTGCTACCACCCAGATAGCCACGCCACCCCTGCGGGGTCAGCGGGACCCAGCTCATTTCCAAGTGGCCCCACACCCGATGATGATTGCGGATCGGCACTTTGACTTGATCAAATTCGTCGGGCCGCTCCCACAGCGATACATGTTGGTCGGTCGCCGCGTACACCTGGCCGAGGCTGCCACGCAAGGCGACCGACGCGAGCGTTTCATCGCTTTGGACAAAACGGTCGATGTGGGACTGGATCGATCGCCAGCGTTTGGATTCGACATCCTGCAGGATGGAATCGGTCATCAATTTGATTTGCTGTAGGCGCGCATCTCGAGCCACGGCGTCCG
This sequence comes from Planctomycetota bacterium, assembly GCA_039201055.1. GTDB lineage: Bacteria > Planctomycetota > Planctomycetia > Pirellulales > Pirellulaceae > Rubripirellula. Next base: position 9,019 of record JBCCRW010000120.1, on the reverse strand, counting down.
CATCCGGGACAAAACCCAGCCAATGTGCACCGGTCAGGAGACTCGCTCCGACGCAAACAAATGCAAAGGCGAGCCGCAAGGAGGCGAAATACACCCGCGGCAAAGAAAAATTCCCCCAATCAACGAAGCGTCTGACCGAATGGGCAATCGGTCGATTTCGCGACAACGTCAAAACACCCGGCGTGTTTCGCGGCAGGAAATTGTTCAACGCCGTAGGATGTCCACACCGAAAAAACGCTTAGGGCTTTGCACTCCAAGCCATCACCGCCCACCGCGATTCCTAAAGTCGCGCCAGGCATTACAGACGGCCCTGTCGCGTCGTCTTCATTCGCGCGTCCATCCGGGTAAACTGAAATCCGCGGATGGCTCTTAGGAGGGTTAATTGGGTTTTATGTCTTCTTCTTTCACCAATGACGATGTCCGCCAAGAACACGAGCACGAACTGGTGGCGGTTCTGCGGGAATACGAATTGGCGAACGCCCGGCTGCGGGTGCTGTTCGACCAAAGTGCCTACTACACCGCGATCCTTGACACCGATGGAATCTTGATCGATGTCAATCGGGCTGCTCTCCAGGACTTTAAATTGCACCAACACGAGGTGCTCGGAGGTGTCTTCTGGGACGCACCCTGGTGGACCGGTCAATTGGAATCCCAGCAAAAGTTGCGGATGCATTTTTCGAATTGCCTTCGACATGGGTCCTACAGCGAGGTCCTCGCCTTTACCGATGCGTCCGGACAAACTCGCTATACCGACTTCAAATACGCACCCGCTTATGATCGGGAAAACAACGTGCTGTTTGTGGTCGCCACCGGAACCGATGTGACCGAACGAATCCGCGCCGAGGAATCACTGCAGATCGCCAAACAGCAGGCCGAAGCGGCCAATGAAGCGAAGTCGGCATTCATTGCCAACATGTCGCACGAAATTCGTACGCCAATGACCGCGATTTTGGGCTACGCGGATCTGCTGGAAACACATTTGGATGGCGATCCGCGGGCACGATCCCACTTGAACACCATCCGGCGTAACGGGCAGTTTTTGCTGGACATCATCAACGATATTTTGGACCTTTCAAAAATCGAAGCGGGCAAGCTGGAGGCTGAAAAACGATTCTTTTCGCCCGCCAAGCTGGTCGATGATGTCGCCGCGATGATGCGGGTGCGGGCGACCGACCGAGGCACGACGCTTTCCACGCGCATCGGCAAAGATTTACCCCAACACGTTTATTCCGATCGCCGACAAGTCAAACAGATCCTGATCAATCTGCTGGGCAACGCGGTCAAATTTACGGAAACGGGCGAAGTCCGAATCGAACTGTCGTTTGAACCCGAGTATCCACCGCGGGCCGATTCGCTGCACGCCGCAAGGCAGGGCAGCTTGCTGTTCCGCGTCATCGACACAGGTATCGGCATGTCGCCGGATCAGGTGGGGCGTTTGTTCCAAGCGTTTGTGCAGGGTGATGTTTCGGTGTCACGACGCTTTGGCGGAACCGGCCTTGGTTTGGCCATCAGCCAGCGACTCGCGAACACCCTTGGCGGTGATCTGGTGGTCGACAGCGAATTGGGCAAGGGCAGCACGTTCACGTTGCGAATTCACTTTTCCGATGACCAGCTTGCCTTTTCCACCACATCCAATGCGGAGTCCAAGGCGACATCTCTGACAACCGCTCGCCGAGACGTGAAACGGCCGAATCATGCGGCTGCGCCAAGCCAAGCGATTCCGCTGGAATGCCGTATCCTGGTCGTCGACGATAGTGACGATATTCGATTCCTTAGCAGCACTTTACTTCGCCGCATTGGTGCGAACGTGGATGAGGCGGTCGATGGCATGGACGCACTCGACATGGTTTCGCATGCCGACACGGCGGGCCGACCCTTTGATTTGATCGTGTTGGACATGCAGATGCCCCGAATGGACGGATATCGCACTGCTGAAAAATTACGCGATGCCGGTTTCGACAAACCCATTATCGCGCTGACCGCCGATGCGATGCACGGAAACATGGACCGATGTTTGTCGTGTGGTTGCGACGGCTTTTTGAGCAAGCCGATCGATGCCAAGGTCTTGGTGAAAAAAGTCAAGGAACTGCTTCACGCCTAATCAGCGACTTTTCGGATCAGCGACTCTTCAAGACCCAATCCATCAGCCCCGGTGCGACCCGGTCGGCGTACACCAAGGCCTTGCCACCGAGCGACAAAATGCGTTCCCGTTTGCGGCGCTGGATGGCCCGCAGGGTGGCTTTGGCCACCCGCTGTGGCGACCAGCTGCCGATCGACTTGGACTGTGCATCCGCATCGGTATCGACAAGCGAATCAAAGAATTCCGTTCGGGTTGTGCTGGGGCTGATCAGCAACACGTTGACGCCGTCTTTGGCAAGTTCAGCGCGTAGCGCGTCACTCCAGCCGTGAATCGCGAACTTTGCGGCGCTGTATTCGCTTTTTTCCGGAACGGCGCGATGTCCCAGGACGCTGCCAATGTTGCAAATCGTTCCCTGGCGGGAACGCTTGAGCCCAACAAGGCAAAGACGAGTCAATTCGACGGCGGCGAAAAAATCGATTTCGAAAACTTGCCGCAGGCGATCCTCGCCGGCTTCATCAAAGCGTCCCACGGCGCCCACGCCCGCGTTGTTGACCAGCAAGTCAATCGTGCCACCGCCGCAATCCAACGCGGTTTCGCAAACGCGTTGTCGATCCCGCGGCACCGTCAAGTCAGCGGCCACGGGAAAGATTTTTCCCGGTGCCGAAGTGTCCGTTTCCAGCATTTGCAGTTCTTCCAAACGCTGCCGCCGGCGTGCGACGGCGACGACGTTGGCACCTTGAGCGAAAAGCTGCTCGGCCAGGCAGCGACCGATACCACTACTTGCACCGGTGACGATGCACGTCGAATCGGGAAAGCGAAACCTAGGCACCGTGGATGCTTTAGGCGACGTCCGCGATGCCGTCGGCATCGACGGCTTGGACGTCCGGCAAAAGGGTCTCGGGCGAAGCGTTCTCGGAAAGGGTGCTTTCAGGCCCAGTGCGTTCAGTCACCATGCTTTCGGGCACGACGCTCTCGGGATCGAAATCCGCCGCCAAGTTGTTTACCAGAAGTGCGTCGCGATGGACGCGTCCGATAGCGGATGCGGGCAAGCGAACGTGGACAATCACCCGCTTGGCGCCAAAATCCTGCTTACGTACTTCGCCGTTGGCCTGCAAAAACGCCAGCAGCGCGCCATCGGACGGATCGACGGTGACTTCCAGATCCAGGAACTCGCGGCCCAGCGCTTCGCCGACCGCCTCGGCCAGGCAGGACAGACCTTTATCGCTTTTGGCGCTGATCGGGACCGCGTTGGGATAGCGGTCCAGGACGCGGTTCAGCGTCGCGGGATTGGCGATTGCGTCGATCTTGTTCAGCACCAAGAGCGTGCCCTTTTCCTCGATGCCCATCTCTTGCAGCACTTCGTAGACGGCCGCTATCTGGCCAAAAACGTCGCTGTGACTGGCGTCGGCGACGTGCAGCAACAAATCGGCTTGCCGCGTTTCCTCCAGCGTCGATTTAAAGCTGGCGACCAGCGAGTGCGGCAGATCGCGAATAAAACCGACGGTGTCGGACAACAAGACGGTGCCCCAATCGGGCACGGCCCAACGACGCGTGCGTGTTTCCAAAGTCGCAAACAATTCATCCTTGGCATACACACCCGCTTGCGTCAGAGCGTTCATCAAGGTGCTCTTGCCGGCGTTGGTGTAACCGACCAGTGAAACCGTCGGCGCCTCGCTGCGGCTGGTGACCTGCAATTCACGCCGCCGTTCGACTTTGGTCAATTCCTGTCGCAGATCGTTCATGCGCTTCTGGGCCAGGCGACGGTCAACCTCCAATTGCTTTTCACCTGGGCCACGCATGCCCACACCCATGGCTTGTCGCGAAAGGTGAGTCCACATCCGCTTCAATCGCGGAAGGTTGTATTCCAGTTGTGCCAATTCGACCGCCAAACGCGATTCATGGGTCCGCGCGCCAGCGGCGAAGATATCCAAAATCAGCTCGGTGCGATCCAGGACTTTGACCTTCACGGCCTTTTCCAGATTGCGAACCTGTGCCGGTGACAAATCGTTATCGAAGATCACCACATCGGCATCGTGCGAAGCGACCAGCGATCGCAATTCGTCCACCTTACCCTTGCCCAGGTAGGTCGAATGATTCGGCTGAGAAAGTCGCTGGGTGAGTTCCGCGACCACTTCGGTACCCGCGGTTTTGGCCAAACCATAAAGTTCTTCAAGAGGATCGGTTTGGATGCCTTGGCCTGGCAATATGAGACGCGCAAGAACGCTGCGTTCGGGCGAATCATCCTTGACTTGGTGGGTTTTTGGCACGGAGAGGGGGGTACCTCGAAAAATGCTGGGGGTTGGTTGGGGCATTCCACGGGGCTCTATTTTAATCGATTCCAATGCCTCCCGAAAACGCGAAATGGGACGCCCGAAAAAACTCGATTCACTGATCCAGTGAGAGGCCAAATCATTCGTTAGGTTCGCTGATAAACTGTCGGCCTCGATTCCTCTGGCTTGACGTTTTTCACGATTTCATCGGCACTTCCGCAAAAATGTTCGTTTTCTTTTCGCGAATTCCGTATTCCGCCGTTTTCGCACTGGTTTTGTTGGCCGCTTTTGGGACGCGGTCGTCGGCGCCGATTCAGGCGGATGAAAATTCATCGGCTTTCACCGATTCCGGCATCCGCTCGGTCGCGCAAGCTTCCGGTGACCGACGGACGGCCAGCGAAGCCGATGTCGATGCCTTGCTGGACCGCATTGTTGCCGCCGATGGTCGGATGACCCGAATGCAATTGGGCACAACGGCGGGGGGACGACCGATTCATGTGCTGGCGATCGAGTCCGCGACGCCCATTGAAGATCCGATCAACGTCTTGATCCTGGGCGGCATCCACTCGGGGGAATGTTGCGGCAAGGAAGCGCTGATCGAACTGGCTGCCGAAATGATCGCCGGTCAACACAAAGATTGGCTTCGCGAACATCGTTTGTTCTTCGTGCCCAGCTACAACGCCGATGGCAATTCGTCTCGCGATATCAACAATCGCCCCGGACAAGTCGGTCCGGCCGAGGGGATGGGGCAACGGCCCAATTCCGAAGGTTTGGATTTGAATCGTGACTTCATGAAACTGAATGCGCCCGAAACACGCGGGTTGATCCAATTTTTCAACGAACAAGACATCCACATTTTCGTCGACCTGCACACCACCAACGGATCGGTGCACCGCTATGAATTGACCTACGACCCGCCGCATCATCCCAACACGCCGACCGTCATCACGTCACTGCTGCGTGATCGTTGGTTTCCCGAAATCACTCAAACGCTCGGCAAGCGTGGCTTCGACTTGTTTTACTACGGCAACTTTGATCGCGGCATGAATGTTTGGTCAACGTTTGGCTCGGGGCCTCGCTACAGCACCAACTATTTTGGCGTCCGCGGCGGCATCGGCATTTTGTCCGAAGCGCACAGCTACGCGACCTATCGGCAACGCATCGATGCATCGCGAGAATTTGTGACCGAGATCCTGAATCGATCCACTCGTGACGCGGAACAGGTTCGCAAAGCATGCACGCCGCTGACGCATCGGCCGGGTGAACTGGTCGCGCTGACAACGCGACTAACCTCGTTCCAGGAACCGGCAAACATTCTTTCCTATGATCCGCCGCGAAAGAAAAGTGACCTTGGACCGAATCAAAATCGCCAACCCAAAACCTATCCGGTGCGTTTTGATGGTCGCTTCCAAGCCAAATTGTGGACAACGATGCCGCTGGGCTACTGGGTCCCCAAGTCGCAATCGGAAGTGATCGAGTTGTTGAAGGCGCACGGGATTGAAGCGCGAGACGCATCCAAATCGTTGGCGGATTCGGGCCATCAAATCGCTCAATTTCAAATTGAATCGATCAACATCGCGCCGCGATCTTTTCAAAAGATCAAGATGCGGACGGCATCGGGAGCGTGGCAATCACTTGACGAAGTCCCGGATGCGGCAGACTTCGTTTTTGTTCCGACGGACACCCGCTTGGGGTTGCTTGCAACCCTTCTGCTGGAACCCCAAAGCGATGATGGTGTGGTCGCTTGGGACCGAATTTTGATCACCCCCAAGCAACCGTATCCAATTCTTCGAATCGAAGAAGCCGATGTGGAATCCAAGTTTCAATCGCTCGTGCAGGACGATTCGCTTGACGGCTGGGAGGGCGACAAAAACTGGTTTCGAATCGAAGATGGCGTCGTGATCGCGGGCAGCCCGGACAAGACGATTCCGCACAACTATTTTTTGTGTACTGAAAAGTCGTATGGCGATTTCGAATTGCGTTTGGAAATCAAGTTGACCGGCGAGGGAAAAAACGCGGGTGTGCAAATTCGCAGCCGGCGGGTGCCCGAAAACACCGAAGTTTCCGGCTATCAGGCCGATGCCGGAATCGCGTGGAACCGGCCGGTGTGGGGTGGGATCTACGACGAATCACGACGCAACCGCATGTTGGCCATGCCCAATGCCGAACAAGTCCAGGCGGTTCTGAAGCCGGACGATTTCAACGCCATGTGTGTTCGCTGCGTGGGTGATCGAATCCAGGTCTTGATTAACGACGAACTGATTTCCGATTATCGGGAAACCGATCCCGAGATTCCGCGAACAGGGATCATCGGGTTGCAAATACACAGCGGCAAACCAGCCCAAGCGTTTTACCGAAATGCTCGCATTCGAGAACTCTAGGCAATGACCGACATCCAGTTCGTCTATTTCGACTTGGGAAAAATTCTGCTGGCCTTTGACCATGCCATCGGGTTTCGCGGTATCGCCAAGGAACTGGATGTTCCCGTCGCCAAGGTGCAAGCGTTACTTGACGAACAGGGATTGCGGAATCGCTACGAGTCCGGCCAAGTTACCACCGATGAATTCTTGGACACGATCGCCAAACATTTCTTTCCCGAACAAGCCATGTCACCGGAGCGTCGGCGACGATTGTTCGAGGTCAGCGGCGAGATTTTTTGGCCGATCGAGAGCATGATTGGCATCATCGATCGCGTTCGTGCCAAAGGCATTGGTGTGGGCATCCTTTCGAACACCTGTGAAATTCATTGGCAGGCGATTCAGCGAGGCGGATTCGAAGTCTTGAAAAATCCGGCGGACGTCGAGGTGCTCAGTTTTCGCTGTGGTGCGATGAAGCCCGCGGTCCAAATCTACGAGTTCGCCGAACGGGCCTGCGCGGCCGCCCCCGAAAACATCCTGTTTATCGACGACAAAGAAGAAAACATCGTCGCCGCACGTGCCCGTGGCTGGAACGCCGAACATACATTCGGCGGCCCGGAAGCGATCGGCGTACTCGAGCGGTATCGGGTCGTGTAGCGTACGTCGCCAAGCGGGCGAAGGATGCCGACAAATGACCGCCTCATTCGGCGCTCTTGGGAATCCAATCGATATTTGCCGGTAAGGGTTGCAGGCCGTGGCGTGTGATGCGGTCGAGTTCTCGGTAGCGAATGCGTGCAAGATCCGAGACGTCTTCGAAAATGCCCTTCACTCGGCTCTGCAACATGGCGTTGGCCGCTTTTTCATCATTGCCATCTTGAGGAATCGGACCGCTGAGCGAATCGATGGACGCGATTCGTTTGCGAAACAGTTTTTCCAGCCGCGGATCGCAGCTGATTCGCACGTGATCCATTTCGTGTCGCACCAAACGGTCGTTCCAAAAATCATGGTCCGTCGGACGCTGGCGAAACCAAATGACGTGCTTCGGTTTCCACGTTACCGCAATCCGGCGGATGGTGACGTGTAGTTTGTTGTTGCGGCGTTGCCATTTCAGATCGGAACGATAATTGAACGCAAGCGTATACGTTGTCTCCGCGGCCATTCGGGATCCGCGGTCAATTCGCCTTGGATCCGATTCGGGACCGTAGACCCAACGAATGGATCCGCGGTGGACCCACGGCTGCAAGTCGCTGGGTGCGGGCGTGGGAGGCTCGAACCCGGTGGCGTTGTGGTTTTTCGCAGCGGCCGATTCGGTGACCGGCGGAGACGCAAGGAGCCGGGTTTCCGTTGGGAAAACCAGGCCGAATGCCAAGACGCCAAGTGTTGCATCCAGAAAAAACTTCAAGAATCGTTCTTGTGCCAGACGTGAAACACCGATTAAAGAACAACAAGGCGGCTGCGAAATCTGGTAACTGAATACACGATTCCTCCACCCACGGAAGGTTCCCGCGATGGTTTTTTTGATCCAAGGCTGTGTCGTTATGGCGCTTGCCATCGTTGGTGCGGCGGACGGTTCGGCGGGAAAAGTAAGACGACAGGTCGATCTGGTCGAACTAAACCATTTTATGGACGATGATGGCCGGGAAGTGTTCCGGCAAGTGATTTTTTATGATTGGTCCCACGCGGCCAAACGATATCACGTTCGTGCCTGGCGATTGATCAAGAAGGATTCGCAGCAACCGTGCCGCCACTGGCGACCCTCGGGGTACCTTTGTACCTGGACCGATGACGGCGAAATTCGCGAAGTCTGGGCGGGGCAGATGAAGGAAACGTGGTCACGCGAAGATCCCGAGCGCATCAACCGCAAGTATCTGCCCGAGGCCCAACGGGTGCCATTGTTTGAATGAGAAAACGCGACGCCGTGTTACCGGCCCCGCTTTGGTCGCACTTCCCGCTGCTCCGCAAGATGGCTGGCACGAAATCGACCGCAAACGGTCTGCAATTGAGCCGCTGGCGGAGCTGTAAGCGACTCCACGGGTAACCCGAATGCATGAGATCCCGCGCATGGTACCCGGCCCGTCGCTTGAGGCTCCAGTCACGGCTCACCTGTGCAAATGGTCTCCAATTGAGCCCCTGGCGGAGCTGTAAGCGACTCCACGAGCAACACGAATGCACCAGGTCCCGCGGATGGCACCCGGCCCGTCGCTTGAGGCTCCAGTCACGGCTCACCCGTGCAAATGTTCTGCAATTGAGCCGCTGGCGGAGCTGTAAGCGACTCCACGGGTAACACGAATGCACGAGATCCCGCGCATGGT
>JBCCRW010000119.1:0-14166 GCA_039201055.1 Planctomycetota bacterium | reverse complement strand
TGGGGATGTCGCCGAAAGAAATCCTGCAATGGGCGGTCCAGCACGCCGCCAAGGTCTGCACACTCCGCGGCGCGACGACCGAAGACCGGGGCTTTTATGCGAGCGAGTAAGTTTTTAACGCATCACCAAAGTAGCCCTGCCTCTCCGAGGCGAAGAAAAAGAAACGCCTCGGAGAGGCGTGCTACTTTGTTTTGAGCCTTAATGCAATGAGGCGACCGATCCGGCCTTGACGGCTTGGCGGACTTGCCGCGTGCGAATCTCGGCTTGCAGTTTTTCGATCGCTTGAACAATCGGCATCGATCCCAGGTCGCCGTCGATTCGGTCGCGTAGGGCAACGCTATCCGATTCGGCTTCCTTGGGGCCGACAACGGCCATGTAGTTGACCAAATCCAATTGTGCCGTCCGAATCTTGGCCTGCACCTTGCCATCGCTGGTGTCGACGGTCGCCTTGAGTCCGGCGTCGGCGAGTCGCTTGGTCACCTGGATTGCATAATCATAAGACTTGTCCGAGAGCGGCAGCACTCGGATTTGTTCGGGCGACAACCACATCGGAAACGCGCCCGCAAAGTGTTCGATCAGCATGCCGGTAAAGCGTTCCAGGGAGCCAAAGGGCGCGCGGTGGATCATCACCGGACGATGCGGCGTGTTGTCGGCTCCGTTGTATTCCAAGTCGAATCGTTCGGGCAGGTTGTAATCCAATTGCACCGTTCCCAATTGCCACATCCGGCCGATGCAATCGCGAACCATAAAATCGGCTTTGGGCCCATAGAACGCCGCCTCGCCTTCTTCTTCGCCAAAATCCAAGCCGGTTTGTTCAAGCACACGGCGAAGGCTGGCTTCGGAATTCTTCCAGTTCTCGTCGTTGCCCACGTATTTATCACTTTTGGGATCACGCAGCGACAATTGCACGCGGTAGTCCGTCAAACCGACGGACTCCAGAACGAACTGTGTCAATTCGATCGTCGAACGAAACTCGTCCTCGACTTGATCATCGGTGCAAAAGATGTGAGCGTCGTCCTGGGTGAAGCCGCGGACGCGAAGCAGACCGTTCAATTCGCCGGTTTGTTCGTGTCGAAAGACGCTGCCGAATTCAAACAGACGCAGCGGCAATTGGCGATACGATCTCGCTTGGCTTTTAAAGATGTTGCAGTGGTGCGGGCAATTCATCGGCCGCAACAAATATCGATCTTGAGTGGACTGCCACTGTTTTAGTTTTTCGATTTTGGCATCGGCCGTCGCGTCGGTTCGGTAGTCGGGAATCGAGACGCCAAAGACACCGATCGCGTCAATAATCTTGTCCTCGTCCGCTCGGCTGAGCGCACCCTCGGCCAAGCGTTCCTGCCAGGCGTCAATCATGCCGCCGACTTCGCTGCCAAACATCGGTGGAAATTGGCTGTCGCGATAGTACGGAAAGTGGCCGCTGGTTTCATACATTTCCACGCGACCGATTTGCGGCGTGAAGACGGGTTCATAACCCCGATCCATCATTTCGCGACGTAGGAAATCTTCTAACTCGATCCGCACCCGCGCCCCCTTGGGCAGCCATAAGCACAAACCCTGGCCCACGTCGGGGGAAACGGCGAACAGATTATGTTGTTTGCCCAGGACACGATGATCGCGGCGTTTGGCTTCCTCAAGTTGTTCCAAATAAACATTGAGTTCTTTTTTGTCAAAGAACGCGGTGCCATAAAGTCGCTGCAGCGAACGATTGCTGACGTCGCCTTTCCAATGCGAACCGGCAACACTCATCAATTTGATGGCTTTGATTTTTCCGGCGTCGGGAATATGGGGGCCACGACACAAATCGACAAATTCACCCTGGCGGTAAAAACTGAGGCTTGCTTGATCCGCCAAGCCGGTTTCGATGTGTTCGACTTTAAGGTCTTGGGCCAGATCGTCGCACAGCTTGATGGCCTCGTCACGCGGCAACGAAAAACGTTCAAACGGTTCTTTGGCTTTGATGATTTGCTTCATCTCGGCTTCGATCTTTGGAAAATCGTCCTCCGTCAGACGATGTTCCAGGTCAAAGTCGTAGTAGAAACCGCCGTCGGTCGTCGGACCAAAGGCCAGCGAGACGCCGTCGAACAAACGCATCACCGCACGGGCCATCACATGGGCGGCCGAATGACGCAGCACGTCCAACGCGACCGCATCGCGATTGGTCACCAATACCAAATCCAGCGAGGCGGGCTGGCCGCTTGCCGCCGTCGTGTCCGACGAACGGATGTCGCCGGAAAGTTCGCCGAGTGAACGGAAGCTGTCGACAATTTTATCGCCCACTTTGGCCGCAACCACGGCGCGGGCAAGACCCTCGCTGATACCGCGGGCGACGTCCAGCGGCGTGTCCGACGCGGGATGGGAGACTTCTTTGCCGTCGGGCAACCGGACGCAGACTTGGGTGGGGGATGCGGTACTCATTCACAAAGGATGGGCGCTCGGGCTTTGCAGCGTCAATCCCGACTTGGATGCGACGAAGCGGGCCGAGCTTCGCGCGCCAAGCGGCAGCTGCCGCGGAAGCCGGAAAACGGGCTGCTTCAAAAGCGGTGCATTCGTCTATGATGCGTCGCGGAACCCTTGCCAAAATCTCCGCGTCCTCGTCGCCTATGAGCTCCTCCTCCAGTTTGCCCAACGCCGCATCGAAACGACGTGGGGGCCCCGATTCGGCGGGCCGATCGGGAATTCGTCCCAGTACGGATCCGGATGCCGCCCCGGTAGCCGCCCGCGAAACGGCAGCCAGCAGCGAAATTGCGACCGGCAGCGAAACTGCAACGGACAGCGAAATTGCAAACGACAGTGAATTCGCAAGCCGGGGCGGCGCGACCGGGGCGACCGACCCTGTTGCCGAGGAAAGGCCGCTGAGGCAATCCGAGCTGCGGCAATCCGAGCTGCGGCAATCCGAGCTGCGGCAATCCGAGCTGCGGGGGGAATCCGAGCCGCGGCAGGGATTGCTGGATGACCTCGGCGATCCGACGCGAGCGTCCTGGTGGGTGATCAATTGGATCGGACCGCTTGCCATCGTTGGGCTCGGCGTGGCGATTTGGTTCATTCTTGGCGAGGCGGAACCGTCGCGATTGCCGCCGCCCGATTTAACGGTCGCCGGTCGGATGGCCGCTCTGCCGCCGATTCGCACCGTCACCGTCAAGTCGCTGAGCGAATTCGACCAACCCCTGCATTTGGTTGCCGACGGGGAAGTCGTTCCTTTTCGTGAAGCCGTCGTGGCGGCCGAAATTGCCGGCCAGGTCGTCGAGAAAAGCGATCGCTGCGAAGCCGGCCAATTGGTCCGCAGCGGCGAGGTTTTGATGAAAATTGACCCCACCGATTATGAACTCGAGGTCGAGCGGCTGCAGCGGACCCAGGAACAGGAATACGAGGCCCTCCGCGAGGTCGACCAAGAGATGGTCAACACCACTCGGTTGATCGAGATCGCGAAACAGGACATCAAGCTGCGACAACGCGAAGTCGAACGACAAAGCAAGTTGCCAGCGGGTTTTGCCAGCGAACGTGAACGTGACGATGCCAGCCGCGCATTGCTCACCGCACGCCAACAATTGCAGTCGTTGGACAATCAAATGGCCTCGCAAAAAGCCCGGCGGACTCGGTTGGAGGCCAGCGAACGACTCGCGCGGACCCAGCTTAAAGGTGCGCGAGTCAATTTGCAGCGGACCGAGATCAAGGCGCCCATCGACGGCATCATCGTTCGCGAACAGGCTGACGAAAACAGCTACGTCACCCCCGGCACGCCGCTGGTCGTTATCGAAACGACCGACAAGGTCGAAGTCGACACCAAGCTGCGCAATGACCAACTCTACTGGGTGCTCAATCAACGACAAAGTTCCCGCAGCGATGATTCGGGCGGTTACAAATTGCCCGAAACGCCAGCGATCATCGAATACGAGCTATCGGGTTTGGAAAACCGCACCTATCGCTGGAAGGGTCGCTTGGTTTCCTATGATGGCATCGGCTTGGATTCGGAAACCCGCACGGTTCCGGTGCGAATTCTTGTCGATCAGCCGCGGGTGAATGTTGACGCCCAAGGCGAACCGCTTTCCGCGGGCGATGATGCGTCGGAGACGGCTGCGACTCGCGATCGACCGCCGGCGTTGGTTCGCGGAATGTTTGTTCGCATTCGTTTGTTGGTCAAACCGAGTGCCGACTTGGTGGTCATTCCCGCCGAAGCACTACGTCCGGGCAACCGGGTCTTCGAATTTCGCGAGGACGCATCGGTGTTAGAACCGCCGCGCGATGAATCCGAACAAGACGATGAATCCAAAGCGACCGATGACGCCGATCAGGCAGATGGCCGAGAGGCCGGCAACGATCTTGATTCGGGCCAGGACAACAAAGGTGACAACCAGGGCGACACGGGAAGCCAAGATGGCGACAATGACGAGGGCGACAACGAACAGGGCGGCGAACCGAAGGACGCCGTGGACCAGCCGCCACCCTTTGACGTCACCGCTTGGCTGGCCGGCAAGGTCTTCATTCGCGACAACGTGATCCCCGTCGACAGTCTTTCGGTCAGCCCCACCGGGCGCTTCGAGGGTAGTCGTTCGGGCAAACTGTGGGTCTGTGAAGTTTCCGGTGCGGGTCTGGCACCCGACGCCCAACTGGTCGTTTCTCCCGTGGGCGATTTTGCCGAAACGATTTCTGTCCGTGTCCCGCTTGAAAAAGCGTCCGCCAAGTAATTCCCAGCAACGGAATTTGAGACCATGAAACGAATCATCGCTTGGGCCATCAGCAATTCGCCCGGCATGAATGTGTTGATGTGCGCCCTGATGCTGCTGGGCGGCCTGTCGTTGTTTCAAATGCGGCGCGAAGTCTTTCCCGAATTCGAATTGGAGGTCGTGCTGGTTACGGTCCTGTACCCGGGCGCGACCCCACGCGATGTCGAAGAGGCCATCTGCCAGAAAATCGAGGAATCCATCCGATCGATCGACGGCATCAAAAAGGTCAATTCCATTGCCCGCGAGGGTGGCGGCTACGTCCTGGCCGAACTCCGCAGTGATGTCGTCGACGTTCAAAAAATCTTGAATGAAATTGATCGCGAGATCGCACGTATCCCGAGTTTTCCCGAGCTTGCCGAAGACCCACAAATCCAGCAGCTGACCTTTCGCGATGCCGCGATCCGCCTGGGCATTGTGGGTCCCGACATCCGGACGCAACGCGCCGAATGGAAACTCCGAGAAGTCGCCGAAAACGTCCGCGACGATGTGCTGATGCTGCCGACGGTTTCATCGGCGTCCATCATGGGCACGCGGCCGTATCAGATCGATGTCGAAGTCAACGAACAAACGCTGCGTTCCTACGGTTTGTCACTCGATCGCGTCGCCGAGTTGATTCGTTCGCAAAACATCGAATTGCCCGGCGGTCAACTCAAGGCCGAAGGCCAGGACGTGTTGCTGCGAGCCAAAAACAAGGGTCGCGTGGGTGAGGAAATCGAACGCTTACCGTTGCTCACCCAGCCCGGGGGCGTCGTGCTGAGCGTCGGGGATTTGGGAACCGTTCGCGACGAATTCGAGGACATTGCCGCCGGCGGTGAGATCAACGGCCAGCCGGCAATGGTCGTCAATGTCGAACGCACAAAATCCGAAGACCTGCTGGCCATGGTCGACGAAGTCCGGCAGTACGTTGCCACCGCGGAATTACCCGAGGGTTATCGCTTTGTGGTTTGGGGCGACACCAGTACGGACGTTCGCGATCGCATGGACTTGCTGCTGCGTAACGGCGCCCAGGGTTTGTTCCTGGTCTTCATGGTGTTGACGCTGTTTCTTGAAATTCGCCTGGCCTTTTGGGTCGCGCTGGGGATTCCGATTTCGATCTTTGGTGCCGGCGTCGCACTCAGCCTGGGCGATCAAACACTCAACATGTTAAGTCTGTTTTCGTTTTTGGTCGCCCTGGGCATCGTTGTCGACGATGCCATCGTGGTGGGCGAAAACATCTACGCTCACATCCAAATGGGCAAGCCGCTGCGACAGGCGGCCATCGATGGCACGCTGGAGGTGCTCGGCAGTGTCTCGGCATCGATCGCGACGACCGTGATCGCATTCAGCCCGATGTTTTTTGTCAGTGGTGTGATGGGCAAGTTCATGGCGGTGATCCCCTTTGCCGTGATCGCGATGTTGGTGATCTCGCTGTGGGAAAGCGTTTTCATCCTGCCCTCGCACCTGGCCCATAAACACACCGGTTTCTTTCGAGTGCTGGGCGTGATCGCCTTTCCACTGCGTCCACTGGGTTTAATCCTCAAGGTCGGCAACCGCTTGGCAACACGCGGCATGAACGAGCTTCGTGAAAAGGTGTATGTGCCGGTGCTGCGTTTTTCGTTGCACCACCCCAGCGTCCCGCTGGGCATCGCCATCATGTTGGCAATCGTGACGGCGGGCATGGTCCGTGGCGGCATTGTCAAAAGCGTGCTGTTTCCCAAGGGCGACAACAACAACCTGCAAGCGACCATCGCGTTTCCAGACGGTACACCGGAGGCCGAGACGGTGGCGGCGACGCGGAAAATGGAACAAGCCTTGCGCAAGGTCAGCAAGGCCTGGGGGGCCAAGCGAGCCGCCGACGAAAACACGACGCCCGAGCAGATTTACAAGACGGACAAGGAAACCGCCCAGGGCCCCGTGCGGATGACCTATCGCGAGGTGGGCACCATTACGAATACGCAAAACGCCGCCGGCGGCGGTGGCAGCGGCGGCCATGTCGGGCAGATTTTTGCCGAATTGTTCGATACGACCGTGCGACAGATTTCCAGCGAGGAACTGATCAATTTGTGGCGAGAAGAAGTCGGCGAAATTTCCGGCGCCGAACGCATCACGTTTTCCTCCATCGGCGTCGGGCCCGGCGGCAAAGCGATTGAGTTTAAGTTGCTGGCCGACGCCGATGACGAAGACAATTTGCTCGCCGCGACAGAAGCGATCAAGGAGTTGTTGCGAACCAAGTACACCGGTTTGTCCGACATCGCCGACGATAATTCGCCGGGTAAGTATGAGTACCAAATCAAGGTCAAAGACAGCGCCGTGTCCACGGGCGTGACGCCCGAACAACTCGGTAAAACGATTCGCAACGCCTACTTCGGTGCCGAGGTGATGCGTCTGCAACGCGGCCGACACGAAGTCAAATTGATGGTGCGGTATTCCGAGGACGAACGCCGATCGTTGGTCGACTTCCGCGAGATTCGTATCCGGACCGCCGATGGCACCGAGCGGCCGATCACGGAACTTGCCGACATCAAGTTTTCTCGCGGTTTTTCGGAAATCAATCGCGTTGACCAACTCCGCTCCATCACCATCTCCGCCGACGTCGATGACTCCAAGAACAATGCGGACTTTATCATCAACGAATTGACGGAAAAGTATGTTCCCGGCCTGCTAGCGGATTACCCGGGTGTTTCGATTCGCTGGGAAGGGCAACGCGAACAAAGTGTCGAATCGGTCGGGTCGCTCAAACGTGGCTTTATTGCCGCAATGGTTGCGATGTACGTACTGCTGGTGTTGCAATTCCGTTCTTACTTGCAACCCGCTTTGGTGATGTTTATTATTCCCTTTGGCATGATCGGTGCCGTTTGGGGGCACGGTTTGTTGGGGATCCCGTTGACGCTTTTCAGTATGTTTGGATTGGTCGCCCTGGCCGGGGTCGTCGTCAACGACTCGATCGTGTTGATTGACTTTATCAACGTGCGAGTGCGTTCGGGAAATGATCCGATCGAGGCTTTGGTCGACGCGGGAAGCCGTCGTTTTCGGCCCATCATGCTGACCAGCATGACGACGATTGCCGGGTTAATTCCGTTGTTAATGGAACGCTCGTTCCAGGCACAACTGCTGATCCCGATGGCGGCCAGCTTGGCGTTTGGCTTGTTGTTGGCGACCGGTTTGGTCTTGATTTTGGTACCGGTGCTGTACCGTTTTTACATGCTTGGTTTGGGGATGGTGGGCCTCGGCACCGGGGCGGAAACACCCAAAAAGGTCACGCTTCCCAGCCCCAACAATCCGTTCGGCACACCCATGCGACGGGAACCGGTTTAGCGTCGCGAGCGCGATCAGTCGATCGCCTGTCCGCGGCGACGAAGAAGATCGGTTTGGATCCTAGTTGCCGGCAACGCCACTGCGGATCGGAAGGGCGGCTGCCACGCCGCCCGTTACGTTCATGGAAGTCGCTTCACGCATCACGGTGATTCGCTTTCGGACGCTCGGGTGCAACCATGTGCTACGATTCGGGTCACCACCAAAGGTGACACGCCGCAGTGCCGTCGCCAAACACTCGGCCGCCTGAATCGCATCATCGGGCACCCCGCGGATGCCCGCGGCGGCCAGGGATTCGGCTTGACGACACGCCCAAATGTCCGCATCGTGCTCGGTGCGATGCGCGACAACCAACAAGATCGCCATCGTCGCGGCGACACCGGCAATCAACCCGATCGTTTGTGCCCAAGGCGACGGTTCGCAAAGCCACCCCACGCCAAACCCGATGGCCCACGCGGGAACGACGGCCAAAATGCGCAGCGGCATGTGACGACGCCGAACATGCGCGGCTTCATGCAAAACGATCATCGCGACTTGATGGGTCGGCAATTCGTCCAAAATGCGATCGCTGATCAGCAGCGTTCGCACCGGCGGCACAAAGCCGGCAACCAACGCGTTGTAGGTGGAACCGCCGGTTTCCCAGCGTCGAATTCGGATGCGATGGATGCCGCTGGCACGAAGAAGCGATGCCACCCATTCTTGTTGGTCCGGGCGGATAGGAGAGGTGCGAAAAATGATGCGAAGCGCAAGCGGCAACAGCAACACCACGAACAACAGGACCGCGATCGGAACCGCGGATTCGGCAAGCCATGGCTCGCCGGGCAACAGCGAAATCCCATCGGCCAACGCCATCAAAAGCAATATCGGCACCGTCAGCCACGCGATGCCCGATCGAAACGAATGCCCCCAGGCATCCAGGAGCGGCCGCGTGCCTTTGGCCACGTATCCCATTTGCACCCCATAAGCATGCTCGGTGGTCCACTGCGACAGACAAATCGTCATCGCCGGTGCCAATAGCCAACACGCTTGCAAGAAACGCGAGGATTCCGCCCAGCCACTGGTCATTCCCATGCTGGCCCAACCGAAACCGACATGAATTAGGCCCACGACAACCAAGCCCAACCAACCAAACGCGGCGGTAATCTTTTCATGCAACTTGGCCGCTTGCAGCGGGTCCAGGTCGCCGCGCCGAGCCGCCAATGACAGGTTTCGCGAAGCCAGCAGCGACAGCAATGTCCAGCCCGCCCACAAACCACTTGAAGCGGCAAGACAGCGGTAAACGTCGATCGTTTCCCGCGGTGGCAACGAACCACAGCCCAGAGAGACGACGACAAGCAAGAACAAATACGGATTCACATCGCCTCGGGACTTTGGAGCAGCAAGAACCGGGTGACCGATCCGGCCACCCATTGACTGCCCGTCAGTCTAATGCGGACCCCGCGATTGTCCCGAGGCGCTTCACTGCCAAATGCCGGTGGCTTCGTGGGGCGCCGGTTCCCGCAGGCAAAATCGTTTCCGCAGGCAAAACCAACAACGCCCGCAGAACCCGCTCACGGGTAGCCGGTCTTCGCTAGAAGCCGGACACAAGCGGGCGATTCACACACAGGTAGCCGACCTTCGCCAGAAGCCGGAAACAAGCGGGCGATTCACACACAGGTAGCCGGCCTTCGCCAGAAGCCGGACACAAGCGGGCGATTCCGTGTTCTGGCGAACAGCGGCTACGCCAGCGGTCGATTCCGTGTTCTGGCGAACAACGGCTACGACTTTATTGGAAACAAAGCACTCGACTGCTAGAAACTGCCGCGGTACTGACGTCCAATCGTGTTGCGAACCGGTTCGGGCAAGGGCTGCTGATAATCCGGTGGTCGCAACGCTGCATCGAACGGGGCGATGTCGTTCTGGGGAAAAGGATCGTGAATCACCGCGCTGGCCCGTTGGCGATTCAGAGGCCCGGGGGGCTGCCACCAACCGCCACGGCATCCGCAGCTGACCAAAACGGCAAACAGGGCGATCAGCCCAAAAACTTGCGATCGATTCGGAGACGAACGCTGCGGCCGTGTTTGAAGTGTCTGCATCATGACCAAGGCGGTAGGACCCGAGAGCCGTGCCGATGGAGGGTAGGTGGCAGGTGAAAGGCAGTCCGGTCCACCGTAGACATTTGGCGTTGTGAAGCGAAATGGCAGTTTGGCCGGCTGGTCACCACCCACTGCATCGACGAATTGTCGCGGCATCAAGCATGCATTTCGCGGCGAGCCTGCCAATCGAACGATTTTTGCGACGCATCAAACCGCCTGGGGCGGTGAGTGAAGCTGAGCGTGTCTTTCATACGACCGGTAGCATCGCCGAAAGCACCACCGGCGGCTGATTCGAATCCGACCCGGTGACCGATAATTCCATTTCATCGGCGATCGCGGGCAGCAAAATCGAATCGCCCGTTTCCAGCTGCCATTGTCCGTGATCGCCTTCCAGTAAAGCGCGACCCGTTGGGACGGTCAGGATTTGAAAGCGGTCCTGGCCGGCAACGGTGACGGTGCCTTGATGAACGGCGCTGAGCACGAACTTGTCACAGGAAACCAAGGTCTGCCAACCGGTCGCGATCGGATCGCTACGTCGCGGCTGGACCGGCCCCCGATCATAATCGGTCACCGCGAGCGCCGAATCGATGTGCAGCGGTCGTGACTTCCCCAGTGCATCGGTTCGGTTCCAATCGAACAGCCGAAACGTCGTGTCACTGGACTGCTGGATCTCGGCGACCACCAAGCCGGCGCCCAAGGCGTGCACGGTTCCCGCGGGAATAAACACGACATCGCCGGCCGAGGGTTCAAACGAATACAGCACCTGTTCGGTTTGTCCGGCATCGATCGCCGCCGCCAAGGCCTCGCGATCCACACCCTGCTGCAAGCCCGCGTAAATCCTTGATCCCGGTGTCGCTGAAACGATATACCAAGCTTCGGTTTTGCCCAAATCCGGAGGCTGCATCGTTTGCCCATACGCATCGTCGGGATGCACTTGGACCGACAACACACGATTGCAATCGAGGTACTTCAAAAGCAGGGGAAAACCATCGCGAGCTGGTTTGCCAATCGCCAAGCCGCCCAATAACGCCGAATCAAATTCCTCGATTAGCGACGAAAGCGATCGGCCCTCGAGCGGGCCACCCAGGACCACACTTTGATCACGGCCATGGTCGACAATCTCCCAACTTTCCGCGTAGTCGTCGGCGTCGCCAATCGGCTTATTCAAAAGTGTGCCGAGTTGCCGGCCGCCCCAAATCGTCTGTTTCAGCAGTGGCCGAAAACGCAGCGGCGACTTGAGCGGATTGATTCGCGAAGATGCATCGGACATATCAGTGGGCCTTCAAGAACGTCGAATCGGGCTGATTCCTAGACCGGGTCATAGGCTTGGCTGCCAAGGCCGCGGCCCCGCGGCAAAAAGTGGCACATCAAGATGCCAATCACGTACAGGAACACCAGCGGAATGGCCAGTGCGAACATACTGGTTACCTCCGCCGGCGTGACAATCATCGAGATAATAAAAATGCACAGGATCGCGACCTTCCAGCTTTCAATGTACTGACGGGTTTCAAACAATCCGATACGCTGCAAAAACAGCATCACGATGGGCAACTGAAACGCAACGCCGAAACCCAACGGCAACAACAGCACAAAGTTGACGTAATAGGTCAGCCGCGGTTCGACGGCAATGTCCATCGAACTATTGAAGCCCAACAAAAACGTCAACACGTATTGCAGCACCAAAAAGAAAGCCAACACCACGCCGGAAACAAACAGCAAAACGCTAATGGGCAAATACACATACACGTAGCGGCGCTCGTGCATGTGCAAACCGGCCGCGACGAACGACCAGAGGTGATAAAAGATTCCCGGCGACCCAATGACCGCACCCAAGATCAATCCGGCTTTGAACCAGATCATAAAGGGCTCTTCCAGCTTCAACGAATTCAAACCAATCTGGTTTTGCCGAAATTGCAGCGTTGGCTTCAACGAGGAAACATTGGGCATCTTTTGAAGCAAATCCGCCACACTGGAGGCCGGTCCTGTCTCGGCCGGTCCTGTCTCGGCCGCTCCTGTCTTGGCTGATTGGACCAGCGGCATCAACGCGGCATCGCTGTCCGGGATCGTGTACACCAATTCGGCCTGCAGTGATCGGGCCCTTAGAAATGTCTGCAGGGGTTCGGTGGTTTCATCATCGGGATCAAAACCCATGTTCATCACCGAACGTTTGGCCTGGTAATCCTTGATCGCGCCGGCCAGCGGACGTTGGATAAACAGGATCAACGAATTGGCAAACAGCAAACCAATCAGCAGCCCACCCACCAACCAATAGATCGCCCGGACCAGGGCGGTTCGAAGTTCCTCGAGGTGTTCCCCGAAGGTCATCACCGAATCATCAAAGAGGTCATCCTTGGGGCGGGCGACACGATCCATTTCGGTGCAAATTCTCGGGAATGCGAAGCGGGCGGAGACTCGATTATGCTTCGCAAGTGCGGTTTCGTTAAGGACGGAAACGTTTCGGGGACTCTCCGACGGTAGCGGCAGGGCGCACGCCCTCCGGTAACACACCCGCCGGTTCGCGCCGCGACGCTCACGCCGAAGTTGCTTCCGAAAGTCCTAAACCTGGACGCCGCCCGCACCCGTTTGCGTCGCGTCCGGGTGCACGGCGGTCGAACGCACGACGCTCGGGCGCAAGCCGGTCGGGTGAGGGCCGTTTGGTCGCGTGCCAGTGGGTCGCGTTGCCGGCAGGGGCACACTCCGGGCAGGATCCCGACGCCCCGTCATGCCGCCATTTGCCGCAGGCGATCCGCGATCGATCCGGGCCGCCGCGGCGGCGCCAGGCTCCAACTTTCGTTGCAAAAACTGCGTCATCTCCCACAAAAACCGCGGCGTGGAAAAACGCTCGGCGTTCTGTCGGCACACCTGCGGCGAAAAATCATCGCGGCGAAAGCCCTTCACCGCCGCACACAACGATTCGACATCGTCGGTGTCGAAAAAAACCCCCGTGCGATCGGCGACAACCGTCTCCAGGGCGCCGCCGGCGCCCCTCGCGATCACGGCCGCGCCGGCAGCCTGCGCCTCGACCGGAGTGATGCCAAAATCCTCGATGCCGGGGAAAACAAATGCACGGCACCGTTCAAAATGTGAGCGGACATTTTCAAACGGCTGCCGACCCAGAAACCGAATACTCGGACCGGCAATCGATTCCAAGTATTTCCGCTCGCCGCCGTCACCGATGATGACCAGTGGCCGCCGCAGTCGAGTGTACGCGTGGACGGCCAAATCGATGCGTTTGTACGGCGTGAGTTCCGAAACCACCAAATCAAAGTCCGCGCGATCGACGCCGGCGGAAAACTCATGCACCGCCACCGGCGGATGGATCACATCACTCGGACGGCCGTAATAATTCAAAATACGATCCGCGACAAAACGCGAATTGGCGACAAAGTGATTGACGCGAGCCGCGGCGCGGAAATCATAATCACGCAATCCATCGGCGAACCAATCGAGCGCCACGCGCGCGGCCAACGAACGTTTCTTATACGTTTCGCCCATTTCCCACAAATACCGTGGCGGCGAATGACAATAGCAAACGTGTTTGGCATGCTGAGGAATTCTTAGCCCCTTAACCAGCGCCGAATCGCTGGAAATCAAAAGCTCCGTTTGCTCGGCAACCCGCATTCGATCAATCGCCCACGGATGCAGCGGCAATAGATGCTGATAGCGTTTTCGTGTCGCATACCAACGGTCCAGCCGGCTGGTATGGATACGACGCCCGCGAATGCCCGGCACATCGACACCGGGATCACGCACCAGGGTGTAAATGTCCGATTCGGGGAACATCGCCGCGAATTGTTCCAGCACGCGTTCGCCACCGCGGTAGCTCATGATCCAATGATGGGCCAGGGCGACGTTGCGACCCGGCAAGGGTGACGCGGTGCTGGTGCGTTTCCGGGCGACCGGCGAAATCGTTTGTTTCATTTCCATGGGGTGAACTGCATCGCTGAAAGTTTGTGGGAACGCGACATTTCGGTGATCGCATGACGACGCAGGTCCTTGAAACGCGAATCATGCGGATGACGGGCGGTTGCCAAGGAAGCGACGTCGATGGCGTCGCTGAAACGCCGCATGCGGAT
>JBCCRW010000118.1:0-14214 GCA_039201055.1 Planctomycetota bacterium | reverse complement strand
TTTGGCTTTGGCAGCCATTAACGTCCCACTGCAAGCTTTTGGAGAGCACCAGGCGATGCCAAAATCGTTCACCACGCAAACATACCCACTGCTGTCGGCAATCGCGTTGGTCGCCGTCTTGTGCCTGGCGAGTCCCGCATGTGCCCAAGAAGCCGCGGCCGGCACGCCGATCAGCGACGCCACGCAGTTCGAACTTGAAAAGCAATTTTCTCAAAGTGTCGTTGCGTTCTACCCAGCGATGTCAAAATACGACGCGGCGAGGGAAACCTTCAATGAGTTGCCGGAAAACGAGCGGGGTGATCCGCCGGTCGATCCGGCCATCGCATTTGTCGACCACGCGCTCAAACTCGAGGAACAAAATCGCGGCACTCGGCTGGGCATTTCCATTCTGGCTCAGCTTTACAGCATGGCACCGATCGAGCCGGACGGGGCGAATGCGCGTTGGCGAGGACGCGTCGAAGCCATCGAGCGACTGCCGGAATACGCCGATCACGAATTGCTCATCGCGTTCCTCAGACGCCTGACAAACTTTCACGATGACCCCAAGACCGAGGAGTCCTTGCGAACGATCATTCGCAAGACAAGTCGTCCAAGCAATCGACGCCTGGCGCAATGCTTTCTCGCCCGCTGGATTCTGGATGGTATCTCTTTGCGAAAGTACACCGAGTACCGGATGGCTGAACTGAAACGCGGATACAAGCCAACGCATCCCAATGAACCCGAGTGGATCGATCGACAATGGAAGTCGTGCATGTCGGCCGATCGTGTCGAGACGCTTTACGACGGTGCTTTAGTCATGTTGAAGGAATTGGATTCCGAGACCAACACAGACTCTCTCCCGCCGCTTTGCTTCGCCAAACATGCCGTCTACGTCATCGCGCAGGACCAGGACAAAGACGTTCGGCGGTTATCGTTACGCGAGTACGTTCAATCGCTGATTTTCAAGGAGGAACATTTGCAACGTGGTCGGGCCGCTGATGATTTTGAAATCGAAACGCTCGAGGGGAAGACGTGGAAATTGTCCGAGCAGCTTGGCAAGATCGTGGTGATTCAATTTTCGTTCGTCGGCTGCGGACCCTGCGAGCGGATGTATCCCAAACTTGCCGAATTGCAGACTCGCTATGCCGATCGGATTCAAATCTTGACGGTCATGGCGGATTCAAAAGTGGAAATGACTCGAGAAAAATACGCCGAGGGTTTCATGACCTGGGACGTCGCCTTTGATGGTCGCCGAGGTCCGCTGGGAACCCGTTGGGCCGTTCGTTCCTATCCGCAAGTCTTTCTGATCAATGAGCACGGCATCATCGAGGCAACCGAGTCCAACGAGGACCGAATGATTGACGATGTTCAACGTTTGGTTCAGCAAATGGAACGCGGGAGCCCATAAGCCAAAGTCGTGAGTCTGTTCGGCGCACCCAGTTCTTCTGCGAGCCGCGTCCTTCGGCAAACGCTTCCGGCTTGGCATAGACTCGAGCGTTTCGCCCGATTCGCAGTCCCACCGTCCACGCCATGCCCCGTGTCGCTTGCAGGCCCCCACATGCCGGATGCCTTCACCCAGTGCTGGCCGCGTTCGTACTCACGTTTTGCGGATGCCAACCGAATGAGAGCGCGAATCGCGGCCGGGCTGTCGAGCCCCAAGAAGTTGTCGAGCCCCAAAAACTCAACGGACCCCGAAAACCTGTCGAGCCCCAGCAAGCCGTGGCGGCGAGTCGTCCGACCTTTCGAAGCCGCTGGCGTGACATGGAAGCGTCGCTTGCCAAGCATCCCACCGACGATGAACAGCGGCACAAGCTTGTTTGCCTGCTATGCGATCACGGATACCTGCATCGCGCCGCCCTCCATACCGAATATCTGCTTCGCCGTGGAACCGCGTCGGCCACCGAGATGCATTTCATCACCGCGCGACGTCAGATCCCACCGGTCGAGAATGCCAAGCGGGGCAATGCCAAACGGGGCGATCCCACGCGAGGCATCGTCGACCGAATGGTCAGCGACAAAGATCCACCGTTGTTGCGGAGTCGAAAAGCTTTGCTTGAAGGCAACTATGCAGCCGCTCTGGACCACCTCCGGGGGGCCTATTCCGACGGTTGGGAACACCCCGCTCACGCGGCACTGGCGGGACAGATCCTGGCGGCGGAACAACGCTGGGAACTTGCCGGCGACTGGCTGGCATCGTGCCCGTCGAGCGTTGTTGACCACGCGGATTTCTGGTCGGCGTCCGCACGCTTTGCGATGCACGGCAAGGCCTCCAAATTGGCCGTTTGCTGCATGCTGCGCGCCTTTGAAATCGACCCCACGTCGTCGACCGATTTGCAGCTCTTTTCGCGTCTGGCACCCGAACACTTCGACGATGTGGTGTGCACCGAAGTCCAGCGGATGCTGGGGGCAACCCGTGAATGCGAAGTCATTTTGCTGCTGATGCGAAGCCGCGCTCACAACCCCGAGTATTTTGACAAACTCAAACAACAACAGCTTTCCCTGGCCCGTCCGTTTGCGGCACTTCGATGGCAGGAACTGCGTTACCTGACCGAAGTCCAGCTGGCCGCCACAGCCGGTGACGAATCGATGCTGGCGGCCCGCACCAGGCAAATGAAATTGGTTCAGCGACAGACCGGGCTCCAAAGACGGCGTCTGCTGGCCAGCGCCGACATCAAGGACATCTTGATTGACGCCCGTCGACTGGGCCAAAGCAAAACGAGCTTTCCGACCCCAACGCTGGGCGAATTGCGGTCCCAAATGCGATCCCTTCTGGGCCCCCCGACGAACGAATTGGCACGCGTCATGAACCCACGGCGGGGCAAAGCAGATACTCCGGTGCAAAAACCGGCATCGACGATTCGATTCACCGACATCACCGAAGACCTGAACCTTTCTTTTCAGTACTACAATCACACGCCTTCTCGATTCAGTCAAATTCGCATCCACGAAACGCTTGGCGGTGGCATCGGGGTGTTGGATTTCGACCAAGATGGCTTGCCCGACATGTACCTGGCCCAGGGCGGCGGAAATCCGCCCAAGCCCGGTTCGTCCAGCAGCCAACTGTTTCGCAATTCCGGCGATGCCATCGTCGACATCACGACGCCGGCTGGCGTGACAGATTGCGGATACACGCACGGCGTTGGCGTTGGCGACTTCAATCAAGATGGTTTCCCGGACCTGATCGCCGGGAACCTGGGCACCAATCGCTACTGGTTGAATCAGGGCGACGGCACATTCATCGATGTCGGTGAAATCTTTCACGCCGGTGGAACCCGAGTCGAAGGTTCGATTGAAATGACAACATCGGTCGTGATCGCGGATTTAAATGGTGACGGCCTGGCCGACGTTTTCGAAGCCGGTTACGTCGACGATCCCAAAACGTTTGACCTGCCGGACCCCAATCGCCCGCGAGCGGCCAATGGCTTGTCGCCGCTTCAGTATCGACCCGCTCGCGATCGGGTCTTCCTGGGGCAGCCGGCCGGCGATTTTCTTGCCAGTTGGTTGACACCCGAAAGCGATACCAAGGCGAGCTATTCGCTGGGCGTCCTGGTCGGCGAGTGGGATGGCCGACCCGGAAATGAAGTCTTTGTCTCGGTGGATGCGTTGCCGAATCGACTTTGGAAGTTTCCCGGCGGCTCGTCCCGCGTCACGCCAAGCATCGATTCGAAAACGTCCGAGCTCGATGGACGCGATCTGGCTCCGGTGCTTGGACTCGCCTTGGACAGCCGTGGCACGGCAACGGCGGGCATGGGCGTTAGCGCGGGCGACTTTGACGGCGACGGACGCTGTGATCTGCATGTCACTAATTTTAGCCGCGAATCGTCGTCGCTGTTTTTGCGGAATCGGGTGGGCTTGTTTGAAGATCGATCATCGCGATGGGGTTTGGACGCGGCGACGCTGCCCATGGTGGGTTTTGGGACCCAAAGTGCCGACTTTGACAACGATGGGCTGTTGGACATGGCGATCTTGAACGGCCACATCGAAAATTTTGAAGCCTTCGACGAACCTTTTCGAATGCCGCCCCAGTGGTTTCGCGGAGTACGATCGGAGGACCAAACACGATTCGAAGCCATTGATGTTTCGGAGTTTGGCGATTTCGCGTCGCGTCGCACACTCGGCCGCGCACTCGCGACGGTGGATTGGGATCGCGACGGCCGGGTCGACTTGATCGCCGGTCACATGGACGCGCCGGTCGCGCTGTTAAGGAATGATTCCACCGTGGTTGGCTCTTGGGTGCGGCTAAGCCTGGTGGGAGTGCGTGACCCGCGAGATCCAGTCGGCGCCCACGTGATCGCTCGCCCAGTGGGAACGGGTAAACAAATTAGCGGTAGAACGGGTAAACAAGCGCGAGGCGTGCATCGTTGGTTGACGGCGGGCGGTTACCTGACGTCCAACGAGCCGGTACTGCATTTTGCGACGGAGATTCGCACCGATGCGTTCGACGTGGAAATTCACTGGCCCAGTGGACACGTTCAAACGCTCGACGCCCTGGATGCGGGCCGAGAACATCTAGTGATCCAATCGGCGGCGGCCGACGCCGCGACGCCAAAACCATGAGCCGACCCGACGGATGATTTCAGGGACGGTGGATGATTTCAGGGACGGTGGCTTCAAGAATCCGGCGGTCAATTGCTGGCAAAATTTTCGACAATGCCGACGCCTTTGACACCACATTCACGCAGCCGACGTGAATACGCATTCAAACCCTCGGGCTTTGTCCGCGTCAAATCGCGAACAATCACCGCGCTGTCGATCGTCGCGACGACTCGGCTTAGCATGCCGTCACTGGCGGCGGGCCCGTCGACAACGACCAGATCAAACAGGTCGCTCAATTGCTCCATCAACTGAATCACCTCTTCGGCACCCAGCGGCGCGTCCCCGTCCTGGTGCAGCAGCGGGAATAGCGTGATCTTGTCTTCGACGCTGTAAACGGCTGCCTCGCTGAGTGGTGTGGCGCTGCGCAGCGACGCCGTCCAGCCCTGATCCATTTCCAGACGCAATTGATCCATCAAGTCAGGGTGGTTGGCATCGCCATCAAGCAACGCGACTCGCAATCCCGAAGCCGCCGCAGCCAAGGCCATTCCAATCGCGACCGTTGTGCGTCCTTCGCCGCCGCTAACGCTGGTGACCAGAAGATTCCGCAGCCCGCCGGCGACCGCTTCCGCAAGACGCGTTGAGAGGTCATCAAACAGCGACGCTTCGAAAAATAAATCCGCAACCGCCGTGGGAACATCCAACACATCGACTTCCCAGGCCGCGCGAAAGTGGGTCTTGGGTTTGTCCAAACCGGATCGCATTGGCACATGAGCGGCCGCGGACGCCTGGTGAACGTGGCTGGGCTGGGTGACGTCGGGCGCGTCGGTGGTGGGAGCGGGCGCGTCGGTGGTGGGAGCGGGCGCGGTGGCGGCAGGCGATTCGGTGTTCAACCCGGGCTGGGCGGTCGCATCGATTCGAAGCTCGGGTTCATCGGCAAGTTTGTCGGATTCCACTTCGTTGGTTGCCCGCGAGAGGTGCGGCGCAGGCACAGCGGATGAAGGTGGCAAATCGGACGACGGCGTCAAATGCGACTCGCCGGGGCCCGGGTGAGCCGCGTCGACAATCGCGACGGTGCCCAACAAGTCGTCCCAGGAGGGGGTCATCACCGACTCGGTGACCGCACCGACCATCGCGGTGGTGGAGACCGAAGATGAGGTGTTTGCTTGTGTTTCCATCACCGCGGGTGCCGATGCAGAACGCTTCGAAGTGGAAGAATGAGTCATGCGATGAACTTACGGAACGTCGGGGTAATACTTGAGCCAATTGGAGACGCCGTTGGGCGTTGCGGATTCGCGGAATCGCTTACCGGGCGGCACAGCGGCGGAAGCATCGAGTCCCTGATCCGGCTGCCGCATCATGTTTTGCAGTGCCGAAGAAATTTCGTTTTGAGTGTCGGTACTGCGCATCGAGCCGCTGGGCGGCATGGTGCCGCTGGGCATTGTCGTGCCGCCGGTCGTTGTTGTGCTCTGGGCGGTCAGGGTCGGTGGCGTATCGTGGGTTGGATTACCGGCTGCGACCACGCCTACCGAGTCAAACGGCTGGAAGCCTGTTTGCGTCGCAACATCCTGTTCGGCATTGCCAGCGTGACGGGCGAGGATCTCGGCGACGTCAAGGTCGGTCGCTGGAGCCCCAAGGCCGTTTTCGCAACGGTGCATTTCTTTCATTGCTTGCGCAATGATGCTTGAGTTCGGATCTTTGCTTTGATCTTGAATGTCCGAGCCGTTCGAAGCTTCGTTCCTTTCCGCTTGATAGGCGACCATCGCGTCAACTTCCATGGCGTCAACTTCCATGGCGTCAACTTCCTCGGGGCCCAACCAAACGGTTTGCGAATCCAAGTTGTCGACATCGGCTTTGGCAAGTTCGTTTTGGAGCGAGCCGCCGTTTTGACTCTGGGGCGGCACACCGGTCCAATAAGCGGTGCCGATCACCAGCACCAGCATGACGCCGATCGCTTTGTTGGATGCAAGCACTTCGACCCAGCCCCGCGGGGTGTTGGTATCGCTAAGCCGCCCCCGCAACGAATGAGGGTCACGGCGAGCAGACGGGTCATTGCGGTTGCTGGCGGAATGGCCGATTGCGTCGTCAAACGCGTCGTCGTCTTCTTCGGCCGTGTCCATCTGGGGTTGGACTCGCGGCGACGTGGGGTCGAAGCCTGCCGCGGATTGAGGAAATTTTTGGTCGACTGGGGCCGATCCGATCTCAAGGGCGGAACTTTCATCAGCGGCCGGCGTGTCGGCGGTTCCTGTTGCCGACGCCGCCAGTTGTGGCGAATCGGCCGTCGCGGCGAACGTCGACGCGGCCACCGTTGCGGTCGCTTGAGGGCGGGAAAGGTCGCGTAACCGAAACAACGTTGGCGGGAGAGCCGGCGAAGCGGGACGCTTGTCGTCGACGGATCGAACGGACATATCGCGGCGAAATCCGATGCGGGAGGAAGCCAAGGGTGAACAAACCGACCCCGTGGCCGGTCTACACAGAATCCCTGTAGCCGATCCCGCGGGCCGATCTCAATAGGAGATTGGCCCTGGCGAAGCCCGCAAGACACACTCGCGAGGCCCGCAGGACGCACTCACTAACTCCGCAAGACACGCTCGCAACCCCCCCACGGCTTCACGCTCGCGGTATCCTCAAGCGAAACGGGTACGCTTTCCGGCGGTTTCGCCTTGTGAATGCCCTTATGGCCGAGCGAAAATGCGGGAGGCGACGAGACCGCCGCGAGTCCATTACAGCGTGAGTCCATTACAGCGCGAAACCCATTCATTGCAGTTTTATGCTTCGACCCCAAACGACCGCCGACACGCTTCCGCATCTGATCCGCGAACGCATCCTGCTGCTCGACGGCGCGATGGGGACGATGATCCAGCGTCTTGGCCTGGACGAAGCCGCGGTCCGCGGTGAACGCTTCGTCGATCACGACAAGGACCTGAAAAACTTTTCGGATATCCTTTGCCTGACGCACCCCGACAAGATCACCGATATCCACCGCCAGTACTTTGCCGCCGGCAGCGATATCGTGGAAACGAACAGCTTTGGTGCCAGCCCCATCGGCATGGTGGAATTCGGTCTGCCCGATGAATTGGTCGACGAGATCAACATCGCCGCCGTCGCGTGCGCGCGAAAAGCCGCCGACGAATTCACCGAACGGACGCCCGACAAGCCGCGATTTGTCGCCGGATCGATCGGCCCGACAACGATGCAATTGGCGATCAGCACCGATGTCGACGACGCGGCCTTTCGCCAGATCGTCTTCCATGATTTGGAAAAAAGCTATTACGCCCAGGTCAAATCACTTTGCGAAGCCGGCGTCGATATCCTGATGCCTGAGACGGCGATTGACACGTTGAACTTGAAGGCGTGTTTGTTTGCCATCCAGCGTTACTTTGATCAAGGCGGACGGCAGGTTCCCGTGATGGTTTCGGGCACCTTCGACCAGGGCGGACGCACATTTGTTTCCGGCCAAAGCGTTGAAGCCTTCGTCACTTCACTGGCGCACTTCCCGATGTTGTCAATCGGCATGAACTGCGCGTTGGGGCCCGACGTGATGCGGCCGCACTTGGAGGAAATGTCGCACTCAACGCCGCTGGCCGTTTCGTGTCACCCCAACGCGGGCTTGCCCAACGACATGGGCCAATTCGATTTGGGGCCCAAGGCGATGGCGGACATCGTGGGCGAATTTGCCGACAACGGTTGGGTCAACATCCTGGGAGGTTGCTGCGGCACGACCCCCGATCACATCCGCGCGTTTGCCGAGCGAATCGAAAACGCCAAGCCCAAGCAAGAAAAGCCCGGCCCCGTTTGGACGCGTCTGTCGGGCCAATTGCCCATGGTGATGCGGCCGGAAATTCCCTTCACGATGGTCGGCGAACGTACCAACGTGACGGGATCGCGAAAGTTTGCCCGTTTGATCAAAGAGGAAAACTACGACGAAGCCGTCGAGGTCGCCCGCGATCAGGTCGAAAACGGCGCCACGATCATCGACATCAATTTCGATGACGCGCTGCTTGATGGTGTCGAAGCGATGACGCGTTTTCTGCGTTTGATCGCCGGCGAAAGTGCCGTCGCCGCGGTTCCCGTGATGATCGATTCGAGTCGTTGGGAGGTCATCGAAGCGGGTTTGCAAAACGTCCAGGGCAAAGCGATCGTCAATTCGATCAGCTTGAAGGTCGGCGAAGAGGAATTTTTGCGTCAAGCGAGCCTGGTTCGACAATATGGGGCCGCCGCCGTTGTCATGGCCTTCGATGAAACCGGCCAAGCGGCCACCGAGGAAGACAAGGTTCGCATTTGCAAGCGAGCGTATGACTTGTTGACCGACAAGATCGATTTCCCGCCCGAGGATATCATCTTTGACCCCAACATCCTGACTGTCGCGACGGGCATCGAAGAACACGACAACTACGCCGTCGACTTCATCAACGCGGTCCGCCGCATCAAGCAGGAATGCCCCGGTGCAAAGACGTCCGGTGGCGTCAGCAATATCAGTTTCTCTTTTCGTGGCAACGACGCCGTCCGCGAAGCCATGCACAGCGCGTTTCTATATCACGCGATCGACGCGGGCTTGGACATGGGTATCGTCAACGCGGGACAGCTTGAAATTTACGAGCAGATCCCCAAAGCCTTGCTTGAGCATGTCGAAGACGTTCTGCTGAATCGTCGCCCCGATGCAACCGACCGTTTGTTGGAATTTGCCGAAACGGTCAAGGGCGGTGGCAAAAAGCGGGCCGCCGAGGATTTATCGTGGCGGGACGCCCCGGTCGCCAAACGCATGCAGCACGCGTTGATCAAGGGCATCGATAAATTCATCGTCGAAGATGCCGAAGAAGCACGCCAGGAATGCGAGCGTTGCCTGCACGTCATCGAAGGCCCGCTGATGGACGGCATGCAGGTCGTCGGCGATCTGTTTGGCGAAGGCAAAATGTTCCTGCCGCAGGTCGTCAAGTCGGCCCGCGTGATGAAGAAGGCCGTCGCCTACCTTGAACCGTTTATGGAAGAGGAAAAGCGCGCCGCGGGGATTGAAAATTCCGCCGCCCGCGGCACGTTTTTGATCGCCACGGTCAAAGGCGACGTCCACGATATCGGCAAAAATATTGTGGGTGTTGTGCTGCAGTGCAACAATTACGAAGTGATCGACTTGGGTGTGATGGTCGATTGCGATGTGATTTTGAAAAAGGCCGTCGAGGTTGGCGCCGACATGATCGGTCTGTCCGGCTTGATCACGCCCAGCTTGGACGAGATGGTTCATGTCGCCCGCGAAATGCAGCGGCTGGAGATGAAAATCCCGCTGCTGATCGGTGGGGCGACCACCAGCGCCAAGCACACGGCGGTCAAAATCGCGCCGGTTTACGACGGTCCCGTTTTGCATGTTCAAGACGCCAGCCGCAGCGTTGGGGTGGTCGAAAGCTTGCTGAGCGACGATTTGCGTGAACCGTTCCTGATGGAAAACAAAGCGACACAGCAAAAACTGGTCAGTTCCTACAAGGGCCGGCAACAAAAGTTAGTCGATTACCAAACGGCCAAAGCGAAGGCATTCGCAACCGATTGGGAAGACATCCGCATCGACAAGCCCGAATTCACGGGCACGCGTTTGCTGGAAGATGTGCCCGTTGCGACGCTGCGACCTTACATCGATTGGTCACCGTTTTTCATGTCATGGGAGCTTCGCGGCAAGTACCCAAAGATCTTTGACGATCCGAAGGTGGGCAAGCAGGCGAAGATCGAGTTCGACAACGCCAACAAGTTGCTCGATCGGATCGAAGCGGAAGGCTTGTTGACGTGCAAAGCGGTTTACGGATTCTGGCCGGCCGCCGCCGACGGTGATGACGTCGTCGTCTACGCGGACGAAACCCGCACCCGCGAAGCGACGCGATTCCACTTCCTTCGTCAACAATGGGAACGCCGGGGACAAACGGATTTTCGGTGCCTGGCCGATTACGTCGCTCCCATCGGCTGCGGCCGAGACGATTACATCGGTGGCTTTGTCGTCACCGCGGGCATCGGAGCGGACGAGCTTGCCGATTCATTCAAGGCCGAAATGGATGATTACCAGGCGATCATGACTCAGGCGGTCGCCGACCGTTTGGCCGAGGCGATGGCCGAATGGCTGCACGCTCGGGCCCGCGAACACTGGGCTTACGGGCACGAGGAATCGCTGACCAACGACGACATGATCGCCGAAAAGTACCGCGGCATTCGACCGGCCGCCGGCTATCCGGCCTGCCCCGATCACACCGAAAAGCAAACGCTGTTCGATTTGCTCGATGCGACCCGGCAAACCAGCGTCGAATTGACGTCCAGCTTCGCGATGTATCCCGGCGCGAGCGTCAGTGGGCTGTATTTTGCTCATCCCAACGCGAGGTACTTCACGGTCGACCGAGTCACGAAGGACCAGATCGAGGATTATTCGAAACGCAAGGGCTGGCCGATCGAGGAGTGCGAAAAATGGCTGGCACCCAATTTGGCGTACGATCCATAACCGGCTTCTGGCGATGTGCGGCTACGGAGCGTCATCCCCATTTCGATACTTCTCAATCGCCTCGGGAAGCGGGTATTCGGTAACGTCGCGGTCGCCCTCCCAACCGTTGATCTCGTGCAGTCTGCGGTAACCGCGCGTCACGTATTCGGTTCGCTGCCGCACGAATTCGGCATCCAATGCGTCCTTGCCAAGCGGGCCGTCGACACGCGGTGCCTGAAACCGATCGTCGTCAATGAATTGGCTGAGCACGGGATTGCACCGGAGATGTCGTTCGGCGGCGACATGTAATTGTTCGGGGTCCGCTTCGCCGATCACGAAACGCAAGTACAAGTCGCTGTCGACGATGCCGGTGACGTCTTCGCCGCAAACATCGCAGCGGTAGCCTTCATCGCATTTTGCCATGGAAGAAACTTTCCGGGGTGTGAAGGTCGGGGCTTTGAAGGTCGGCGGCACTTCGTATCATTTTGGAATGAGCACTTTATTGACATTGGCCGTCCACGGCGCCGGCGGACGGATGGGAAAGCGGGTGATTGCGGTCGCGGCGGAGGATCGTGATGTGGAATTGATTGCCGCGATTGAGCATCCCGATCATCCGGCCATCGGCCAGGACGCCGGGACGCAAGCGGGCGTCCGCAGCCTGGGCGTCACGTTGGGCGGTGATTTACCCGCCCAGGTCGACGCGGTCATCGATTTTTCGCTGCCCGCGGCCGCCGACGCCATCATCGCGGCCTGCGAAACCCGTCGTTTGCCGCTGGTCATGGCCACGACGGGGCTTAGCGAGGTCCAACAGGGGGCACTCCGGGGCGCCGCCAAGTCGATCCCGATTGTTTTCGCTCCCAGCATGTCGGCGTCGGTCAATTTGACCATGAAATTGGCACAGCAGGTGACGCGTGCCCTCGCCGACGTCCCCGGCGGGATGGACATTGAAATTGTGGAACGGCATCACCGCTTCAAGGCGGACGCACCCAGCGGAACGGCACTGCGGTTTGGCGAGCTGATATCCCAGGCGATGAACGGCGACGTCGAAACGGTCCACGGCCGCGAAGGTGAAACGGGAACCCGGCCGCAAAATCAAATCGGTTATCACGCCATCCGAGTCGGGGACGATCCCGGCCAACACACCATCATCTTTGGCATGATGGGCGAGAAGATCGAATTGAACGTCGCGGCCAGCAATCGCGATGGCTACGCCGCCGGCGCGATCCGGGCCGCCAAATGGCTGCGAGGCAAATCGCCGGGCCTGTACAGCATGTTTGATGTGCTGGATTTACAGTAGAAATCGCGGCAGCAGAATGCAGCTCGCATTAGAGTAGCACGCCTCAGAGTAGCTCGCCTCTCCGAGGCGAATTAAATCAAACGCCTCGGAGAGGCGTGCTACTTTGGCCAAAACGAGCTTGCAAATTGGGATCTTCACCCGGGCCCAGTACAATCAGCCCGCCCCCCGCCTCACTTCGCCCATGGTGACCGAGTTTGATGTTCATGCCTTCGACCCGCCGCTACTTGCTGCTTGCCCTGCTGATCCCGCTGGGATTGCTTCCCGCCGGAAGCATTCAAGCGGCCGACCGAAATATCCTGTTCATCATCACGGATGACGAAAGCCCGACGCTGGGCTGCTACGGCGACCCCGTCGCCAAGACACCCGCGATCGATGCCATCGCCGCCGACGGGATGCTGTTTCGCAACGCCTACGCCACCACCGCATCGTGCAGCGCGTCCCGCAGTGTCGTGATGAGCGGTTTGCACAACCATCGCAATGGGCAATTCGGTCACCAACATCACTACCACAAATTCATGTCGTTTCCCGACGTGGTTACGCTGTCGCTCCCAAGAGTGCTGCAGCGAAACGGCTATCGCACCGGGCACATTGGCAAGTATCACGTTGCGCCCCGCGACGTGTACCACTTCGAAACGTTCATGAAGGGGAATGGACGCAACGCTCCCAAGATGGCCGACACGGTTGAATCGTTTATCGCCGATCCCGACCCGCGTCCGTTCTTCCTGTACTTTGCCACATCGGATCCCCATCGGGGCGGGGGAACCGACAAGACGTCACCGAGCGAATTCAAACCGGATTTGTTTGGCAACAAACCCAAGCGTGGCCGACACCCCGGCGTCGAGGAAGTGTTTTACGACCCCGCCGAGGTCCCCGTCCCCAAATTTCTGCCCGATGCACCGGAGAGCCGCGAAGAACTGGCCCAGTATTACCAGGCGTGCAGCCGCGTCGATGCGGGCGTCGCAAAACTGGTCGCGATACTGAAAAAACATGATCTGTATGACAAAACCTTGATCGTTTTTACCAGCGACCACGGGATGGCTTTTCCCGGTGGCAAGACGACCGTCTACGAGGGCGGGTTGCGAGTCCCCATGGTGGTGCGAAACCCCTACGCAACCCAGCGTGGTTTCGAAAGCGAAGCTCTAATCAGCCACGTCGATATTACGCCCACGTTGGTGGATTTCGCCGAAGCCCTGGACAAGGAAACCAACGGTCCCAAACAGCCGCTAAATCCCAACAAGTTTTGGAAAGAAGAAAACAAATATCAGGGTGAAAATCGTGACGGCGGCAAACGCTTCAACCGCTATCACGGTCGGTCTTGGCTGCCGTGCACCCATTCGCCCCAAGCCGATCACCACGACGAGATTTTTGCGTCGCACACCTTCCACGAAATTCAAATGTATTACCCCATGCGGGTCATCCGCGACGGCAAATACAAGTTGATTTGGAACATCGCCCATCCGCTGCCGTACCCCTTTGCCTCGGACCTGTGGGCCGCGTCGACCTGGCAAGCTCAGTGGGCCAAGGGCAAGGACGCGGCTTACGGCAATACAACGGTGGGTCGTTATGTCCAACGACCCGAATTCGAATTGTTTGATTTGGAAGCGGACCCACACGAAACACAAAACCTGGCCGATTCACCCGGTCACGCGGAAACGCTGGCACGCTACAAGAAACGCCTCAAAGCCATGCAGGTCCGTTTTGATGACCCCTGGGTGATGAAATGGGATTACGAATGAACGCCCTAAGTCAGCCGGCCAAGCGGATGCGTTTTTCATTCGGATGGATCTTCGTATTGATGACGTCGCCGGTGCTTGCGCAATCACCTGAGCAAGATCCGAGTGTCACAACGGAGATCGCCAGCCAGTTTCCCAAGTCGATTGCACCTTGGGTCGACGCGGCGATCAAGAAGTGGGACCGGGACATTCGCAAGTTGGAGGCCAAGGCGATTGAAGAGGCC
>JBCCRW010000117.1:0-14222 GCA_039201055.1 Planctomycetota bacterium | reverse complement strand
CGCGCTTCGATGATCGACGCGACCAGCAATCGGTCAACGGCGCGATCGGGTTCATTGCGACGCACCAGGTCGTTTAACTTGCGACCGTAGGGGCCGGCGGTTTGGCGAGTGAACCCGATACCGCGGGCGTCCAAGACCTGCAGCACCATTTCATAGTGCTCGAGTTCTTCTTCGACGATCCGCGTCATCTGCCGGCACAATTCACGGTCCAGCGTGTAGGCATTCATCAGCGACAACGCCGTCGTTGCCGCCTTGCGTTCGCAGTGGGCGTGATCGATCAAGATGTCGTCCAGCGATTGATCGACTTGCGTCAGCCACTGGGCGGTCGATTCACTTTGCAGATGCAACATCGGTTCAATCTTGGCTTGCGAGTTTTGCGATTTGAACGGCGGTCGCTTGGCCCTGCGGTGTCACATTGGCCGAAACAAAGCGATCCCCGGCGGAAACGCCCGCTTGGACGCACGCGTTGATCGGGCAATCATCGGCCGCGTGGGACAGGTTCCGAATGGGGAATAGTTCCCCGCCCAAACTGAGCAGACTGGCGATCACTTCGACCATGCCGCCGCCCGCACCCAAGTTTCCGAAATGGCCTTTGGCGGTTGTCACCGGCGGCGATTGATCGGCCGTTCCAAAGACATCTTGGATCGCGGCGGCTTCGGCCCGGTCGCACGCCGGTGTCGAAAGGCCATGTGCGTGAATGTGGCCAATGTCGCCGATCGACGTTTCGCCGAGGGCGCCACGATAGACGTTTCGCAGTGAAGTCCGGACGGCATGTTCAAACGCGTCGCCGCCCTGGTCGGCCCCGCCGACGGCGCTGCTGGCATAGGCGACGACTTCGCCAAGCACGGTTGCCCCACGCTGCCGCGCCGAATGCAGCGTTTCCAAGATCATGGCACCGGCGCCTTCACCCAATACCGCGCCACCGCGATCGGCGGCGAAAGGACGCGACATGTTTTCGGCCGGATGGACATCGGCGGCCAGTGGTTCCTGCAGCGACGCATGCAGCGACCGCAGCGGATGGATGCGTGAACCCGTTGCCCCGACCACAATCACGTCGGCGTGGCCGCGCTGGATCGTCGATACCGCTTCACCAATCGCCGCACCGGCGGATGCTTCGCGAATCGTGATGGAATTGTTGGGCCCCAGCAGATTGTTGTAGATCGCGATGTGGCTGGCCGGCATGTTGGGTAAATACTTCAACAACCACAGCGGATTGACTTTGGGTTTTCCTTCTTGCCCCCAACGCGAAAAATCAAAGTTCCCGTCTTCGCCGGTACACGCGGCAATTCCTTCGGCGTATTCCTCCGGCAGCGACATGATGTAATCGCATCCGTAAACCACGCCGGTGCGATCGGGGTCGCGAGCCGAATCATCCAGCCCGGCATCGGTGAGTGCTTGTTGGGCCACAGCGACACCCATTTCGATTTCGCGGCACATCACCTTGCCGGCTTTTTTGATCGTCCGCGAAAGCTTTTTCTCGAGCGGTCCGTAATCGCTGATCTTGCCGGTAAAGTCCCAAGCTTGTCCGCCGCAGGACATCGGCAACGCGGATGTCGACACGCGGGTCAGCGGGCCGATGCCGGTGACGCCGGCCCGCAGCCGATCGACCAGCGACGCGGTCGCGACGGCAACGCCGCCGCCGCTGGCGGGATGGGTGGGCCCAGCCGTGCCGGTTCCGTTCCGGCCATCAAGTGCGTCGCCGGTACCCGGTGCGTCGCCGCTATCGGTCACCGATGGAAGGCTCCCGGAAAAAATGCCCAGGGGCGAAACGCTTGCGGTGCCGGTAATCACGACTCGCCGTCGTGCCGAATCAGCCATGGATGGGGAACCCAAAGAGTTGCGAATTTGGGTCCCGTTGTACGGTTGCCGGGCGCGATTCGTCTAGGTCGGTCACCATTCTCGCAGCGACTCTTCGACCCGCGGCAATTCTTCCAAGGATTCCAGTCCAAACAGCACCAAGAACCTCTCGGTGGGGTAATAGTGAGCCTCGCGTTTGGCACGGTCGCGTTTCGTGGCCCCCGGAGCGGGCTTTGCTGGAGCCGGCTTCGCGGTTGCTGGCTTTGTGTCGGCAGCTTTGCCCGCCTGAGCGGCCAAGTCGCCGTCGGTATCGCGTTCGATGAACAGCAGATTCCGCCGCACCATCTGGTTCAAGATCGACTGACTGTCCTGTCCGCGTTGGTCGTTGACCTTGGCCGCCGTAATCCCCGGTTGATAGGCGACCAACGCCAGGACTTCGATCGCCGCCTGGTTCAAACGAGTCTCGCGAACCTTGCCCGAAAAGGATTGACGAACCGACTCCACTTGGGGGGCGATGGTCATTCGAAAACCGGTTTCCTCGGCGACGATCCGAATCGCTTGGTCGTGTTCTTTGTAGGACGCGTTCAGCTCGTCAATCCACTCGACGACTTCGGCGGGCGTGACGTCGCGCATCAACGACGCAATCCGCGCGGCGGTGAGGGCTTGGTTTTCGGGGTGCCCAACAAATAGAGCCGCTTCGACAACGCTGATGGGCGAGGGCACGCGATCGATATCGCCCGCGTCGTCATCACCGGGTCGATGCCCAACGGCGGATGCACCGGCGCGATTCGGTCCGTCAGCGTGTAGGCCGGCGGCGTCTATCTCCGGTGCATCAAGATGATATTCACCCGGGTGATGATGTTCATCGGGGTCATCGAGATCGGGGTCACCGGATTCGGCGGCGACCCGGGCGAACGCCGCGCCAATGTCCTCCAGCGACAGGCTCTCATCGTGATCGACGCTGTCATGCTCATTGATGCTGTCATCGTGATCCTCGCCTGCCATGCCACGCTACATCCAATGCTGCGTCGTGGGTTTCATCACCATTTCGGGCACGTGGGCGCGGGGCGGCAATTGGCAAATCGTCAGCACCATGGCCGCGACATCCTCGGGCTGCAAAATCTGCTCGCGGTGGGCCTGCGAAACGGCGACCGGTCGTTGATCCAAAATCGGCGTGTTGGCTTCGCCAGGATAAACGTTTGTGATCCGAACACCTTCCATGCGAACTTCGTTGCTGACCGCCGTGCCCAAGGCCGTCATCGCAAACTTGCTGGCCGCATACGCCACTCCGGCGACGTCCAGTGCGCGTTTGCCCGCGATGGACGAAACGTTGATGATTAAACCGCTCTTGTGGGCTCGCATCGACGGCAGCACCGCCGCCATCACACGATAGGCTCCGGTGGCATTAATGTTGATCACCTTTTCCCAGTCTTCCGGTGCCATCATGGCCATGGTCCGGTCGACGATGTTGACGCCCGCACAATTCACAAGGATATCGACGGGACTGGCGATCGAATCAAAAAACGTTTTCACGCTGGCGTCGTCCCCGACGTCGATTGCCGCGGCTTGCACCGGAATCGTTGCCGTGATCCCGGCCGCGGTTGCCTGCAGCACCTCCAATCGCCGGCCGCCGATGGTGACCTTGGCACCGGCATGAGCCAGTGCGGCGGCGATGCCCGAACCGATTCCGGTCCCACCACCGACAATCACGGCGTTTTGGTTTTCGAGTGATTGCAAATCGGGTAGGCGGACGGTGACGTCGTTCATCGTACGGGGATTTTGATGCGGTGGCTTGGTTAGGGGACGTTTGGCGGACGTCGTCGGATTGCATCCGGCTTCTGGCGAAGGCCGGCTATGGGTTATTTCCGGCTTGTGGCCTGGCCCGGTAAGTTCGCGATTGATCCGCCGCCTGTCGAGCCCGTGACATGCGAGCCCGTTGCGGCGGAGCCATCGGGGAAAGCTTGCGAGCCAAGAAAGCTGGGGCGGTTCCCAGCACCAACGCTTTTCGCATCGGCCAACCCCGTCGCGCCCGATCCGATGCCCAGGGGGGTGGGCAATCCGTTCTCGCTGCCTTGACGCACCATTTCGATCGGTGCTTGCGCCGCCACGGTGCGGGAACCGCCGGTCAGCGAGCCGCCAACGCCTTCAAATCCAATGGCACTTTGGCGTTGCTGCAGGACTGCGCCGCTGCGGAAGGGGCCGACCCCAAAAACATAGGTGTCGCTGTTGTGGGTCAGTGCGGTGCTTTTGCCGCCCGAACCCATGGATTCACCCGTCTTCGCATCGTAACAGGCCAGCGCGATCTTGGCGGTTCCCATTTGTGTTGCCCGCGATGCGACTTTGATTTCAGGAAGTTCGATTGGCAAACCGGGAATCCCGAGTGCCGGCACCCCGACAAAGCTTTCCTGGGAATCCGTGCCGATGCCACCACTTCGTGCCTCGACAACGCAATCCGCTTTGTCGGCAGATTCGACCAATTTGCCGCCACCTTGGAGCACTCGGTGACGCAGCGTTCCCATCAAGTAGCCCTTGTCGACGCCCTCCAAATACTTGTCGTTGATGAAGACCGATTTGCCGGCAAAATCGGTGAAGCGAACCTTGGATAGGGATCGGTCGATGGCCGAGGAAATCAATAACTGTTCGCTTGCCGTTCGCGCCGTGTGGCTGGATTTGGACGTCGCGCAACCGACCAGCGTGCCCGCCAACAGGGACACCAAAATCACTTGGGCAAATGTGCCCGCATCCATGCATTGTTTCATCCGTGACATCATCATCCAAACCACTTATAAGGCAAATAAGAACAGCTTAGGCGAGTAACGCATGCCGGAGTGCCCCCGCAAGAGTGGTCTCAAGAAATTCGGGTTTCACGATGGTCGTGCTGCGTGTCTGTGCTGTACCGCAAATCGAAGTCCTTTATGTGAGGATGCGGAAATTTGCGATGCGGGTTTGGCAGATCAAGCCGACGACCTTTGGCGTTCGGGCAAACCCGTCGGCCGCGAAGGCCCCTGGTTGAATTCAAAGGTCGTTGCCGAGGTTCCGCCGAATCAAACGATCCGGCATGTTTTTCCTTGTGGTTACGCCGGTGATTGCATTCGATTAGTCAGCAATCGCGAAGCGATGGCAGTTAAGCGAGTGGTATTCGCCCCGGAGAGGCAGAGCTACTTTGCAATTCGCCCCGGAGAGGCAGGGCTACTTTGCAATTCGCCTCGGAGAGGCAGGGCTACTTTGCAATTCGCCTCGGAGAGGCGAGCTACTCTCTAAACAAATACGGGCGGGGCGATCGCCGGGGCGGCCCGCAGTTCGGCATCGGTAAAATCGCCGCCGGCTTCAATCACGTCGGTTCCGCGTCGCCAAACATCGGGTGCGCGAAACGGGTCGCTGACCGCCACGTGGTGCATGTTCACGCCGCCTTCGTCCTGCAGCAGCAACAGCGATCGGTGCAGTTCCGCCGGACCAGCCTTGTAGTGCCCGGTCTTGTTGGTCACACCCAAGACCCTGCCATTTTCGACGGCAATCTCGCCCGCACTAAAGACCGGTTCGCCGGCAAGAAAACTGGAATGATGAAATTCGTTGACCGTGTGCGGTCCGGAGTAAAACGTGAAGTCAAAGTCGACAACGAAGATGCCCCAGCCTTCGCCGGAACGATTGCTGTGCATCCCACTGGTGTCATACAGCCGCCCATCGGCCGCGTTGATGACCCCGTCGCCGACCATGATCAATTGATAATCCTGACGTTCCTGGGTGTTGCAATACTTCACGCCGGCTTGCAATTGCCGCGATAGCTGAGTCGTTCTCGCGGTCAGCAACGCGCCGCCGGGATCGTCTTGCGTATCGGGCAACAAACAGTACTGGACGTAGTCCTCGATATCGAATTTTGATTGTGGATTGCGGACCTTGAATTGTTGGAATTTTCGCCGGACTCCGTTATCCAACATGGGACCGGGAAGGTGTCGCCGCGTCGTTCGTTCGACAGCGTATTTCTTGTCCATCGCTTTGCCCAAGGATCCATTGGCGGTCTTTTTGCGATCCATGCGGGCCCCCTGGTGGACCTTGCGAAGGCGGTTGGCGATCTCGTTGCGGGTGGGGGCAAACAGACTGCTGCGAAGCGTTTCGACTCGGGCGTCGGCCGCCATTCCCAAGCTACGCACTTGCTGATTTTCCCAGCGTTTCTTTCCGCGGTTGATTACGATCCAATCGATGCATCGTTTTCGCAATCGACGCATTTCTTCCAACGCCCGAGCCGTTCGGCCGGCG
Organism: Planctomycetota bacterium; assembly: GCA_039201055.1. GTDB lineage: Bacteria > Planctomycetota > Planctomycetia > Pirellulales > Pirellulaceae > Rubripirellula. Next base: position 8,171 of record JBCCRW010000117.1, on the reverse strand, counting down.
CGATAACCCTGGGCCGTCGAAAGCGTCGCAATGATGGCATCCAATTCGACGTCCGCGGCGCGAAACTTCTTCCGCAATCGGGTTCGACCGACGCTGCTGCGGAACTCTTCTGCGGTGGGAATGCCGTTGACCTTGGGCATGGGATCTGTCTCCGAATTCAGGAAGTTTGGGATGCCAAATGGGACGAAAGTTCCCGTGCCGCGGAGGCAACAAGATCGCCATGATTGGCTGATCAAAGGCGGCGTGTTGTGCGGCTACGACAGGCTCGCGACGCTTCGTTTCCGCCCGCCAAAAAAATTTGTTCTCGCATCGTCGTCCAAGACACAGATTCCGAATTCTGGCAAACACGCGATTTTTTCTGGCGGAGCGATTTTCGTCCCTGCGAGCTAAGGGCATCCAGGACTTCCACATTCGTCCGCCATCGGTAATGGCCTCGTCATGTCGGCGTCGCCCCGATGTCAAACCCATTCGACCGGAGGGAACATTCCATGCGACGCATCATCAAACGACTTCGCAGCCAGCGACAACATGCCAGCCGAATCGCCAAGGCAAATCGGCGACGGATGGCCACCAGCCGTAAACGACCGCGTGGCGAAGTCCTCGAGGATCGTCGGCTTCTGGCGGTGACGGCCGTCTTCGATGCGGAATTGGGAACGCTTTCGATCCAGGGCGACGACGCCGATAACACCATCGAGGTTTCCACGATCTCGGCCACCGACAACACTCTGGTCGTCAACGGTGGGGCGATTCCCATCACCGGCGGCACGGCAACGACCGACAATACCCAAAGCATTCAAGTCGACGCACTCGGCGGTGATGACTTTGTGACAATCAATGAAACCAATGGTCCGCTGCCATCGGCAATTCTGCTTGGCGGCGACGGCGATGATTACCTTCGCGGCGGCAGCGGCGACGACACGATTGTCGGCGGTCGAGGCAACGACACCAAACTGGGTGAGTCCGGTGACGATTTGCTGGTTTGGAACAACGGTGACGGCAGCGACTTGATGGAAGGCGGCGAGGGCGACGACACCGTGCAAGTCAACGGTGCCGATGCGGCCGGCGACAATTTTGAAATCGATCCCAATGGCCAACGTGTCGCGTTCCAGCGCACCAACTTGGGCTTGTTCGTGCTGGACATCGGCAGCACCGAAACGCTGGACGTCAACGGCCAGGGTGGTGACGATCAAATCGAAGGTTCGGCGGGCCTGGCCGGCTTGATCCAATTGGATCTTGATGGCGGCGACGGCGACGATGTTTTGATCGGCGGCGATGGCGATGATTACCTTCGCGGCGGCAGCGGCGACGACACGATCGTCGGCGGTCGAGGCAACGACACCAAACTGGGCGAAGCCGGCGACGACTTGCTGGTTTGGAACAACGGCGACGGCAGCGACTTGATGGAAGGCGGCGAAGGCGACGACACCGTGCAAGTCAACGGTGCCGATTCAGCAGGCGATCGGTTTCGGGTCACCCGCAATCAAGAGCGTTTGAAATTTCAACGCACCAACTTGGGTCGTTTCGCGTTGGATATCGGTTCAACGGAAACGCTGGACGTGAACGAACAGGGTGGAAACGGATCGATTTCGGTCGGGAATTTGAGCGGCGTCGCGGATTTGGAGACCGTCGACATTGATGGGGGCGCTGGTAACGATCGAATCCTTGCCACCAGCCTGAATGAAGGGGTCCAATTGGTTGCCGAGGGTGGTGACGGACGCGACGTGATTTTTGGAAGCCGCTACGATGACATCATCAGCGGTGGTCGTGGGAATGATCGGATCTTTGGTCGTGACGGGGACGATGTGATTGACGGTGGCGACGGACGCGACATCATCTTCGCCGGCTTGGGCAACGACGACGTCAAAGGTGGTGCCGGGAATGATGTGCTCTTTGGCGGCGGCGGTGATGATTACCTGGACGGCGGCGATGGGTTTGACATCCTGATCGGCGGGTCGGGTGACGATCGCGGCAAGGATGGTGAAATCAACCTTTCGATTCGGTAAATCGAAATTCCGCGACCGTCTGTGTGAATCTTTTGTCCTCTTGTTTGAAGTCGATTTGTGATGTCCATTCCAGATTCTCAATCGTCGGTGACGCTTTGGATTCAGCGTTTGAAGGATGGCGAACAGGAGGCGGTCACGAACTTGTGGGATCGCTATTTTGAACGCATGGTTCGGCTGGCCAAACGCAAGCTTGGCAATGCGGAAAAACGGGTCGCCGACGAGGAGGATCTCGCGGCCACCGTTTTTCACGCTTTGTGTGACGGGGCGGCCAATGGTCGCTTCAACGGGCTTCGCAATCGCGAAGATTTGTGGATGCTGTTGGTCGCGATCACCGGTCACAAAGCCGTTGATCAGGTGCGTCGACAGACCAGTTTGAAGCGGGGTGGCGGACGGGTCCGCGGGAATTCGTTGTTTCAAAAGGACGACGCCTTGATCGGTTCCTTTGACGATTTGATCGCGGGCGACCCCGATCCCGAACTACTGGTCTCGATGGACGAACAATGCCAGCACCTGGTTGGCCTGCTGCGGGATGATGTCCAAAAGGAGATCGTGCGTCACAAGTTGGCCGGACACGTCAACGGCGAGATTGCCAAGCGAGTTGGCATCTCGCTTCGCTCCGTCGAACGCAAGCTGGAAGTGATCCGCGAAACCTGGCTGAAATCATTGGAATGAATCGCGAAGCCGAATCGCAACGATCAACGCACGAAGGCTTGCTGCCGATCCAGCAATTGGATGCGATTTGTGATCGCTTCGAGGCCCAGTGGTTGTCCGGTGAAACGCCGAGTATCGGCGATTATCTTGTTGAAGTCAGCGATGATCTGCGAGGCCGCTTGCTGCGTGAATTGTTGCAGCTTGAACTGGAGTATCGACCCGAACCGCCCGAAGAACTTCGGCATCGATGGCTGGTGGAATACCCGCACGACCGCGGTGAAATAGAACAGGTGATCGCACTGGCGTCGGGGCGCACGATCACTCCCCGCGCGGGGCTGGAGGATACTCAACCCGTCGATGTTTCAATCGACCTAAGCCAGGTCCACGACTTCGACGCGGTCAGCGGGCGAGTCTTTGGTGGTTACGAATTGATCGACGAAATCGCCCGCGGTGGAATGGGCGTCGTCTTTCGGGCCCGGCAGATCGACGTCAACCGAATCGTCGCGATGAAGATGATTCTGAGTGGCGAATTGGCGGGCAAAATCGAAGTCGATCGCTTCAAAATGGAAGCCGAAGCGGCCGCGAAGTTGGACCACCCAAACATCGTGCCGATTTTTGAAGTGGGCCAGCACAAAGGACAACATTACTTCTCGATGGGCTATGTCGATGGTCCAAGTTTAAAACAACACATTCGCGATCAACCGGTCCGTCGCCGCGAGGCGGCGGACATCATTCGCGTTTTGGCCCGCGCGATCGACTACGCCCACGGCAAAGGCGTGATCCATCGTGATTTGAAACCGGCCAACATCTTGATGGACGCTGGCGGAAACCCCCGAATCACGGACTTTGGATTATCCAAGCTGGTTGACGGGAATGCCGAATTGACCGGCACGGGACAACTTTTAGGAACGCCCGCGTACATGTCGCCCGAACAGGCTGCCGGAAGGACATCGGAAATTGGACCGCTGACGGACGTTTACGCGTTGGGCGCGATCCTTTACGAATTGATTACCGGTACGGTGCCGTTTCGAAGCGAAAGTGTCATCGAAGTGCTTACCAAAATACGCTGCGAAGAACCCACAGCACCACGCAGCATTTCGCGGCAAATCGATCCGGATATCGAAACCATCTGCATCAAGTGCCTGGATAAAGATCCGCAGCGGCGATACGCGTCCGCGGGTGCTTTGGCGGATGATTTGGATCGATATCTGGCCGGCGAAGCGGTCCACGCGCGACCCATCAAACGTGCCCAAAAGGTGGTCCGTTGGTGCCGGCGACGTCCTTTGATCGCGTCATTGATCGCGGGGCTGGCGGCGTCGTTCTTGGTCTTTGGCGGATTGGCGACCCACTTCGCGGTGATGTCGCAAGTCCGCGGTGTCCAGGTCGCAAGCGAACGTGAAAAGGCCGACGAAATGCTCGGCGTCGCACAGCTTGCCATCGACGGGATGGTCGAACAGGCGGATTTGCTCGCGGATGTTCCGCGGACCGAAACACGCCGCAAGCAGTTACTGGTTCAAGCGACGGAGTTCTACGAGCGTTTTATAACCGAGCGTCCGGGCGATTTCGAATTGCGATTTCGAACCGCCAAGTTGCATCAATCGATGGGCAACGTGTTTCGGCAATTGGACGAATTTGATGCCTCCGAAACGGCCTTTAAAACGTCCATTGATCTGATGCGCGGTCTGGATAGCCGTACCGAGCGTCGCGACGCCGAGGTCCGGCGAGAGATGGCCGAAAGCTACATCTGGATGGCTGTGCTACTGCAAACCCGCGACGTCGATCGTGCCTTGGAATCGATTCAGCGTGCCGTTGACATTCAAGACCGATACGCATCGCTGCACCCGAGTGACCAGGCCAGCCAGTTTATTTTGGCCCGAGCGTTATACAACCGCGGTATGTTGCGAAGCCAGCTGAGTGATCGCGAAGCGGCGGAGCAGGATTATGTCGACGCGACCCGGCGCTTCGAAAGCCTGATCCGAAACGCCGGGGACGGAACCGGTGGCGATACGCAAGACCCCGGCGGCGTTTCACGCGACGATGTGCGCCGGGACCTCGGGCGAACGTTGAACAATTTCGGCAACCTGCTGATCGAAGCCCAGGATTTTGAAGCGGCGAAAATGAAAATTGAAGCCGCAATTGCGCTCTACTCGGGCGATTTTTTGAATCGATCGCAACGTCAAGACTTGGCGATTTTTCGCAACAACTTGTCCAACACCCTGGTGCAACTGAATCGCTTGGATGAGGCCATTGTCGAAAACGAGAAGTCGGTCGCGATTCTGGAAAAACTCGTTCATGAATTTCCACAGTACACAAATCTTAAAAACGAGCTTTCTAATGCCCTCAATAGCTGCGGAGCGCTCGCCGGTCGGCAGGGGAACTTGACGCGTGCCGAGGACTTCTTTGCTCGCGCCGATCAAATCCTGCAAACGCTTGTGGACGACGACCCGAACCGCTTCGATTTTGCCTACCGTCTAGGCAATGCGAAGTACAACCAGGCTCTGGTGGCTTCGATGCTTCAACGCGAAGCCGATGCGTTGGACATGTTGGACGACGCGATTGTCATTCACTCACGCTGTGTCGACGCAAATGAGGCGAGTCGCGAATACACGGCGGCCCTGAGAAACGCCCTGGTGCTTGCCGTACGCACACAGCTGAAAACGACTGAGCTGCCGGCGGTCGTTAATCGGGTCGAGGACTTCGTGTCGCGATTCGCCGACGACCCGCAGGCTCGGCTACAGGCGGCCAAATGGATTGCAACCGCGACACAAGTTCGAAGCGATATCCAACCCAACGGGGCCACCGAAGACACCGCAGTGCCGATCGGCGATCTTGCCGAACAGGCGGTTCAGCACTTGCGGATCGCTATCGAGCTTGGTTTGCCACGTGAATCGATCGTCACCGATGACGGCGTCGTCGATGCGTTCAAGCCGTTCCAGGAGCAGAGCGAATTCAAGACGTTGCTGTCGGAAATTCAGTAGCCCAAAGTAGCACGCCTCTCCGAGGCGTTTCGCCAGAGTAGCACGCCTCTCCGAGGCGGTTCTTCCTTCGAGTCGGAGAGTCGAGCTACTAATTAAAACCGCATCACGTATTCGGCGCGGAGGATGTTGTGATACCAAACGTCGCCGGTCAACGCCCTTCCATAGCCGACGAAAATGCTGCGTTTGGGGTCGGTCCAGCGGAGGCCAAACTTGCCATTGATGATCGTGTCACCGTCCACTTCGATCAGCTGGGCCAATTCCGGGGTTTCCGGGATCGTCGCGAAGCCGTCAAAAATCGTCCAACCCACGAACTCGGTGACCGCACTCAGCCGCTTCGTTTGGCACCCGCAGGCGTCGGCTTCAAAGTACAGATCGTGTCCGATTCCAGCACCCAGGCGAAGCACCGGAGCCGCGAAATGGCCCTCGTCGATCTCCGTGCCACCGACGGGAATCCACAAACGCATCTCACCTTCAAGCAGTGTCAGGGGACTGATCCTGCGTGCCGCCAGCAGACCCGGTTCCAGGCTGACATGGTCGGTCCCCAGCAGACGATCGGCATCACCGGTGGGAATAAAAACGCGAAATTGCCCGGTGAAAATTTGCGCTTCATCCAGCCACAAGACTCGTTTTCCGCCGACGATTAAATCGCTGAACCCCGTCGCATTGGCATTTCGCTCGGGATTTAAAAAACGATACGGCGCCTCGACGAATACCGATGTCTCCGGCCCCAAGGCCAGTTCGGCGTAGGCCGTGATGTCGTTGTAGTCAACATTTGTCTCGGCCGGCGAAATAGGAGTGCCAATCGCCGAGGTGGACGCGCGATAGAAAAACTCCACTCGGTCCGGCGTCGGATTGTCGAATGCCGAATCAAAACGCAAGCGGAATTGTGTGCCCGGGATCGCCGAATCGATGTAGCCCACGTTGCTGTTGGACGTCACAAACCCCGGTTCCTCTTCTTGCCCGCTGACGTGTTGCATGGGCAGACAAAAAGCAAAGATGCCAAAGCAGCATACGGCAATCGAAGACGGTTTCACGAAACGGAATCCAGGGTCGGCAACGAGAAACCTCCACTTGATTGCTAGTATCGGTACGATCGGTCGTCCGACTTGAACGGGCAAAGCCCGTGTCAGTGGCAAAGTGGATTCGCATCTCCAGCACGACTTTCCGAATCACTCATGCGTTAACCTTTGATGATCACCTGACAAGTCGGCCCATGCCCTCCCGGGCACGCGCGCTGCCGGCACGACGCGGTTTGAGCGATGACGACAACATCAAGATTCAATCTCAGCACGGATGCGGATTTTGGGATGATAGTGAAGCTGTTGGAAGTTTGCGAAGCTTGGCAACGGTGGGCGTTGCCATTTTGTGACGCAGTTTTCTCAGCATTTGTCGCCTTCCGGGCGGGCTGTTTCGGGCATTTTGCCCAGTCGATGTGGAACAAAATCCCGTCGCCGCCTTTCAGGTTTTCATCATCCCGGTGCGCTACACCATCGCTTCGGCGGACCAACCCTTGCGGGCCTCGCGATCAACGAACTGGTTGACTTCGTCAATGTTTGGGCTGCGGAGCTTTTCGGCATCCCACTCGATCCGCTGGCCCTCGCCGGCACGCAGTGCCAAGTTGCCCACCAAAATCGTTTCGGTCAGGCGGCCCGCGTATTCAAAGTTTGAAAACGTCCCCGGCTCGTATTCACCCTGGATCGTGCGGACGAATTCCAACTTTTGACGCAGGTCCATGCTGCCCTTGTAAGGAATCCGAGGCAACGTTTGCGCGGGTAGCTTGAAGTCCTTGTACTTTTCGACCGGCAGCAGGGTGTAGGTTGCGGCGTAATCGTTGGCCGAGAACAACGCGCCTTCGGACCCCAGCACAATCGCGCCACTGGTTTTTTGATTCGGATTTTTCTTCTGGTTTTCGATGCGTGCTTGGAACGCCTTTGGCAATCGCTTGATCACATCGTCGCCGGGCAGGTTTCCACCGTCGTACCAGTAGAACTTGCAGGCCGGCAAACCGCCTCGCTCGGGGAATTCGAACATCAACGTCGACGAACCCGGGAATGTTTCGCCTTCGTAGATGCCCGGATTCTTGACGGCGGTGACCGCAACGGGGTCCCACAACTGCAGCGCCATCACCGGCATATTGGTGGTGTGACAGGCCATATCGCCGAGGGCACCGGTGCCAAAGTCGATCCAACCACGCCACTTGAAGGAGTGATAAAAGCCGCGTTTGAAGGGTCGCATCGGCGCCGGGCCGATCCACGCGTCCCAGTTGAAATCGCTGGGCACGGGATCCTCGCCGGCCGGCCGCGACAGGCCCTGCGGCCAAACCGGACGGTTGGTCCAAACGTGGACTTCGGTGCATTCACCCAGCGCACCGGACTGAATCACCTCGACGGCCTCACGTGATCCATCCTGGCTGTTGCCCTGATTGCCCATTTGCGTCACGACGCCGGAGCTCTTGGCAACCTCGCGCATCATCCGGGCTTCGCCGATCGACCAAGTCAGCGGTTTTTGGCAATAAACGTGTTTGCCCATCGACATCGCT
>JBCCRW010000116.1:0-14257 GCA_039201055.1 Planctomycetota bacterium | reverse complement strand
GTCGGCGAATCATTGATCGTCGTCAGTTTCGATCCCGGTGATCCAACAAGCGCCAATCGTGTCGAAGCATTCCGCGTTCATTATGGAATGACGTCGGAGGTGACGATGATTGGCCCCTTTGATGGGAAGTTGTCCAACCAAGCCGGTGAGCTGCGGTTGACGCGGCCGGATGACCCGCCCGCGTCGAACCCGACAACACGACCGGCCACCATTGTCGATGTGGCCCGCTACGAAGACACGCTTCCGTGGGAGATGGACGCCGATGGCACGGGCCAATCGCTGCATCGTTTGGGTGCGACCTTTGCCGGTATCGCACCGGAAAGTTGGACGGCGGAAACGCCCTCGCCCGGCCGGGTCCCGGTGGCAGCCGAGGTCATTTCGTTCGAAATCAACGGTGGACGTCAAACGCGATCCGAGATCACATCCATTGAAGTCCAAGTGCCCGCGAGTGTTGCAATCTCTCCGGACTCGTTTCAACTGATTGACAGTTTATCGGGCGCGTTGCTGGAACCCCTGCAAATTTCGGAAGTGGAAAACGGCGGCACCACGAACATCACCGTGAGCTTTTCCAAGGGCGACTTCTTAAGCGACGCAGGCACGGCGGGGCTGGCGAGAACCTTGGCCGATGGGAACTATCAATTGCGATACCGGTTACCGGGATTCGGCCCCGATTCGGATCGGGTTGATACGTTCTTCCGCAAGTATGGCGACTCGGATGGTGACGGATCGGTCAACCTGCTGGACTTCGCGGACTTTCGTCGCACCTTCGGCCGTGGTGTAGCCGATGACGCCTTTGATTCCGGCTTGGACGCTAACCGTGACGGCAGTGTCAATTTATTTGACTTCGCCAGTTTCCGTCAGGCGTTCGGCACCTAGAGTCTTGCTGGAAGTTTCGGTGGCGAGTTTTTCGATTCGGTTTTTCGCTTCCCGAATCTCGGGTGCAAACTCCTGCTTGATTTCTTCGTTGCTTTCGCACAGACGGATCAATTTTTCGAATGTCGTTTGTGCGGCACTTGGATCATCCAATTCCGCGTGCAACTTGCCCTGGATCAATAGACCCTCGATGAAACTACCGAAGGTCCAGATATTTTGCATTTCTTCAAGGGCCAAGGCTTCGTAAGGGACAAGCGTTTCATCAAGGACTTGAAGTGCCTCGCGTGGTCGCCCGGTCTGTTTGAAAATATTCGCCATTTGGACCCGCGTTTCGTACAGCAGGGCTTTCAGGTCACGGCGATCGGGCCGTTGTTCAGCGATGGTTTCATAAAGTTCCAGCGAGGCTCGGATGGCCGGTTCGGCTTCTTTTGGATTGTCTCGGGTGATCCAATGATTGCCCAAAGATCGGTACATTTCGGCAACATTGACTTTGGAGCGGGAACTTTCGGGAAAATCCCGATCGGTCGCGATGGCGACCTGAACGGCGGTCTCGAGTTGTTCCACGCAGCGATCGAATTTTCCTTCGGATTCGAAGCGACTGGCTTGCTGGTGGTGGAAGGCAAGCAACAGATTCCGGACCTCAATGGGTTGCTGCGGTCGATCCGCAAGCATTTTGCAAAGCGTTTCCATGCGGTCCAGCAACGCGATCGCGTCGTCGTTTCTTCCCTGGTTGAATGCCAGATAGATTGAATCGTTCAAATTCGCAGCCAGGCGAAACTGGGCCATTGCATCATCGGGCTCCGAAGCCAGAATCCGCTCGCGTCGCTCGAGGACCTCGTCCATCAGCGGCTGGGCGATTTCGAGTTGGCTATCCTTGAGATAAAACAGGGCGGCTTCTTCGAGCGCGGTGGCCAGCAGCTTTTCTGAATCGATCGTGTCGGGAAAGGTCTTGCGGACTTCGCGCGCGATCTGGATCGCTTTGTCAAAGTTGGCCCCCGCGGTGACAGCGCCGGATTTACCCTCGCGTGTGCCGCTTCGCCGATTGACGTCGGCGATGGCCAAGTGTGCGAGGACCAAGTTTTTGTTGACTTGTCCCGACGAAAGCAACTCGGTGGATAGTTGATCGAATTCCTGCATCACCTTGTCCAAGATGCGTCGTCTGGCGGCGCTGGTGCCGGGTGTATCACGCAAGTCCCGATCCAAACCGCTAACCACATTCGTCAACGTCTTGACGGCATATTGGCTGTTGGATTTTGCGATCCCGAGCATTTTCTTCGCGTCGTCCTCGGCAGCTTCGGCCCGAGAAATGGAACGCTTCAAGGCTTTGTTTTGAACCGACAGTTCGATGGAGCGGCGTGATGCGACGCTGGCGTAAAAGCCCGACACCAGTGTCGCGACCGTCAAGATGAACGCGATGCTTGCCAAAGAATTACCGACGGTGCGGTTCCTGCGATACCAACGGATGGACCGACCCAGCACGCCGGGTGGCTTTGCGTGGATGGGCCGATCCTCAAGAAATCGAGCAAGTTCATCGGCCAGTTGCTGCGCGGATGCGTATCGTTGATTCGGTTCTTTTTCCAAACACCTCAGGCAGATCGTTTCCAAATCACGTGGAATCGCCGGCGACAAAGTTCGCGGCGCGATCGGTTCCTCTTCAACAACCTGTCGGATCGTTGCGGCCGTGGAGTCACCGCGGAATGGTGGTCGTCCGCACAGCAGCCCGTAAAGAATCGCGCCGATCGAATACAAATCCGTCGCCGGCCCAAGTCGTTCCGCATCACCGACGGCTTGTTCGGGAGACGCGTAACTGGGGGTTCCGAGAAACTGTCCGGTTTTGGTCAGCTCGTGCGGCGAGTCATCCAGTTTCGCGAGCCCAAAATCGGTCAATTTGGCGGCACCGTTGCGATCCAGCAAAATGTTGGCCGGTTTCAAATCACGGTGGATGACACCGTGTTGATGAGCATGCGCGACGCCTTCGGTGATTTGGTGGACGATCGACGCGATCTGTTTGGGCGATTGATTTCCCGCCGAAACCAACGCACTTAGATCGCCGCCATCCACATACGCCATCACCAAAAACAGTTGATCGCCGTCTTGGCCGCTTTGGTAGACCGGAACAATCCGGTCATGATTCAGGCGTCCGGCGGCTTCGGCTTCCGCTAAAAAACGTAGCCGAGCACGTTCATGGTCCTGCCGATCCAGACGAATGGTTTTGATTGCGACCAAACGACGTGGGGCGTGTTGTTCGGCAAGAAAAACATCGCCCATCCCGCCGCCGCCGATTCGACGCAGAATTTGAAAACCACGGATCGATGGCCAAACCAAGGCACCATCACCGGTGTCCTCGGTATCGTGGACGAAATCGGCATCGTCGCGGATTCCGGCAGTGCTCTTTGTATCCGCGGAAAGATCGTCCGTTTGGGTTGCTTGGGTCGCCGCCGCATCAAAGTTTGCCGCCTGATTGACGGCGTTTACCGATAGGTGCGCGTCAGCACCAACGATGCCAGAGACATCGCGGGCAGAGTCATCGGATTCTTTGCCGCCATGCGTTTTTTTTGGGTGTCCGTCATTGGGCATGGCGAAAAACCTTCAAGGAGGATTGCCGGCACGACTAGCCGACGGGCGTAAGCCCCGGCTAGGACTCGTCGATCATTAGCTTACCGAATTCAAAATCCGCCGATGGGTTTTAGCTCCGCCAAGTTCAATCAGGTTCATTTAACTCTTGATTGTCGATCAAACGTGTGTTTCCAACACGGGCGGCAATCAACATCACGGCGGCGCGTTGGACCGTTTGAACTTCCGCAAGCGTTTCCGCATCGCGAACGACAGCGTATTGAATTTCGTCAACGGGTTTCAATTCCTCGCGCAAAATCGTCTCTAAAACGCCGACGTCCCGCTGGCCGCCGGCGTGCTCTGCCGCCGCGGTCCGCAGGGCTCGATGGATCGATAATGCGCGTCCGCGATCTTTGGCGGAAAGGTAAACATTGCGACTAGAAAGAGCCAAGCCATCGGGGTCACGGATGATAGGGCAGGCCACGACGTCGACATCCAAATTTAAATCACGCGTCATCGCTTGGATGACCCGCCACTGCTGGTAGTCTTTTTTGCCGAAGTACGCGCGATCGCCCGGCAAAATGTTCATCAATTTGGAAACGACCAAGCAAACGCCGCCGAAGTGCTCCGGTCGCGCCTGACCCTCCAGCGTTTTCGCGATCTCCGGTGGAATGACTTGCGTGCTAAATCCGGCGGGATAGATCACCTCTGGTGTGGGCACAAAGACCGCGTCGGCGCCGCTTACAGCGCATCGTTTTAAGTCCGCGTCCAGCGTCCGCGGATACTTGCTTAAATCTTCACCGGCCGCAAACTGAGTGGGATTCAAAAAGATACTGACAACGGTCGATCCGCACTCTTTTGCCGATTGCCTAATCAGACTTTCGTGGCCCTCGTGCAGTGCCCCCATCGTCAGCACCACGCCGACTCGATGCGGTTTTGAATCCGGCGAGCTGACGGTTCCAAAGCGACGCGTTTGCACAAAATCCCGCGCGGCCGCGACCGTTTCAAAGACTTGCAGCGGAACATCGATTTCGGGAGCCTGCATCGTTTTCATGCCCGGAATCACTCGGCCGGCGAGGATGCCTCATTGAGCACGTTTTCGGCAACGTAGATCGGCAGCGGTTGGTCGTAGGTCACGGCGACGGCGATCGCGTCGCTGGGTCGAGCGTCAATTTCGATCGTGTCACCGTTGTCGTTAACCAGTACCAATTTGGCGTAGTAGGTGCTTTCATTCAAATCGCTGATGACGACGTGTTCGATCGTCGCACCCAACTCGCGGGCAACGTGGGTGATCAAGTCGTGGGTCAGCGGCCGCGGCGGTTCGTAGTGATCCTTGACGCGACGGTCGATGCTGGTCGCTTCAAAGATGCCGATCAAAATCGGGAATTCGCGATCTCCATCGACCTCTTGCAAAAAGATCATCTGGTTCTCGGTCAGCTCGGAAATGATGATCCGAGCGAGTTGCATTTCGACGAGCATGGGCGGAATAATGCGGCGGAGAAACTGATCAACGTTACCGCATTATTATTTGCTTCACGGGCGTCGCTGAACAGGCAGGATTTCGCGTCGCGACGGGGTCACCTGATTTTCTTTAGGGGCGAAGCCCGGGTCGTTTGCCTGGCCCAGTCCGAAGGGTTGGGTGCGCTTTGACTTCCCCCTCGGAGAGGCGGGCTACTTTTAAGCGGGCGACTTTTGCGGGGGCGTTCCGACCATGCAGTGACCCAGGTCAATGTTGCCCCCCGAGATAATCAGGGCGACGCGTTTGCCACGTAGCTTTTCGGCGTGGTTCACAAGGCCCGCCAGCGTGACAGCGCCGGAGGGTTCGGCGACCAGCCGAGCCTGCACGATCAGAGTTCGAACCGCCGCCATGATTGCCGTTTCTTCCACCAACCAAAGGTCATCCAAGTACTGCTGGATGATCGGAAAGGTCAGTGTTCCCAACACCGTTCGTAGCCCATCGGCGATGGTGTCATAGCGCGTCGGCATTTCGATCGATCCGCTTTGCAGACTTCGATAGGCATCGTCCGCCTGCGCCGGTTCGATGGCGATCACCTGCAAATCCGGGTGTGCCTGTTTCATCATCAAGACGCCGGACAGCAATCCGCCACCACCGACGGGCGCCAAAATGACATCGACGTCCGGCCATTGCTGCAAGATTTCCAGCCCGGCGGTGCCCTGGCCGGCAATGATTCTTGGGTCGTTAAAGGGAGACACCATCCTCGCGCCCGTTTCGGCCTGGACGGCTTCCGCCTTGGCCAAACGCGAAGGCGAATCCGGCGGGCATAAAATCGGCTGGACACCCAGTGCTTTGACGGCCGCCAGTTTGTTGGGCACCGCGTTGTCGGGCATCACGATGTGGGCGGGAATGCCGCGGCGTTTTGCGGCCCGGGCCAGTGCCGCGGCGTGATTGCCCGACGAATGGGTGACCACGCCGTTTGGCAAATCTTCCTCGGGCAACGACAGCACGGCGTTGTTGGCACCACGATCCTTGAACGACCCGGTTGGCTGCAGGTTTTCGGCCTTGAAACGAATCTCGCAACCCAGTTCATTGCTCAAAAATTCGCAAGCCACCAGCGGTGTTCGCAGGACGCTGGCACCGATGCGTTCCGCGGCGGCTTGAAGGTCTGCAAAGCCGACCGAATGTTGCTTCATCGAATCACTCATGATTCGATCGCGCTGCGGCCGCACCAATTCTTGTACCAGACGCAAAAGAGATCGAATTGATCGTCCGCGAATTGCTTTTGAGCTTCGCTTAGCACATCGTCGTCGTCCATCGGACGGGCATAGGCCGGCTGGCCACTGCGAACCATCAATTGACGGTAGTACAACACCAGGTCGGGTCCTTCGTCGTACGTCGACAGGACTTTGAGTGCGTCGTCGAGTTCACGGGCCTTGCGTCGGGCGTCGCTATCGCCGGCGGCCGCCTGCTGACATAGCTCACTCAGGTGCAAGACGGGGATCGGCAGACAGTTGCCGATGCCGGTGATCGATCCCTTGGCACCGCATTGCAAAAATCCGTGGTACACCTGAGTGTCGACGCCCACCAACAGCAGTCCGCCATCGGGAGCCGAAGTGATGTGTTCGGCGGCATAGGAAAGCGAATCGCGCCCGCCGAATTCTTTAAAGCCGACCAGGTTGGGGTATTCGTGTCGCAGCCGGAAATACAAATCCGCTTTGGTTTGATAACCGTAATAAGGACTGTTGTAGATGACGGCCGGTAAATCGCCGCCGGCCTTGAGCAGTCGGGAAAAGTGGATCGCCTGGGCGGCCGACGAGGTGCCTCGAGAAAGCAGACGGGGGATCAGCATCAACCCCGCAGCACCGACCTCCGCCGCATGACTTGCGTGCTGGCACGCCTGGGCGGTGCTGATCGCTCCGGTACCCACAACCGTGGGAACACCCGCTTGCACCAGAGCCGCGACGCCGTCACGACGTGCCGCATCGCCGACCAGCGGCCAATCTCCCATCGAACCGCAATACACGACCGCCTTCATGCCGGCGGCGACCAGCTGCCGGGCGGTGGCGACCAAAACGTCGTGGTCGACCGAGCCATCCGCGGCGCGGGGTGTCATCAACGCGGGCATGCAGCCGCGAAAAACCGAATCATCAATGGGCGTGGCAGTCATCGCGATGAATTGGAAAAAGGCGTGGCGGGATGAATGACCAAAATATCGTGGGTCACCGCGGCGGGGCCGGTTCAGCCCAAAAACCAGCGATCCGATTCGGCCTCCAATTCACTGCCCATCGATTCCAAAAAACGAATCGTGGCGTCATCAATCGGCGTAATCAGATGCGGCGGCCAAGTGTCCAAATCGCCTTGCGATTCCGCCGCCGTATCGTTTGTCGAAACGGGATCGCTGGGGTCATCGGATCGCGTCCCCGCAGCGGCGGCGATTCTAGCGAGCCGTTCCTGTCGCGGGACCCCCCAGCCGTCGAACCAGTGCGCGCCGACCATCCGAATCACGCTGGACGCGAGCGCGGCGTTGGATGCCGGCAGAGCCGGCCGGGCGGTCGTGCGATGACGCAGGGTTTGGTCCATCGATGCCGACAACAACTGGGATGCCGTGCGGCGCACCGGTCCCAGGCCCCAGCTGCGGCGATCTTCGGCAAACCCGCTTGCTCGCCGCCCATCACAGGCGAATTGAAAATCCGATTCCGGCACTCCACCGGCGACGCCGCCGAGCAATTGTCCGATCAGCGTGTCGGACCAGCGATCCACGGCGGCCCGCAGTCGATTGAGACAAACGGCGTCGCGGATGGGTTGTCCACCGCGATGCAGGATCGTTCGATGCACGCGATTGGAAACGTCCATGTGCGTCAGAAAAACGGTCTGTGCCACCGGTGCCCACTCGTCGTGCCCACGGATTCGATCGGTCAAATTCGCGAGCGTCCCCAAAACACGACACAAAATTTCACCGACCAAAATTTCTTCCAAGACCACGCGGTGACGTTTCCACCACCCGCCCAGGGCGGCGATTCCGCCCGACTTTTCAGCTTCAGCGTGGCGAGCCAAAACACGATTCCATAAGTCGAACTGAATTCGGGCCTTGATCCAATAATCGGCCAGCGGCGTCGTCGCGCCAGGGAGCGGATCAAGAGCGATCGGTTGCAGCGGCATGACGCTGGAGCGAGCCGGGTGGCGAGCGATATCGGGGCCGTGTAGGGCGACGATGGAGGCGAGTTTTGCGAGTTCGACGCAGTGCATAAACGAGCGAAGCGGGGCGAGTGCGAATCGGGACGTTGCCGGGATGGATTCCAACGCGGGCACCTGGCGTACCAATCGATCATTCGGATTTCCAAAAACCGCTTTCACCGGCGTCTTTTTCTGCTTTTTTCGGCCCCAAACCGGTTTCGCGGTCTCTCGCCGGGCTCTGGTGGAAACGCTAGGTTCTGGGTTCCCTGTTCGGTTTCTTCTTCTCGTGTGGCGTTTTTGCAACGCCGTCACGGATGCACGTTTCATGACGCACCGCCGCTTTAGCAAGCCCTACGCTCGGCTCGTCTTTTATCCAACGCTCGTTTGGAACGTTTTGCTCGGGCGAATCCTACCGGTTCGCCGCTGGTGGGATTTCATTGACCCCAACGTGATTGTCGGCGCGTTCCCATTCGCCCGCGACGTGCCCGCGATGGTCGATGATGGAGTCGCGGCCGTGGTGAATACCTGCGAGGAATACGCCGGTCCGACGTCAGCTTATGCCGACGCCAACATTGAACAGCTTTGGATTCCCACCACCGATTTCACGCATCCCCGGTTGGCGGATGTCGAAAAGGCGGTCGAATTTGTCCAGCACCACGTCGCCCAGGGGCGCACCGTTTACATCCATTGCAAAGCGGGTCGAGCACGCAGCGCGACGATTGCGATGGCATGGCTGATGAAGTATCGCGACATGACGCCCGAGCAGGCTCAGCGACACCTGTTGGAATGCCGCAGCCATATCAATCCCAAGGTGTGCCAGCGTCCGGTCATTTTGGAATTTGCAAAGCGAATCCACGAGTTGCCGCGATGAACACGAAGCGACGGCTTGAAAGGGTCCCATCGCGTTTTGCGGACCGCCCAGCGGTGACTTTCGTGCCGGCTTGCTGGCGGCAATGCGGGTTGAAACGCTATCCTACGCGCGAGGGGTCGTTCGCAGCGGACGGCCGGTTGATGGCAAGGTCCTTGTGGAGTGACTTTCGTGGATTATCACCAAACGGTCCAAGACGTTTATCGCGACGCCGCCGTCGCGCCGGCCGAAAATTTGTGCTGCGTGCCGCAAGCCAACCGCCACCTGCCGGATTTAAAGATTCCAGCAATCATGCACGAGATGAATTACGGCTGCGGCACGACGATTCATTTGCAGGACATGTTGCCGCATCAAACGGCTTTGTATGTCGGCGTCGGCGGCGGATTGGAAGCCCTGCAATTGGCCTATTTTCATCGTCGACCCGGCGCGGTCATCGCGGTCGATCCGGTTGCCGAAATGCGTGAAAAGGCCGCCGCCAATCTGCACTTGGCGGCCGAAGTGAATGATTGGTTCGACCCTTCGTTTGTCAAAATCTTGGACGGCGATGCGCTGGATTTGCCACTTGAATCGGCCAGCGTTGATTTCGCGGCACAAAACTGCCTGTTCAATATTTTCAAAACGGGCGGCGATTTGGAACGCGCGCTGGCGGAAATGTTTCGCGTCCTGCGCTTGGGCGGCCGTTTGGTGATGTCCGATCCCGTTTCACAAACGCCCATACCGGCGCACCTGCAAGACGACGAAGTGTTACGGGCGAAGTGCTTGTCGGGATGCCTTTCGCCGGAAGCTTATTTCGCGGCGATCACCGATGCCGGATTCGGAACCCTGGAAGTTCGCATGCGAAAGCCGTATCGCACTTTGGACGCGGCCGGCCATGGATTGGAAAAGGACTTGCTGTTGGAAACCGTTGAAGTCGCGGCGATGAAGATGCCCACCTCGGCGGATGGGCCAAGCGTCTTTACCGGGCGGACGGCTGTTTACACCGGAGCCGAAGACATTTACGAGGACGAGGCGGGTCATCGCTTTGTCAAGAATGTCCCGGCATCCGTTTCCGACGCGACCGCCCAGCGGCTTGCCAAATTGAAGCGCGGCGATTTGCTCCTGACGCCACCGACGTGGCATTATCAGGGCGACGGCTGCTGCTGATCTTCGCTAAGCCGTATGACGACCAATCTTTTCGAGCGTCGCAATCTTTTCGAGCGTCGCTTGGCCGAATCGGATCCGGATTTGCCAGGCGACGCATTGGATTCCGAAACCGGGAATCTTGCGGCCGGTCACGTCACGACGCTGCAGATCAACATGGGTCTCCGGTGCAACCTGGCGTGTAAGCATTGCCACGTCGAATCGTCGCCCAAACGTTCCGGCGATGTGGACAACATGCACGGCGACACTGCCGATCGTATTTTGGCATGGCTGGCCCGGGCACCCCAAATACGTGTTGTTGATTTGACCGGCGGTTCACCGGAAATGAATCCCTCCTTCAAGACGCTGGTCCGCGGCGCCGGCGAATTGGGCAAGCATGTAATCGATCGCTGCAACCCAACAATCCTGCTGCACCAAGAAACCGCGAATCCACACACGGCCAATAACACAATCGCCGGCAAACGCGGGCATGACTATACCTGGGTGCCCGACTTTTTGGCGCGTCACCGGGTCGAAGTGTACGCATCGCTGCCCTGCTATTTGGAAGAAAATGTTCGGGCCCAGCGGGGCCGACACGCCTACAGCGATTCGATCCAGGGACTGCGGATGTTGAACCGCGCCGGTTACGGCCGCGCGGATCATTTACGATTGAACTTGGTTTACAACCCCGTCGGGCCGAGTTTGCCGCCGGCCGCCGAAACACTCGAAGACGATTATCGACGGTATTTGCGAACGCATTTTGAAATCGAATTCACCCGCCTGGTGACGATTACCAATATGCCGATCGCGCGGTGGGCAGACCATTTGCGACGACGCGGCGAGTTGGAAAATTATCAGGCCAAATTGCTGGCCGCCTTCAATCCCGCAACGGTGCCGCACTTGATGTGCCGCAACCAGATTCATATTGACCATCGCGGCCGGATGTTCGATTGCGATTTCAATTACGCTGTCGGTTTACCGGTTGTCGGTGCGCGTGCATCGGGTTTACCGGTTGTCGGCGGATCCGCCAATCGTGGGCCAACGAATCGCGGGTCAATGGATTGTGGGTCAATGGGTGGTGCGAACTTGCGGTATCTTTGGGACGTCGATCCGCCGGATTTGGACCGGCGACCGATTGCCACGGCCAACCACTGTTTAGGGTGCACCGCGGGATCGGGCAGCAGTTGCAAGGGTTCGTTAACGCAAGAGTCGTGAACCGGATACAGGGTCGTTTCCCGAGGGATCGTTTACCGAAGGATCGTCGACAAGAAGCCTCAAGTCGCCGGGCCACCGCGCCGATGAAACACCGTACCTTCGGAACGAAAGACCCGAACGACCGTCATGAACGGCCGATGACCATTTTCCCGATGGTGCGTCACTTCTTGACTGGTCGTCAAGGTTTGCCTAAGTTCCTGAATTGCTCAGCCGGGCGACGTGGCCAAGTGGCTAAGGCGAAGGATTGCAAATCCTTTATTCGTGGGTTCGAATCCCACCGTCGCCTCTTCATGCTAATCTGAGCGGTTCGGGCCTTGGAATTTCTCTTTTACCTGGCTCTGATTCCCGCCCTGGGCACCCTTGCCCAGTGGGTTGCCTGGCGGACGCAATTGCCCGGCATCCTGTTGCTTTTGTTTTCGGGAATGGTCCTGGGCTTATTCGCCCAGCCCGACGCGGTGATCGCGGAATTGATCGGTGGCCGCGAAACGGCGGTCAGCGAAATCTTGTTCCCGCTGGTGTCATTGGCCGTCGCGGTCATCATGTTCGAAGGCGGGCTGTCGCTGCGCTTGAGCGATCTTCGCGAATCCGGGAAAGCGGCGCTGCGATTGTGCACCGTGGGTGCGGCGTTGACCTTTGCCGGTGCCGGCTTTGCCGCATGGTGGTTGCTGGACTTTGATCCCAGCACGGCGGCCCTGCTGGGCGCGATCTTGGTGGTCACCGGTCCCACGGTGATCGGGCCGCTGCTGCGTCAGGTTCGACCCAGCAAGCGTGTTTCCAACACGCTCAAGTGGGAGGGCATTGTGATTGATCCCATCGGCGCCGTGTTGGCGGTTCTTGTCTTCGAGCAACTGGCCGATTCGGGACATGCGGCGGGCTTCGCGCCGGCGGCCGTGATGCTGCTGCGCACCGCCATGGTCGGCACCGTAACCGGGCTGGTCGGTGGATTTGTGATTTAGACGGCACTCCGCCGCTACCTAATCCCCGATCATCTGCACGGGGTCGCGGCACTGACGGTCGGCCTGCTGCTCTTTGCCGTCGCCAATCACTACGCCCATGAATCCGGTTTGATCACCGTGACGGTGATGGGCATTTGGCTGATCAATCAAACGGATCTCGACGTCGAACACATTGTCGAATTCAAAGAAAACCTGCGCACGTTGCTGCTGGGCGGTCTGTTCATCGTGCTGGGTTCCCGCGTCGACCTGCAGCAATGCCGCGAAGTCCTTTGGCCATCGCTCTTGTTTTTGTTGGTGCTGGTCCTGGCCGTGCGTCCCATCAGTGTTTTTATTTCGCTGATCGGTACGTCGCTAAACTTCCGTGAAAAGGCATTCATCGCGTCGCTGGCACCTCGCGGCATCGTTGCCGCCGCGGTCAGCAGCGTGTTTGCGTTGGAACTGGAAAGCGTCGGTCAAACATCGGCAAATCAGCTTTCCACCGTGGTGTTCATCGTGATCGTCGGCACGGTCGCGATTTACGGTCTGCTTGCCGCTCCGGTCGCGCGGCTGCTACACTTGGCCGACCAACGCAGCGATGGGTTGCTGATTATCGGCGCCGATTCGTGGGTACGCGACCTGGCCAAGGCGATCGTTTCGGCCAACGTCCCGGTCAAGATCGTCGATACGAATTTCGCCAAAGTCTCGCTAGCCAAGCAAGCCGGTCTGGATGCCGTGTGCATCAACATGCTGAACGAACATGCTCGTGAGGAACTGGAATTGGCGGGCATCGGCAAGCTGTTGGCAATGACGCCCAACGACGAAGTCAATTCGTTGATCGTGCGGGAATGCCGCGCGATGTTTGAACGAAAGAATGGATTTCAATTGATGTTTGATCCCGGCAAATTGAAATCGCGGCGCGGCGTGACAAAGAACTTGATGGGCCGAGCCTTGTTCCACGAAGGGGCGACCTACACCCGTTTTCGCGAACGGCACGATCTCGGATCGTCGTTCAAGGTGACTCCGTTATCCGAGGAATTCACCTACGCGGCGTTCGCGAAAAAGTATCAGGACAACTTTGAATTGTTGGCCGTCATTTCCGAGGATGGCAAGTTGACTTTGGAAACGCCCGAAAAGCCGCTTCAGCCAAATCCCGGCGACCGTATCTTGACGCTGGTTGGCAGCATCGTCATTCCGGACGAGCACCCCGTCGGCGTCTGAGGACGCGTCCGCAAAAAGTTCAGGAACGCACTTTCAGTTTCTGTCGTATTGGACGACGCGACGACCGACAACAGGGCCTCCACAAGCATCCTCCGCTGCAATCGCTGCCTGACCATTGCCGGGATCATTCGCCACTGCGAAGGTGCGGTCGGATACTGCGATGATTTGCCGCTTCGTGATGACGATCGCACGGCCAAAGTCATGGGCGTGATCGCGCGCTGTCGCAGCGGACGATTGGGTGGCCGACAATGGGAATGCGACGTCGCGAACGGTCAAGCGGGTTAAAAAATTAAGGGGGTTAAAAAATTAGGTTGCTACTCGAAGAAATGGATTTGGGAACCGGCCAGACTGTTTCTCGCTCAAGCGGCCCATCGTGCAGGCAATTGTGAGACTGAAAGATCCACGGTCCGAATCTTTCTGCCCACCGTCTTTTTGCCAAACGCTATTTGCCAGAAGCGTCACGTCGCCTAGTTGCGCGAGCGGAGGCAGAGCATGTTCATGATCTGCACAGTGGGCGGCACCAGATCCACTTTGGGTGCCTTTTCGCATCGAGGACTCGAGCGGCTTTGAAGTCATTTTGTTGCACGTCAATCGCGAAGCGATGGCAGCTGGTAGCCCCCGACGCTGGGTCCGGGGAACTCGGTTACAAGGAATCTCAAGTTTCGGAGCGACGACAGGAACGAGCCGCTGGATGCCGCGTTCTGCGAGGAAAACACTCCACTGCCGTCGCTGCTATGAAGGAATTCTGATCAAGGGTGATTTCGGCATTTGGTTGGGAAATCCCGATCTGCATTGCATGCTGCTATTCGATCGTGCCAGGGATGACCGGCAGATCAGTAGACC
>JBCCRW010000115.1:0-14312 GCA_039201055.1 Planctomycetota bacterium | reverse complement strand
CAAACAACTGGACAAACTGATCACCGGCGGCCAGAAACCCGTCGCCCTGCTGCCGCAAATTGCCTGGGGCCTGCGGCGTCTGGGCTTGGCGACCTCGGTGGTGCAGTATTTTGAGCGCAGCGGCCGGGCGTGGCGTTTGGAGGATGCGGTGGCGGCCGCGGGGATTCGGCGTCCCGGGGAAGTCGGAGTGGCCACCCAACAATTGCGAAGCTTGGGCCGCGACCGAGGCACCCAATTACTACCCTGGCTGCTGGACGCCGATCTGCGACTCAAGGGAACCCACAGTGACGACGGGCGAGACCGTTTTTTGCTGGAATCGTTGGTTCTAAAACTGGCCAAGCGAGCGTAGCGGCGGCGGCAACAAAGCGCTTCAAAACATTTGAAATTCCAAGGGGTTTTCAAACGCGGCTTCGTAGTGCTCAATCCTTGTCGGGGTATCCGCCGACGGCGGCCACCACACGGCGATCACGTCGAAGCGACACGCCGCGCCCAGAAGCCCCTTGCGTTTCAAATATCGAAGCGATGCTCTGGCGACCCGGAGTTGCTTGTCCAGCGTCACCCGCTCCGCCGGATTGCCGGGCTTTGTGGATGCGGATGTCTTGACTTCGACGAAAACAATCTTGCCCGACTTTCGGTGAAGCGCGATCAAATCCAATTCGCCGCCGCGGTCCGATTCCCCTTCCGCAAGAATCGTGTAGCCGCGTTGCCGCAGGTAGCGGGCCGCCGCCATTTCACCCCGTCGACCCAACTTGGCGCCCAAGTCGATCTTGCCAAAACGCCAGTCCAAATACGCCTTGTGCCAATCGTGCCGAATCCAAGTGCGAAACGGCATCGGCGACCCTAGCTGAATAGGTTTTGATGGTGATACAGAAACACATAAACCAGCACTCCGGTCACCGAGACATACATCCAGATCGGATACGTCCAACGTACCGATTTCTTATGGGCCACGATGCGGCCTTTCATCGCCAGATAGACCGAACGCAGGGCCAAAACCGGAACCATGATTGCCAGGATCAAGTGAGTGCCCAAGATGCCGTAATACGTGTATCGCGACCACAGCGGTGCGATCGATGGGTCGGTCGGGTAGCGTTTGTTGGGACTGCCGGTGGTTTGATAAAGCGCGACCTTGTGCAGCAGATACAGGGCTAGGAAAACGGCGCTAACGGCCAGTGCCGAGAGCATCATTTTCTTATGTCGGCGTGGATTCCCGTTGCGAATCGCGGCCAAACCCAAGGCCAACAGGACGGTGGCGGTCGCGTTGAGCGACGCGGTGGCGTGCGGCAGATTGCTGGCGAAAAAATCCCACATGAAATCAGTCACTCACCCTTCTGGTTCAACATCTCATCGATTCGTCTGATTAGCTTGCGGTACTGCGTGGGGCTGTTCCACGAATAAATGCCTTCGATATTTCCATCCGCGTCGACCAATCCAAAGCGATCGGTATGAAAGGCTTCCATGATGGGTTGTTGAAACATATTGGTGCCGACTTGGCGAATCTTCGTCAGGTCGCCCGTCAAGAAGTACCATTGATCCGGGTCCGCGCCGAAGCGGTTGGCGTACTCGCGGAGGACTTCGGGAGTGTCGTAATTTGGGTCCACCGAAAAGGCTAGAAACTTGACTCCCTTGCCCGCAAAGCGTTTTTGCAAATCCGCCAGTTTTTGATTTTGGGTCGGGCAGCTTGATGGGCATCGCGTAAAGAAGAAACTGGCCACATAAGGCTGACCGGCCAGATCGTCGGAAGAAACGGTTTCGCCGCTGCGTTCGGTGAATTCAAATTCGGCCTTCCAATCGCCTTTGTTGGGCGGAAACACCGGGTCCGGATTTTCGACCTCGGCGGGTTCGCGGCCGGCGATGTCCGCATCGCTTGGCTGCACCACCAACGCTTCGCCGGGATTTTGCTGGGAGTCGGCGGCAGGTGGCTTGGGGGCGTCTTGGTTGGACGTTTGGATAACCCAGGCCAGGATTCCGCAGCCGAGCACGATGCAAAGGATGTTGAAGGCGGTTTTCATTTTGGTGTCGCTCCGGACCGAAGTTATGAAATCGCGTCGACCTTGCGGTGTCCACGCATCAAGAACCACGCCCACAGGGTAACCGTGCCCGCGAACAAAACCGAAACCGCCCAACAGATCAGCGGCGAGGGCGCGAAGCCGGCCGCCGCGTCATCGGTCACCGGGTACAGCAGACGACGCATTTCGACCATCGTGTACGAAAGCGGATTGGCTCGCATCACGCCACCCAGAATCTTGGGCCCCCAACCCGCCGACGCGTCCCATGCCGGAATTGGAAAAAACGTTCCCGCCAACAACCACATCGGCATCAAGCCCAACATCATGATCGCGTGGAAACCCTGAGTGCTGTCCATCGGCCACGCCACAATCATGCCCAACGAACACATCGCGACCGCAAGAATCGCCAGCAAAACCAACAACGATAGGACAGCGCTCGAAACCGAAGCCGTGCCGAAACACAGCACCAGAATCAAGAACAAGACCGCCTGGAACCAAGCGATCGCCGAACCACCAAGCACCTTGCCGGCCAGAATCGAGCCGCGTCCCACCGGCGACACCAACACCGATTGCATGAAGCCCTCACGTCGATCTTCGATGACCGAAATGGTCGAAAAGATCGCCGTGAACAGAACGATCAATGCGATCGTGCCGGGAAGAAAAAATTGCAAAAAATCCAGATCGCCGGCGGACTGAAACGAACCCTGCAATCCGATCCCAAAGAGCAACCAAAACAACAGGGGTTGGGCGATGGCCGCACCGACACGATTGGGTTGCCGAAAGAAACGCTTCCATTCGCGACACGCCAGCATCCAAGCGGCCGCCACGCTTTCGGCCATGCCGGGTGCAGGAGGCTGGCTGACACTCATTCGAATCGTTTCCCGGTCTTGGCCACGAAAACGTCCTCCAGTGAGGGCTTGCCGATGGTGACCGAATCAGCTTGATCGCCAAGCCTTTGCATCAACTCGGGCAGCAACCCCGCCGGCTCCGGTGCAAGCACACGAAATTGATTGTGAACCCGTTTGGCTTCCAGGTGCAAATCGTTTTCCAAGATCGAAGCCACGGCGGCGGTGTCGCGTGGGACAATGGTGATCAAGTCGCCGCCGACTTCGCGTCGCAGGGCGACCGGTGGGCCGTCGGCGATCCGCTTGCCATCGGCCATGATGATGACTCGGTCGGACTTCTCCGCCTCCTCCATCAGGTGCGTCGTCATGATCACCGTGACGCCTTCGCTTTTGAGTGACCCGATGGCATCGGCCAAACCCAGGCGGGCGGCGGGGTCCAGGCCCGTGCTGGGTTCGTCCATCAACAACAAGCGCGGGCGATGCAGCAGCCCGCCCGCCAATTCGACTCGGCGCCTCAATCCACCCGACAGCGTTTCACAGCGATCGTGGCGACGATCCACCAGCCCGAACATCCGCAAGCATTCCTGGCTACGATCGCGAAACGCCCCGCCACGAATCCCCTGAAGCGCCGCTTTGCAGCGGAGATTTTCTTCGACGGTCAGCTTGCCGTCCAAACTGGGCGACTGAAAGACGATGCCGATTCGCCTGCGAACCTGCATGACCTGATTCGCCACGTCCAAACCATCAATGACCGCCCTGCCCTGCTGGACCGGCAACAACGTACACAGCACGCGAAACAATGTCGTCTTGCCGCACCCATTGGGGCCCAAAAGTGTCGTCCAGGAAGCCGGTGCGACCTCGAAATCGAAACCATCCAGTGCCAGATGATCGCCGTAGCGATGCCGCAGACCGCGGACTTCGCAAATCGAATTCACGTTGCCGGCCAGCAAACACCCAATGTCAACACCAGGAGCACCGCAGGCAGCACCAGCAAACTACTACGCAGCATCTTGCGTGCGGCCGCATCATCGCGGTGGCGAAAGAATCGCAGCGATGCGACCAACATCGGAGCGACTGAAAAACTGATCAACACGCTGGCAAAGACCGCAAACGATCCACTGCCGACGCAGAACGCCGCCCCGACCGCCATCGCCCACAACGCCACGCTGCCGGCGATCGATTGGATCGCGGCATCCAACCCACCCGGGTGAATCGTCGTGGTCATGCGAAAACCCGCTTCGCCGTACTGTCGGCGATACAACCAAGCGATGGCCATAAAATGCGGGTATTGCCAAGCGGCCAAAACACCGAAGACCAGCCAGCCCAGCGGATCGCCCAAAGTTCCACCCGCCGCCGTGTATCCGATCAAAACCGGCAAGGCACCGGCAACGGCGCCGACCGTGGTGTTCCATGCGGTCCGCGTTTTTAGCGGCGTGTAAACGACCACATACGACAGCCAGGTGGCGACGGCAACGCCGGCGGGCACCGGCCCAAACGCCCACGCCAAAACCAAGCTTCCGCCCAGCAACAACGCGGCGGTGAAAATGAGGGCCGCCGGAACACTCAAACGCCCGTCGGCCATGGGACGGTTTTGTGTCCGCGCCATTTGGCGATCGATCACCCGCTCCCAAACTTGATTGGCCGCACCGGCCGATGCGGCGACGCTGCCGGTCGCGAACAGCAGCAACAGCCAAGCATCCCAGTCCAACAGGGCTCCGCCGGCGGCACTGCCGCCCAAAATCGCCGTCGCCATGGTGGTCACTAGGATCATGGTGACGATCCGCGGCTTGGTCAATTCACGATAATCGGCCCACTTGGAGGGGATGGCGATTCGTTCCAGGTGGGCAGTCCGTTCCAAGGGGACACTCCGGTCCAAGGCCAAAGGGACGCTTCGGTCCAAGTCGATGGGGACATTCCGGTCCACACTGGAACCCCGTTCCAAACCGGCATGCCGTTCCAGCCGGGCACCCCGATCGAAGCCGGCACCGCGCTCTCGGCCAGTCTTGGGGTGGGCAACGGCGGAAAACGAGGTTTCTGGGACGCGTGTCGTTAGGCTGGAAGAAGAGTCCATGGTCAGGTAAGGGTATCCGTGGTCGCCAAGTTGTCCACTTCAAAACGCCCGCGACCAATTGTCAGATCCCCCCCGCGCCGCCGGACCACGGTGATTCGCACGGCCAAGGCCAACGCCAAACCCAAAATCAAGGCTCCCATGGCAACATGGGCGGTCACGATAATCGAATCGATAAACCCCTTCGCATCCACGATGAAGGATTCCGATCCGGGGACCCAGGAAAGCAGTTCCGGGAAGCCGTAGTGGACGACCCAGGTGCCCGTGCCCAACAGCGTTTGCAGCGTGACGATGCCGGCCAGGGCGTAACCGGGCCAAGCCAAATCACTCCGTCGATGGAAAAAACCCCGCGCGGCCAGACCCAGTGACAACAGCCACAAGGTGATCGCGCCGGCAACGTGCAGGGCGACCGTGTGGGCAAATGCCCCCGGCGTTGTGCTGGGCGAACCGTGTCGCAGCACCGCACCCAACACCACCTGCATGTAGGCCAACAAGACCGCGAAGACGGCCAGTGCCCACCAAGTTCGACCGGGCCGCGACCGCGGCTTGCTGGGCTCAGCAGCCGTGCTGGCGTTAGCCGTGCTGGGGCCAGGGCACTTGCTGGTCTCAGCGGAGTCTGCTTGGACGAAGCTCGTTCGCCCCGAACCCCATACGCCGGTTTCGCTGTCGCTTTGCGGCCGGGGATCTCGTTGCTGGCCAAGCCACCAGCGGCCGGTCACGATGGCCGCAAACACGCATAACCCGAAAAATGCTTGTCCAAAGCAGCCGTGAACCATGGCCAGCAAACGTTCGGAAAAGACGACCCGCAGACCGCCCAATAAACCTTGGGCGATCACCATGGTCAGCACTCCGCCGCACAACCAGCGGACCCACGATCGCGGCTCGCGACGCAACGATGCGCCAAATACAAAGATCGCGACCAAGCCGACAAACGCGGCCAACAATCGGTGCCCGTGTTCAATGAATAGATCAAAGGGCCCAAAAAACCAACTTTCATAGGGATACAAAAACAAATTGTATCCGTAAGTCCCCGGCCAATCGGGAACCGACATGCCCGCATCGTAAGTCGTCACCAATCCGCCGACCCAGATCAGCGGCCACACCAGCACCACCAAAAAGCGAGTGCCCCGGTTGAGGAATTTCGAGCGTTCGTCGAGCGGATTTTGAAGTCGCGCTGCATCGATGGCGTGATCAGTCATCGGTTTCCCCCAAACGATCTTGGTCTCGCGAAAGATCTTGGTTTCGCGACGCGTGCACCCGCTCGGCCACCATCGCCCCGGCCACACAGCCACCGGCACCCAAGAAAAACGCGGGGATCAAGCCGACTTTGCCAATGGCATACATCACCGCGATGCCCAGGACCAATCCAGTGATCGCGCCGACGCGACGGGTGGTTTCCGCACTCATCACTCGGTGCCCCCGTCTTTGCCAGCGACCAGGTTTTTCCCAGCGTCCACGTTCTTGCCAGTGACCAAGTTTTTGCCAGCGATCAGGTTTTTCCCAGCGTCCACGTTCTTGCCAGTGACCAAATTCTTGCCATGGGGATCCATGCTTTGCAAGAAATGGATCAGCCCGGTCACCTCTTCGACACTTAGCGCGGTCCGCGATTCCCCTTCGCCAACGGCAACCGCGGCCATGGGCGTCCCCGCGATGCCTTGAGTGATGCGGCAATAAAGCGACTGATCATCCACGCCGCCACGGAACACGCCGCCACGGAACACGCCGCCGGTCAAGACCCGCGGCTGCGACGGTCGCGCCGGCAACGCGCCCAGCGATTTCACTTGAGAAAACGCGACGCGATCCCTGGGGTCGATCCCCGCTCGCGTCGTGTATTCCTTGACCGCATCGTCATAGTCGAGTGTCGGCATACCCCCACGCCCGTCGACACCATGGCACCCGGCGCATCCGGCGATCTGGCCGTTGAAAACACGTCGGCCCAGCGCGATCGTCTCGGGTGTCGCGATGGTCTCGGAGACCAGCGATGGCAGTTTGACCACCCTTGAATCAGCATCGACCCAGCTCTGCACAACGCGCTGCAAGATCTCGATCGACGCCTGGCCGCCGGGCGTGTCCGGCCGAACACTTAGTCGATCCGCATCGGCGACGTCTTCGCCGTCCCCGTACCCGATTTCGCGGATGGCCGATTCGATTAATTTGCGTTCGACCTCGCCGCGAATCGACAAGTAAATCAGATGGTCGATCAGTGCCTCGCGATCGGCGACGTCAATTCCCGCAAAGCGAGGCATTGCGGTCCCCGGCACGCCGTGTTCCAACAACCGCCGAAAATCATCGCGTACCGGTTTGGCATTCCGCTCGGTCGTTTTCCACTTGAAAACGCCGCGTCTTAAATCGCGAGGATAGGGACTTTGAAAGCGTGCGGCGGGGCCGCGTCCGTCGCCGGCGATGCCATGGCACGTGACGCAGTGCTCGCGGTACAAACCATAGTGTTGATCATCGCGGTCGCTGCGGACCGGACCGGACGTGCGGATGAGCGAATCCGGGTCGATCAGATCACCGCCGGCGACCAGAATGTCGGCCGGCCAGCGGGGCTGGTCGGGGGTTCCAAACCAGGCCTGGACGACCCGCGCGGCGTCGGCGGCCGCATCATCGGCGGTATCCAGCCGTTCAAAGCGGGCGACGCCAAAGGCGTGCAAGTCGTTGGCCGAATACGCATCAATCGCCGGTTCGCAGCCCAGCGACGCCAGCAGCAGCGTGCCGGCGAGCGTTGCGGTGACGAAAAGTGGGCGTAGGCGTCTCATGGTCGCCATTTGACCGCAGCCGGCGGCGACGGCCAACGCCGCGTTTTGTCGCGTCTAAAGACTAGGAACTACTTCGCGGGAACGACCCATTTCCCCAAATCATTCTCACCCGGCTCAAGCGTCAGCTTGAGTGCGCCACGGCTGATTTTGATGTCCTTACCCGATTTTTCGGACTTCATCTTTCGGATCCGCAACTCCTCCTGGTAAATCCGAAACGTCAACTCCTTCCCAGCCGGCAAACCGGAAATCTCGATCTCGCCCTTCTCGTTGCTGATGCCGGCAAAGCGATGATCCAGCACCAACAGCCCCGCTCTCATCCAGGTGTGAATGCTGCACTCCACTGGCACCACGCCGCCTTCGGGTTCTTCCAACTTGTACTCTTTGAAGCCGTTGGCCGGGATGACGGGATTGATCTCGGGATTGTTAAAGAAAGAGACTTTTGCGTTGTGCGCGACCGCGTCTGAATTTTTGATCTTCAGGGTGTCATCGACGTGCATGACCAAGACACGGGGCTCAAAGCGGCACTTGTCATTATCAAGCACTTTCGTGCTGGGCTTGATATCCAAAGTCCCCAAATCCTTCAGGTCCATCCCGTTACGCCCGCCGACGTAAATATAGAGGACAACATTTTTGATTCCCTTGGTCTCGGGATCCACCAACAAGCGTTCTTCGTAGGTCTTGTGCTTGCCGCAGAACTCCTTGTCCGTGTTCGGCTTGATCTCCTTGGGCGGTTCCGCTTTGCCTTCGTAAACGACCTGGACCTTCAGCGTGGCCGTTTCGGCGGCGGCGGTCGTGGTAGCAGCGGCCGTGGCAACGACGCCCAAGGCCGCGAACATCATCGCGAAGCAAAAGACTTTACGGAGCATATCGAACTCGATCAAAAAAGAGGCAAAGAGCGATGGAGAGCCGCGGACCAGGTGCGTGGCAGGATGGTGACTCGTCCGAGAACCCAGCTCTCCGGCGGGGCCCCTAGTTTACCTGCTGGCAAGTAATCGGCAATCAACCCATCATCGCCTTGTCGGCGATGTCTTTACGGCACCAGGCACCCGGCCAGCGGATTTCGCGAACCGCTTGGTACGCTCGCAACTTGGCCCCGGCGATCGTGTCGCCCAGCGCCGTGACCCCCAGGACTCGCCCCCCGGCGGTCAACACCCGGTCGTCGTCGTCCAGACGCGTTCCCGCGTGAAAAACCTTGACATCGTCGAGTGCGTCGGCGGCGGAAAGCCCGCGGATCTCGTGGCCCTTTTCGTAATCGCCGGGATAGCCTTTGGACGCCATCACGACGCAGATTGCCGGCCGTGGATCAAATTCCAAACCCTCGGGCAGCGATTCTTCGACAAATTGGCCCAGCTTGCCTCGCGCGACCGCCAACATGATGTCCACCAGATCGGTTTTCATTCGCATCAGTAGCGGTTGGCATTCGGGATCGCCAAAACGGACATTGAATTCCAACACCTTGGGTCCGCCGGCGGTCAACATCAGCCCGGCGTACAGTACACCCTTGAACGGCCGGCGGGCACGTTTGAGGGCGTGAACGACCGGCACCAGGACTTCGGCCTCGATGCGTTCGAGCATCGCTTCGTCCAAAATCGGTGCCGGGCAATACGCCCCCATGCCCCCGGTGTTGGGCCCCGTGTCGCCGTCGTGAGCGGGCTTGTGATCCTGGGCCGGCGGCAGCGTCAAGATTGTTTCGCCATCGGTGATCGCCAGCACGCTGACCTCTTGGCCCATCAAGCGTTCTTCGATCACCAATTGTTTTCCGGCGGCACCAAAGGCGCGATCCTCGGCGATCAAATAGATGGCGTCGAGTGCTTCTTCGCGAGTGCCACAAACGATGACGCCCTTGCCGGCGGCAAGCCCGTCGGCCTTGACCACGACGGGTGCCGCTTCACCCGGCTCGGGGTGCCGCTGGCGGATGTAATGAACCGCGTCGTCGGCCTTGCGAAACGCGTGAAAGGTCGCCGTGGGAATGTTGGCGGTGTGCAACAAGTTTTTGCAAAACACCTTGCTGCCTTCCAATTCGGCGGCCGCCGCCGAGGGACCAAAAACGGCGATGCCAGCATCGTCCAAACGATCGGCCAGACCCGCGACCAGCGGTGCTTCGGGACCGACGATAACCAAATCAATCGATTCGCTTTGGGCAAAACCCAAAATGGAATCGTGATCGGTCACGGCAATGGGAACGTTGGTCGCGTCGACGGCCGTGCCCGCGTTGCCGGGGGCGACAAAGACACTTTCCACACCGGGACTTTGGGAAACCTTCCACGCCAACGCGTGCTCGCGGCCTCCATTGCCAACAATCAAAACCTTCATGGCAAAGCTATCGTCGTCGCAGATCCTTGATGGCCTTTGGCAAATCGCGATCGACTTTTCCCAAGCCGCCGCGGCCGCCCGTCAAACGCGATTTGACGTCGCCCTTCAAATCGTCGGCGGTGGCCTCCCAAAACTGGGTGATCTTGTCATCGGGCAAATCACCGGCGGATCGAAATAGGCGAAAGCCAACGCCGCGAGCCGGATCGGTGGTAAACCACCACGGACTCTTGGGATAATTCGGATCTTCGTCCTTCCAATATTCGTCCTCCGACGCCAACCGCGCGGCACTGCGCAGGCCATCAGATTCCATTTCCCAACTTCCGCCGCGGACGACGCACGCGTCTTGGGTCTCGGGCCATTTCACCATGTCGATGGCGGCAATGGGTTGTTTGTCCGCGAAATCGGCATAGCCGTTTTTGGTGTATTGGTTGACGGTCCATTCGGCAACGTTGCCATGCATGTCATGCAAACCGAAGGGGTTGGCCTTCTTCTTGCCAACACTTTCCTGACCCTCGTCGATGTTATCGATCAACCACGCATACTCTTCGACCACGCCGGGATCATCACCAAATGAATACGCCGTTTGCGTGCCGCCGCGAGCGGCATATTCCCATTCGGCTTCGGTCGGCAAACGATACTGGCGGTCGGTGATGCGGCTGAGCCACTTGGTGAATTGCTTGGCCGAATACTGCGTCATCGTGACGGCCGCTTGATCGGGACGTTCACCATATTCATAGGTGAAACTGGGATCATACAGCGGCGTCGGCGCGGTGATGACATCGGCGGTTTGACTGGGATCGACCTTGCGAATGTCCTTGGATTCAAACTGGCGAAAGATCGAATACAGTTTCATATATTGTTTGTATTGATCCCAAGTCACCTCGGTCTTGGCAACCCACATCGGATCGACGTTGACTTTGACCTGGGGGCCTTCGTCGTCGTTGCGATCGGCTTCGTCTTCGGGACTGCCCATCATGTAGGTGCCACCGGGAATCGGCACCATTTCAAATTGGATATCGGTGCCGGGAATGGTTTCGGTGTAGGGCACCATAAATTTGCCGGCCACTTCGACGGCGGGACCGGATGCGGGCTTTGTGTCCGACCAACCGGCATCGGCAGCGGACTTGGCGGGTGTTTCGACTTTATCGGTGGTGGCGTCTTCGGCATCAGCCGGCAACGCGGACCCGATCCACACCGCCGCGATGAAAGCCAGGCCACTGCCAAAACCAGTCCAGCGGGCAAAACCAGTCCAGCGGGCAAAACCGGTCCAGCGGCCGCCCCGAAATGATTCGTGGCATCGGGAGGTGAACGACCGCGATCGACGTAAGCGAAGCTGCTTCATCGTAAAAGTTCCAAACCTTGAAGACGTAGGTGGTTCGTTGGTGATTTCGATAATGATCTAAACCTTGATTATAGACCGTTTTGGCGATGGGACCGATGCCACAACCAGCACCGCCATCCATAAAAGCGTCGACGGGCCGGGAAAGGTATCCAGGACGGTGTCTTCGAACATGCCCGAAATCAGGACGACCGTCGAAACGGCCCGCACCAACGGCGACGAAGACCCAATCGCCAAGGCCAAATTCCAAACGACCAGCATCGCCACCAGAAGACCGGCGACAAGGCCGCCCGAAAAGGCCGCGTGCAACAACAGGTTGTGGGTGTGGTATGAAAAATCTTCCAGCATCACCGGGGCGCTGTTGAGTCCGTAGCCGGTGATGGGTCGCTGGCCAATCAGCCGTATCGCCTCACCCCAAATCGCCGTCCGACCGGTCGCGGTGGTCAATTCGCCCACGTCGCCGGTCTTGGTCAGCGACCGAACCAGATAGTCGCCCAAGTCGTTTCCCAGTGCCAATGAAATCGCGATCGCCAACACCAGGGTCAACCCGCCACCGCCCAGCAACAGGCCCAGCCCCCGGGGCGTCCACAAACGGCTACCCCACAGTGCCGCCGCCCCCAGCGTACCGGCCAGCACCGACGTGCGGCTGAACGCGGCCGCCAAGGTCGCAACGGCCAAACCCATGATCGCAAAGTGCAACACCGCGGCAAAAGTCGGACCGAAGGTCTCCTTGGACGGCAAATTCGCCTTTGACGACGAACCCGCGCTCGAATCCGACGGCCAAAATTGTCGCCACATCGCGATCAGGCCCGCCAAAATGGCCATCCGACCAATCGCATTGGGGTGCCCCAGGCCGCCCATCCGAAGAAAACGCACGTCGCCGGAAAGTTCTTCCTCGTACACGCCGATCGATGGAACGGCCAAATAAAACCACCAATTGGCCAGCAGGTTCACCACCATTCCCAACAGCATCCAATCGGCCATACGCCGCAAACCGAGGCACTGGATCGCCGTCGGCAAGAACGCCAGATAGCACACCAAGACCAATGCCGCCGCCTGGCAGACCCGAGCCTGCTGGGGAATCGCAAACACGCTGGTGACCAAAAACACGCCCCCGAGCGACACCAGCAAACAGCCGGGAAATCGCCACATCACGCCCAGCCAGGACGGATTGCAGTACACGCCGACCAAGCCCGTCGCTCCGCAAGCCGCCGCCAGGATCAGCTTCACGCCGACGACCCAGTCGAGCCCGACCGATTCCTCGGGGATCAAACCTTCAAAGTTGATATCAACCGTGTTGAAGCCCGCCGCCACGAAGGTCAGCAAACCGATCACGATCCGGCCCAGCGTGGCTAGCGAAATGCTGGACAGTAGCGAACTTCGACGCTGATCGCGATGGGAACGCGATGGCGATTCGAGAGAGGTGGCGTGCATGGCCACGAGTGTAGCCACGCGGGCGACGGGCAAAATCGCCGGAGCCGAATTTCAAACCGGAAGCGAGCCGCCCACGCCGGAACAATCCGAACATCAAATTGCAACGCACGATCCATTTCTGTCGTAGTGGACGACGCGAGGAGTCCTTTCTTTCTGTCGTAGCGGACGACGCGAGGAGTCCTTGCTCGAGGGACTCGTCGCATCGTCCACTACCGATCCCGACCATTGGTTACGTGCCAATCAGCGCAAATCCTGTCGTGCCGAAAGCACCGCGAACAACGCAATCTCCTCGCCGTCGCGATCGACCTTGATGGTCACCTCCGCGCCGACCTGGGCGTCGCCGATTACCTGCATCAAATGTGCCGAGTCGCGGATCTTGACGCCCCCGATCGACAACACCACATCGCCCGCCCGCATGCCGCACACGGCCGCCGGCGAAACGTCGTCGGCCAAACCACGAACCAACGCCCCGCGGACGCGGCTGTTCTCACCCACCATCCGATCGTCGGGCACCTCATCCAGCGACACGCCCAACCATGCCCGTTGGACACGCCCATCGGCGATTAAGCGTTCGTAAACCGATTTGGCGACATTGCTGGGAATGGAAAAACTCACGCCTTGATAGGTATCCCCAACAATCGCCGTATTGATCCCAATCAACGACCCCGTCGCGTCAATCAGTGGGCCTCCACTGTTGCCCGGATTCACTGCGACATCGCTTTGCATGAAATCCTGATACTGGGTGCTCGCGCGGACCTTGCGATGCTTGCCACTCAAAATGCCAAAGGTCACGGTGCGATCGAGTCCAAAAGGGCTGCCCACAGCCCACACCGGCGTGCCGACTTTACAATCGTCGCTATCGCCCCAACGAATGGGAATCAAACCATCGGCATCGATTTTCAAAACCGCCAAATCGGTCAGCGGATCGGTCCCAACGACGCGTGCCTCGCGGCGGCGACCATCCGATAGCGTCACCACAATCTTGCTGGCCCGATCACCACCAATGACGTGGGCATTGGTCAACAGAAAACCGGATTCGTCGATGACCACACCGCTGCCCTGGTCCCGCCCCTGGTCGTCCGCCTGCATTCGAAAACGATAGGGGACTCCATTGCCCAAAACGCCCCAGGCTTCGTCGGAAGGTTGAATCGCCGTGACGTCGATATGCACCACGCTGGGCCCGACCAGCGAGGTGACCATTTGATAGGCCTGGCTGAGCGAATTGAGCGAGACATTTTTCAGCCCGACGCCCGCCATCTCGTGTTCGGCCCGCAATTGCCCCCGTCGCCACGAATAGCGAATCTCTTCGACAACGGGTGGCACGATGAAGCGCGCCGACAAAAGCATCACCGTCATCGTCGCCAACAACACCAAACTTTGCGTCATCGAATCCCGCCGCTTGGCCTTGGTGGCGGGCTTGACGGCCAGTGCCGGCTTGTTGGGCAACGCCGGTTGGCGCGCGGTGGCGACGGATTCTGTGCCGATGACCGGCTGCTGTGCGGTGGCAAGCGGCTGCTGTGCGGTGGCAAGCGGCTGCTGTGCGGT
>JBCCRW010000114.1:0-14379 GCA_039201055.1 Planctomycetota bacterium | reverse complement strand
GGTGTCTCCCTTCCCTTTCACGGATACGCTTCCGCCTTCCATGTTCGAACAACAAAATCCCTATGCGGTCGGCGCGCCGGCCATCACCGTGGCGGACAATGAACGCACCGCCTTCATTCGCCGCACCTACACGCATTTGTCCGGTGCCGTGCTGGCGCTGGTCGCACTCGAAGTCGTTCTGTTCAACGTCGTGCCCGCCGACACGATGTTCTCGTTGGTTCGCACCATGACCGCCGGCTACGGGTGGCTGTTGGTGCTGGGCGCCTTCATGGGCGTTAGTTGGATGGCCCGGTCGTGGGCATCCAGCGATACTTCCAAAGGTCTGCAGTACCTTGGATTGGGGGTCTACGTGTGTGCCAACGCGGTACTGTTGCTACCGCTGTTGTACATGTCGATCAATTTCATCGGGCCTGAATTGCCTGTCGCGGCGGCCGCGATCACTTCGGTCACCTTCATGGGCCTGACCGTCTTCGTTTTCGCAACCAAGGCCGATTTGAGTGGCTGGGGCAAGTACCTGGCGATTGCCGGAATCGTTGCGATGGCGATGATCGTCGCCAGCATCGTGATTGGTTTTAATCTGGGGATCCTGTTCAGCGGGGCGATGATTGGGTTGATGTGTGGCTACATTTTGTATGACACATCGAACATCCTTCATCACTATCGAACCGACCAGCACGTCGCGGCATCGCTGTCGCTGTTCGCATCGGTGGTCACGTTGTTCTGGTACATCCTGCGACTGATGATCGCGTTGTCCGGACGCGACTGATCTCCGGAAACCCGGATGACCCATGGCCAGATGCCCCGTGGCCGGACGGCAGGTCGGTTTGGTGTGTGACGTGATCCAAACGCTCCCCGCCCTCTGACCCCAACCGCCACGACACCCGCCATGGACAATTTAGAAGACGTGACCCGGCTGCCGGAAGATTTCGGCGGCCGGGTTCGTTTATTCCCGCTGCCGGAATTGGTCGTTTTTCCGCACGCGATGCAGCCGCTGCATTTGTTCGAGCCGCGGTATTGTGAAATGCTGGCCGATTCGCTCGCCAGCGACGAATTGATCGCGATGGCGACCTTGGAAACGCCAACGCTTGCCGGCGGAGTTGTCGGAATTGGCGGTGGCGTCGCACCCACTGCTCCACCCATCGCGGATCTGCTTTGCGTCGGCCGGATCGTCAGCCACAGCGAATTGGAGGACGATCGGCACAACATTCTGCTCGTGGGTGTTCGCCGCGCACGATTGCTTCGCGAGTTGGAAACCAGTCGGCCCTACCGAATGGCCGATGTGGAAATTTTGGACGACATCTATCCGCCGGCTGGCGCCAGCTCGCGACGCTCGCTCAAGGGCCGGTTGCTCGAAGCGTTTGGCAAGACGGTGCCGCCAAGCGAAAACGTGCAAAAGAATCTGTACGAATTGATGGCCGGGCAGATGCGGCTGGGCCCAATCACAGACATCGTGTCGTTCATGCTGCCGTTTTCGACCGAGCAAAAGTTGCAGTTGCTGGGCACTCACAACGTCGACGACCGGGCCGAGCGGATCATCCAATTCTTGGCCGAGGGTTCGTTCGATCTGGAGTTGATTTCCGCCGAGGTTCAAAAACCGGACAAGCCGCAATCGACGTTTCCGCCACCATTCAGCGTGAATTAGTCGTGCGTCCGAACCAAAAATCGTCGTAGCCGTTGTTCGCCAGAATCGTAGCCGTTGTTCGCCAGAACACGGATCAATGGCCGCATCGCTTCGCCCGACGCAAGCCCACTAAAGCGCGACCGATGCCCCCGGACGATCCAGGAGCGAAAGGCAATCGTCGTTGTCGACGTTGGTATCGGAATCGACGGTGACTTGGTGCCACCCACTCTGCCTGAGTGCCGAAGGCACGGCATGATGTCGCCCCGGACGCGAGTCCGGGGGCCGGTAACCAGCGAGCGATTCGGAGTCGCGAAGCGACAGCAGGGGACTCTTGGGTGGTCGAAATTCGGCAGAAAAATGGAGGGCAGAAAAATCCAGGGCACAAACTCTTCCACCTCTATTTCTTTCCTCTGCGTGCCAGGTTTGTTGAGCAATCAAGGCGCTGCTGGTTTCTAAGTGAGTGTGCCCGGGTAGCGCTCTAATTTTTTAATCCCCTTAATTTTTTAACCCTTATCGTCTTTTGATCCTCCTTGCCGTCTGATACCGCGTGTCTTGCGAAGGGACCCGATGTTTGGCTTTCATTCACATTGGCCACCGAGCGATCGTCGTTGGCGAAGCGACTTTCGGCCGCAGAACATGGAATCCGGCAGTCCGTTCCTGTCGTCGCTTCGCGATTAACGCGCGACAAAACGCCGACGTTTGCCATTGCCAATCGTCGTCATCTTCCGATCTTGTCGACTTCCCATTCCGCCCGAACGAAATCGACTAAAGCGCGAACGGTGCCCCCAGGCGGTCCAGGAACAACAGATAATCGTCGTTGTCGACGTCGGTATCGGAATCGAAGTCGCCACCACCGCTGGGCGCGAAGATCGCAAAGAAATCATCCGCCGACAGCGGGTTGATGCCGCCTGAACCGACCAAGTCCGAGCGTAGCAGACGTCGCTTGCCCAGGTATTCCGGACGCAAGCCGGCCTCGGTGAAATCGTATCCGGTTTCGTCATCGCCGGCCGCCAGCACAAGATCAAAAACATCGTTGGCCGGCGCACTTCCCGCGCCCGTTCCGACGTAGTCCGAGCCGTCGGCGAACAAGGTCGGCTGCACTTGGGCGATCCGGTAGTTGCCCGGTCGCAGTTGATCGAATTGGTAGTTTCCCAGTGCGTCCGTTGTGGTGACTTCGCTCACCGCCACTCCATCCTCGTCGATGCCCGTCAGCACCAATTCGACAGCCGGCAATAACGTTTCACCCGCATCGACGATGCCGTTTTGATTGATGTCGACCCATGATGTTCCGGCGACACGTGCGCCCGGCAAGATCTGGGTTGTGTCCGGGTCGTTGTTGTTGGCGTTGTTGGTCTCGATTTCATTCGCGGTCACGGTCGCCGTCGTGGTCACAATATCCGGCGTCGGCACGGCGATTGGAGTGCGCGTGGTGATGGTGAAGGTTTGCGTTTCACCGGGCAGCATGGTGCCCAGATTGGTCACGACGGTATTGCCGCCGGTGACAATCAAGTCGCTGTCGATCAGCGTCGTGACGTCCACGTTTGTGGCTGTGGAAGGGCCGTTGTTGGTCACGGTAACCGTATAGATCAATTCGCGATCGGTTGTGGTGACCAGACTTCCGTCGTCGATTGTCACCGCCAGATCAACCTCCGGTGCGGTCGTCACGAAGGGTTCCGGATCGGTGTCGTTTCCGATCCTGCCGCCCGCGCCGGGCAACGAATCCCATTGCAGCGTCGCGGGGGTATCGACGGTCACGCCGCCGCCCGCCGACGGGTTGATGATCGCGTCGAAGGTGATCGTGATGGTGTCGCCGATGTCCAATCGGTCCAGCGATAAACCAATCGTGGTGTCGGTCCCGCCATTGCCCGTCGTGATCGTGCCGCGATCCGTCGTCACGGTGCCGGGCACCAAAGTCAAATTGGGATCGGCAAGAAGATCCGCGATTAACACATCGTAAGCGTCGGCTGTCGACGCCCCCGTGTGCTGGATGGTGACGGTAAAGTTCTCGGTCGTGCCGGGAACGCCGCCGGACAGCTGCGACGATTTGATGATGTTCAAGATCGGTTCGACAACTTCGACATCAGCCGTTGCGGTAGAACTGCCCACGCCCAAATCCACTTCGGCCTGATTGGTCAGCGTCAACGCGTTGACGTTGCCGACGACATCACGGACACGCGCAACAACCTCCACTACAATTTCATCACCGGCATCTTGGATTCCATCGGGCGTGTTCAAGACGGAGCCGAAATCGAATTGCACACCATCGATAATCGTGTCGGTATTGCTATCCTGGGTCGTCACGGTGGGAGTGCCGGTCGCCAGGCTGCCGCCGATCGACACGACGCGTGAAGAAACCCATTCCATGCCCAGCGGTAAGGTATCGGTAATCGTTAGCGGGCTTGTTCCCTCGGGCAATACACCCGTGATTTGATAGGTCACGATTTCGCCAATCAACACATCCGTCACCGCCGCATTGTGCTGCCCCGTCGCCGTCGCCGCTTGATCGGTGGACAGCACAATCTTTGTGGCTTGGGCGGGCGACGTGGTGACGATGCCGTCGTCGGTGGCGTCATGGTCATTTTGTGCCGGCGGCGTTGGGTTGCTCGGCGAAGCCCCAAACCGTTCAACGGACAGTGCACTGGATGACTGTGGCGTCGAAACATCCCCCGGCAAACTGGTGAAATCGATCGATGCTTCATTGCGTAGTGCCGCCGATCCGGGCGCCGTGTTATCGACAGTGGTTTGAAACGTCACCGTCACGCTTTCGCCAACGGGCAACGATGCCATGGAAAGCGAAAGTTCACCACCGGTGTCCGCCGATGTATCGACGCTTGCGCCACCCGAAGGCACAACCGACATCGATCCGGGAACATAGGTCAGGTGGTTCCCCACCGCGTTGATCGCGTTTCGCAAGTTAATGTCAAAAGCCGTCGCATTGCTGCCGGGTGCGTGGTCCAGAACCACGGTCCACGAAACGGTGTCGCCGGCATCGGCGGTCGCCGGGGTGCCATTGGAAACGGTGACGTTTAATTCCGGTTCGACAATGGTTAAATCCGGCCCGTCGACAACCGACGAACTGCCGGTGTTCCAGGTCAGCGAGCCGGAATTGTCGAGCACATCGCCGCGATCATTGGTGGCCGTGTTGAGCACCACGGCGCGGTACTGGATCGTGATGGTTTCGGCGACCGTCGTATCCGTGTTGACGTTGGT
Source organism: Planctomycetota bacterium (assembly GCA_039201055.1). Taxonomy (GTDB): domain Bacteria; phylum Planctomycetota; class Planctomycetia; order Pirellulales; family Pirellulaceae; genus Rubripirellula. The sequence goes on along the minus strand of JBCCRW010000114.1, from coordinate 9,548 downwards.
CAAATCGCCGAAGTCGAAGGTGACTGACGAACCGTTGGCGGCCACAATCGCGGCGGTCGCGATGGCGGGAAAGGTGCCCGCATCGCTGGTCAAATCCGTTGACGACGAACTGACGCTGATGACATCCACGATGCCCAAGCCGCTATCGGGCGTGTCGACAAATTCCACATCCGGCATCGTGCCGTTGGGCACGTTGAATTGCACCTGGTACGTCGCGATTTCGCCGATGGCGACATTCGCTGCGGTTGTGTGCGTTTGATTGGTCGATACCAGCGTCTTGGTCGGCACGGGCGAATCGACCACCACGTCGTCGCTTGCCGACGCGCGGTAGTCGTTAACCGTCGTCCCTGGATCGGTGATATCGCCGGTGCGTTCGGTCGACAACGGATCGCTGCTTTGCGGCGTCGTCACGTCGCCGCTCAAGCCGGTCCACGCGGTGTTGGCCGTGTTGGTGATCGTGGTGCCGGCGACCACGGCGCTATCGGCTTGAACCTGAAACCGAATTTCCGAACTCTGGCCAAGCGGAAGGCTTGCAAAAGTCGCCGTGATGGTTCCACCGGATTCCTGCAGCGTGTCGGGCGCGACACCGGCCGTATTTTGGACCGGGTTGTTGACGGTGTAATAGTTCAATCCAGCCGGCAGCACATCGCTTAACGAAACGTCGAAAGCATCCGCGTCGGAAATGCCCGCGTGGCTAATTTCAAGCACGACATCAAACACGCTGGAAGCCTGTCCGCCGGCTGGTGTGATGGTTTTGGAAATGGCAATTTCGGGTTCGACAACGGTGACATCCGGTCCATCAGCCGATGATGTGCCACCAGTCCACGACATCGACGCGGTGTTGTCCAAGGTGAAACCACGAACATTCGCGGCGGCATTGGTCACCACGGCGTCGTACTGAATCGTGATCGTTTCGGCCACCGAATTGTCTCGATTGCTGTTGCCCAGGGTTCCAAAGTTGATTGAAACCGAATCGCCATTGGCCGCAATGCTGCTGCTTAATGAACCGATCGGTCCAACATCGCTGGTCAAGTCCGTCGACGACGCGACAATGCTGGTGACGCCGATGATCGACATGCCGGGATCGGGCGTATCGGTCCATTGGACCGTTTGGGCATCGCCCTCGGGAATCGTCAGCACCGCGCGATATGTCAAGATTTCGCCGATGGCAACATCGTTGCCGGCCGTGTGCGTTTGATTGCTCGTTTGCAGCGTTTTTGCGATACCAATCGTTTGCACCTGAGTGGACGCGGGGTCGGTCAAATCCGTGACCGTGTGATCGCTACCGCCTTCAATGCTGGCGTAGTTAAACAATGTCGCGTCCGACGTCAAAAGCTGATTCGGGTTGGCCGATGCCAGGACCTCCAGGTCGTACGTCACGACAACCAAATTGTTGCCACTGGTGCCGTCGAATTCGTCCAAGGATCCCGCGTTTGTTCCGTCGCCGGTATCGGGAGTGTTACCCGGATCATCCAGCACGATCCCGCCGGAGGCATCGAGCAAACCGGTACCCAGGCTTGAAAAGCTTAAGGGCGTACCCGATCCGTCGGTGACACGTAGATTCAGTCCACCGCTGGGAACGGCAAAGCCGGGCGGCAGGGCATCGCGAATGCTGACGTCGAACGCTCCGCGACGACTGCTGCCGGTGTTTTCGACGACGACAGCAAAGGTCACTAGATCGCCCGCGTCGACAAACTGCACGTCGCTGTCGATGGGGTTGGTCGCTAAACCATTGCTGTTGATCGTTCCCGCAAAGCGCGCCCCTGCTGTGCCAGGCGCGTTAAAGGTCACCGGTCCCGGCGTTGATGGTGTGTAGACGTCCGCGGGGTTGCTGGTCGCGACGATTCCCTTGGTGATGTTCAAGACCGGTTCGGCCAAGCGAATTTGCACGATTTCATCGTTCACAATGCTGCCCGCGTTGGTCGACGCCTGCGTCCGTCGCACCTGGTTGGTCAACGCCAACCCGTCGGCAAAGGCTTCGTCTTCGACCGTCACGGTAAACAGCAAATCGACGACGGACGATTGGCTGGGGTCGATGTCAAAATCACCGTATTCGAACGACACCCGGTTGCTGGTCGCGTCGGTCGTCACGGTCGGACGGTTGGTTGCATCCACCGAATTGACATAAATCGAACTGAACGTGTCACCGGGGCCAAATTTCCATTGCCCGGCATGGGGAGCGGCGAAATGTCGGCATCAAAGGCGGTCACTTCGGTGGCCAGCAGCACCGGCAGCGGCAAGTAATCCTCGAGCACCAGGTCTTCGATGTCGCTGTTGGGCAAAGTCAGTTCAATGCGGTAGGTGACCGTGTCGCCGGGTGCCAGTTCCAGTGGCGTCGGCAACACGGTGTCCCCGTTAATCGCAAAGATCGATTTGCTGAGCGTGCCACCGACAATCTCCAGCGAAGCCGAACTGGCATCCGATTCGCTTTGACCGCTTGGTAGATCGGTGTCGTAGCGAACGACATTGCCCGCGATCGTGACGTTGTTGTCCAAGACGTCGTTTTCGTCGACCGACGCATCGCCCGAGGGAAACACGTTGGTAAAGTCATCTTGGATGATGGCTTGGAATGTGATCGTTCCGGTGGTCGCGCCCAGGTTCGGTCCCGCGGTGGGGTCCGGACCCAGCGTTCCGCCAATCGGCATCAGCCCACCATGCAGTCGCCCATCCAAGCCCGTTCGATCATCCAGTTCATCACTGATATCGAACTGGATCACCTGGGTGCCGTTATCCAAACCCGCGCCCGAAAAGTTGTTGGTGAAACTATTAAACGCCGCATCGAACGGGCGGCTGGTCGTGGCACCCTGCTCGGTCATGCTGAGCACCGGTACGAATCCGGTATCGAACCGCAAGCCATCCTGTAGCGTGTCGAGGGCAACGATGTTCTCGAGTGCGAAATAATCGGAGATTTGAAACTGCAGCGTGTACGTCACGGTGTCGCCGCCGCTGAATCCTCCTCCGCCAACATCGTTGGTTAACGACACGGACTTTTGAATCGCGATTGATTTGGCATCGAATTCGGCCTCCGGCCCCGCCGCATCAATCGAAACATTGTCGATCATGCTGGCCGGAGTCCCTTGGTCGCGAGTGTCCGTGGGAATCCAATTGCCCAGCATCGAAACGTTGTTCAGGCTGTCGACGTCGTCGCCCGAATCGGGATCGATGATGATGATGTTGCTGGCGGCGTCGCGGAAGGGAACGAAATAGGAAAACGTGATCGCCGCATCGACACTGGCCGCGGTTCCGGTCAGGGTCGGAAAGTTGACCACCAAGTTACCGCCGGGAACGCTTGTCGACGGTAACGTGGTCGCGGTGCCGCCACCGGTGATCGAATCGACGGCAACGAATTGAATGTTGTCGGGCAACGCATCGGTGACGTCCAAGTCGGTGATCGTTTGGCCGGCGGCGATGTCGACATTGATGGTGTACTGCCGCTGGTAAATCGGGCCGGTCGCGGTTTCCATTTCTGGACCGACATAGATTTTTTCGAGCTCGACAAGAATGGGATTGACGGCTTCGACGGGCGACCAAGTGCTTGCATCGGAGCCCTGGCTGGTCAAACTGGGGTCCGAAGCGGGGTTGTCCAGCGGGTCGTTTCCAAAGATGAATCCCGATCGGGCTCGTAAATTCAATGGCGTCCCCAGATCGGCTTCGTTGGAAAGCAACGCTTGAAACGTGATCGGCGTCCCCGGTTGATCGGGCGTAAACGAACCAAAAGGCAGTCCGATTACCAACAATTGATCGCCTTCCTGCCCGGTCACGGTCAGCGGATCGCCGGACGTGTCGACGGCAAAGGGGTGATCCGCGATGCCGGTCGCATCAAAGGTGATTAACGTTGGTGAAAGCGAAGCGCCCAGATAGTTCGCCGAACCGGGCACAAAGGAGATTCCATCCAATCCGCCGCCGGTCGCTGTGTTGTCGACGCCGCGAGCCGGCAAATACACGTCCACAAAGGGACCGTATCCGGTATCGACCGGATGGGTGTTGTCGAAGGTGACGCTGACGTCAAAGGCTTCACCCAGAAAGACATCGTCGGGGGCGACCAACGTGACTGCCGGTTTCGCCGCGAGGACCACGCGGGCGTCCAAACGCTCGGCCACCATGCGTCGACGAAGATTTCGATCTCGTCGACGCGATGAATGACGCCGCCGCGGCTGCCGATTGTTTGCTGAAAAGCGATGTTTTGAAAAAAAAGCCATCGATGCGAACTTCCGTGTTCGAGATCGAGAAATGATTGAATGTTAAATCCGTTTACCCGCAACCGGTTCACCAGTCGTAGCGGACGCCAAAGTTCAAGCCGTGAACCAGAATGTCGTCGGTGTGGTAGGCGAACGTGGGCTCCGGACCCGCACCGGGTTGCTCGATTGGCAAATTTCGCGGGTCAATGGTCGTGGGTACGTGATCGGCCGCTTTGACCACGTCGGGCAGCCACAGCAGCGTGTACCCGGCGTGGGCGGTCAAATTGTCTGTCAGGCGTCGCTTGAGTCCGAGTTCCACATCGGGAACCCAGCCAAATTCGGCGCGTTCGTGTTTTCCACGGTTGGTTTGCAAAGCAAGAAAACCGGCGTCATCGGTGCCGACGACCGTGTTGTTGATCAATGAATCGGTTTGTCCTCGGATGCGAACAACGTGGTGCACCAACCCGAAACCAATGTTGCCCCGCAAACTGACCAGCCATCGGCCGCGGTTTTGCACGTGCGACAAACCGAACCGCCAGAGGTGAAAATAGTTGTTCGCGGTGAAACGGTCGCGGACATCAAAGCCCGTTCCCGGCGCGATCAATCCACCGGCCGGCAGAAAGACTCGTTCGTTCAGTTCCAATTCGTCCTGCAACCAAAGAAACCGGTATCCGGTTGAACATTCCCACCAACTGCATGCATCGGAGCCCAAACAGAACGAAACACTCGGATCAAAGCCCGCCAGTTGACGCGTGTACTGGGACGAAAACTCACCATCGGCAACGCCGGGGAAACGAATGATTTGCGAATCGTTGGCACCCGTTTGGGCGTTGAAGAATGGACGCGAGAGCAACAAAGACGAATCAAGTGAGGTGCTTGAGAAATCGTCGGATCGCTCGAACAAGTACCACAGATCCATTTCCAATCGGGACACCCGTGATCTGGGGACAAAGCGTCCGAACCGCAGACGGATTCCTGGATGCCCAAAATCCCCAACCGTTTGGTCTCCGTAGGCGGTTCGGGTTGCCGGCCCCACACCGACGTTTGCCAGAGGTGTGCCAGCGGGATCGGACGCCAACAAACGTGGCAGCGTTGATTCGCCCGCCCACCAATGCAAGAAATCGGCTTGCAGGTAGTGTTCAAGTCGCTTGGTGCGACGATGACGCCACAGTGGCGGCTGTTCGTCGGTTTCGATTGCCAATGGCGGATCGATTGCCAATGGTGGTTCGATTGCCAGTGGCGGATCGAGCTCCGGCAATTCCGCGGCCAAGGCTTGCACCGCCGATTGGTCCGGCATCGCGATCGGATCGGTCAGCGGAAAGAGATCTTCGGGCGGCTCCTAGGCCGGAAGCCGAGCGGCGCCAATGAGAAAGGCCACCAACCCAACGAGGATCAGAGAGGAGACCGGCTTTAGGATTGCCATGAGGACGAAGTGAGAAAAGATAGAGACGGAGACTGAATAGCCGACTTCATCGGCGTGCCCGCCGCCTGGCAACCGCCAGCTAGCTTCGTCATGGGTATCACTCCGTCGTGGCATCCAGCAACGGGGAAGTGGCGAAAAACGCGATGTGAAACTGCTTTTGGCTTAAGTCGCCGTGAAACAGATGGATTTCGATGCCAATCTCATCACGGCGAAACGACCAAATCCAAATGGTCGTTCAGTCGCTTTTTGTCGGCTTCGCTGACGCCGCAGTTGCTAATCTTCAGCTTGGTCCCGGGCTTCCAGGTCAGCAGTGCATCCACCCGTTCGGACCCCAAATGCAAGTTTGAAAGATGGTTCGTCCACCCACTTCTGTAAAGTTTGTATCCCAAAGAACCCTTGTACTGGCCTGTATACGGGCTCAGTCTTAGATGAAGCGGTACCTCAGGGTTCTGTTCTCCGTGAATTTTTAAAATGGAGTCGATGCGATCTTGTGTGGTAGTGAATGGAATGTTTGAAGCAACTGTGACACGCGGATAAACGAGTCGTTGAAGCTCTGGGGTCATGCCATCGCTCTGGAATATGAATGGAACCGGTTGTCTTTTAAGCAGTGCAACGCCTTGTTTGGGCAAGATCGTGGCGTTCTCGAGGAAAAGTTGCTGGCGTCGGTTTGTACCTCGCGCCTTGATTTTTTTATTTAGAAAGTAATTGGGTTCCGTTTCAATAAAGTCACCTTCGGGTGCTGTTTGCGGAACGCCATCGAAGCGCAATGATGGCAGACCACGAGGTCTACCGATGTAGACATTCTCGATCGTCCCGAGCGATTCCAAATCGATGTTGTTTGGACCTTGCACGTTGAATCCAAAATCACGCAGCTTGGACAATCGACGGGTCAACTGGTTGACCTCGGCGGGTGTCACAAAGCCATCGGCCAAAAACAATCGCCGTAGCGAAGTCGGCCATCGCGAATAATCCGGCGACTGTCTTGACGTTGGACTTCGTTGGTCGTGAATCGTCAGGTATTCAAGATTTGTGCATGCCGACAGCACTTCGTCCAAATTGTTCGGCGTCGGTTGTCCGTCGGGCAGCCACAATCGCATCCGGCGAATCTGGTCCAGCGGAACCGGCGGTTTCCATGTGCGGCGGCCCATTGGCAATGCATTGCCGATCCCGATGTACCATTGATGCTCTGGTGCCGACTTCACCTGAAACTTGTCAATTGATCTGCCTGGCAAGTGGATCACAGTGGGTCGAAGCGATTCCACGGAAAGGCGTGTCTTGCCCATTCCTCGCACCGTGCTCGGTGTGTTTATCGTCTTAGGCGGTGAAGAAAGCGATCGGCCCCGGCTGGAAAATATTCGAGCCGACCTCAATCGCCGCACCCAATCCGTTTCGGTGGTAAAGGCACCGAGCGGTCGCAGCGTCAAGTCATCGCAGTGGCCTCGGATGACCAGATTGCAATCCTGGTACCCCGAATCAATCACCGTGAACTTCGAGTGCCGCAGTTCAAGATCGATCCTCGGCCGCTGTTGATCGTTCTCCGATCCGCCCCGATCGGATTGCCTGAGATAAAACTCGATCAGAAACTTGGGAAGTTGCAACGTTGCGTTGGGCGAATCTTTTTGAAAACGCAGCGAAAAGGCATGCAGTTTTGACCAGGCACGAAGGTCCAAGCGAGGCAGATCCGGGCGTTCGTCTTTGACCAGACGCAGGTCCAAACTCTTGACTCGTCGAACGTGCGAATCACCAAGCGCGAGCGCCGTTTGATACGTCGCGCGAAGGCTGACCAGACCGGGATTTTTTGCCAACGCTTGAGCGAAGTCCTCGCGGTGCCCGGTCGTCAATTCAACCGACCTCGTCCGCTGGTCGCTCAGCATCGGTAAAAGCAGACTCACCTCACGCTGCGAAAATGAACTCGGCTCCCGGTCTTTGATCTTCAATAGGAAGCTTTTTTGTCCACAGTCGAACCAGCGATTCGATAGAGCGCCGGTTCCCACCAATCCTTTCACCGGAGAATGATCGTCAACGCTGACTCCGGCGACGCGATTGTCTCTCGCTGGTCGATAGCGGGTTCCCGCTTGATACGCATCGAAGGCGTAAACGCAAAGCGGCGACAAAATCAAGAAGCCCAAACACGGAGTCGCGACGGGCAGCGACATCCGGCGACGCTTGGGTTCGCCCAAGATATTTTTTGCGGCTCGGGTGCGATTCCAAAACACCAGCGCGATCGGGCAAACGACCGCGTACAACGCCAACATCGAGTGATTTAAGTAGAAGGCGCTGACGCTTTCGGCAGTGCCCGATTCGGCGTAGCGGTTTTTTGGACCTTGTGAAAATTCAATGTCCGAACGCTGAAAAATATGCGTGACCGGCCAACCGCGCCACTGAAGCCGCGAGCGAACGCTGGTGAAGTCACCCTGCCAGGAAGCGTTGGCATACGCCCACGCAATGACCGTGCACGCGATCCATAACAGAATCAGCGGCGTCGCAAAGCGATGGAATGTGGGAATACGACGAGTCGATGAAGGTGAAGCCCAGCCACCCCAAATCATCAACAACGCGAATGACGACCCAAAGCCCAACGGCACCATCGCGCGGGCATAGGAGAACTTCCAGCGGAACTTGAGTGTGCGTTTGGCTTTTCGCGTCGATGTTTGAACGCGGTTCGTGCCACGCTGAGTCGCATCCGTCTTACCGTCGGGATTCGCGGACGCGTTCTCAGTTTCCGGTTCCGATTCACCAAGGATGTAATTGGAAACCTGGGCCCGGGTGATGCCGGCGGAACCCAGAAAGCGAACACCCTGGGTGATCAAATCGCTGCCACCATACAGCACCAAGAGCGCGACGATGCCCAGCGGCAGCTTCCACAACGTCGATCGCCAGCGGCGTGTTCGAAGTGCAAAAAATGGAACAGCAAACGCGGCCGCGACCGAAATCAATAGCACCACGGGAATCGGGTTGCGAAATGCTCCCGAACCGTCCTTCCAAATGGGTAATGAAAATGCGACCGCGGCCAAAACGGTGAAGCGCAGCATTTCACCGAGCGACAGCCGACGCCCGGTCAGAGTTTGGGTGTCGCAATTGCCAAATGATATTCGCAACTTGGTGACCCAGCGAACCATCATGCCCAACATGGATGCGAAGCACGCGATCGCCACAAATTCGAGCGAGGTGGGCAGCGGCACGGTCGCAACGGTTTCGGGACGCAACATCAAGTTTGCCGCGCCGACACCCAGCAAGGCGAGCCATACCAGGTGGTCGCGCCAGGTCCGCCGGGCCAGCGACTCGTGACGCATCGACACCAAAACGCCCAGACAGACGATGGCTTGCGGGAAAAACCAATTCAGGTTTTCCGAGGCCATCTCGAGGATGGGTGTCACCAACAGAAATAGCAGAATCGCCGCCGGAGCCCAGTGCACGCGGGGGTCCGCTTGCCCGCCAGAAGACATTTCAGAGGTCGGTTGGCTCAAGCAAAAATTCCTCTCAATGATTCAACCAGCGAGCGGCGAGGCGCGAGCCGCCGGTACCACGCCGGAAACCGACGCCGCTCGCCTTGTCGCACACCCCTTTATGGCGACGGCGATTCAATCGACAGGCTGTGACGGGTACCCAGTGAGCGGCGAGGCACTAGCCGCCGGTATCGTTACCGGAACCCGACGGCAAGCGCCTCGTCGCTCACCACCGAAGGATAGCGACTCGTCGCTCAGCGATGGATCCGGACCAGCGAACATTGTAGCGCATCAAAAAAACGTCGACTCCAACTGGAATCGACGCTTTCGAAATGTTGTCGTCAGCATTGCGTTACCACAATGCCAACGGACGGCTTCGCTTGAAACCTACAGGCAGCAAGGATCGCAGGCCGGTGCACGCTTGGCAGCGCAACGGGCCTTCAAACGTGCGAACAATCCGCATCGCTGCTTGGGTGCGGGACAAGGATCGCAGCAAACCGG
>JBCCRW010000113.1:0-14415 GCA_039201055.1 Planctomycetota bacterium | reverse complement strand
CGACAACGACTTGGTGTTTGATCTTGCGGACCCGTTGCCGGCGACGATCACAACCGATCCGGCCCGCTTGAGGCAGGTGTTGATTAACTTGATTGCCAACGCGCTCAAGTTCACACCCGGCGGCAAGGTGCAGGTCAAGGTCTTCCTTGACGTCGGCGATCGTGTGGACGACGCGACGATTCCGCCTGCCGGGGACAGATCGACCGGTCCGCCAAGCGAGCCTGGTAAAGCATCGAGGATGGTTTTTGAAGTCATCGACAATGGAATCGGCATCGACGCGGAACGCTTGAAGACTTTGTTCGAGCCGTTCGTGCAAGCGGACCCCAGCATTCAGGAGCGGTTTGGCGGCACCGGGTTGGGACTGAGCATCACGAAGCGATTGATCACAGCACTGGGCGGCACGATTTCGGCAAAAAGCGCACCGAAACAGGGCAGCCATTTCACGGTGCGATTGCCAGTCGATCCGATCGGCCCGTTGAAGACGATCCGTATGGACGCCAGCGGTGAATCCAGCGAGCCCGAAACGGCAGGCGACAAAGCCGTCGGTCGTTCGCCGAAGCAGCCGACCGCTGTGATTTCGCTGGACGCCAAAGTGTTGATCGCCGACGACATGCGCGACGTTCGGTTCGTGGCGGAGCACTTTTTGAAGAAAGCGAACTGCCAGACCGCGACGGCATCCAACGGTCGCATCGCCGTCGACATGATGGTCGAATCGATCGAGCGTGGCGATCCATTTCAAATGGTCTTGATGGACATGCAGATGCCGGAGTTGGACGGCGAAGGTGCGATCGCGGAAATTCGCCGCCGCGGAATTGAGACGCCCGTGATCGCGTTGACCGCCGACGCAATGAAAGGCACGCGGCGCCGGCTGATCAGTTTGGGTTTCGACGAATACCTAACAAAACCGCTCGACGTCGAAAAGCTGCTAAGAGTAGCGGCGGCACTACTAAATGACAAATGACAAATGACAAATGACAAATGACCCATGAAAAATCGGCCGCGCACGGCTGGCTCGAATCCGGCAGGGATTTGTCATAGGTCATTTTAGGACGCCACAGCATATGACGAATGACTTATGACAAATGACCTATGAAAAATCGACTGCGCAAGGCTGGCTCGAAGCCCGGCAGAGATTTGTCATAGGTCATTTTAGGACGCCACAGCATATGACAAATGACTTATGACAAATGACCCATGAAAAATCGACCGCGCAAGTTTGGATCGGAGCCCGGCACGGATTAGGTCACTTTTTGTTGTTTCGCTTGCTGGTGCTGATCGATGCATTGACGATACGGCACAACTGCTGATTCTCGTCGATCAGATCCGTGATTCGCGACGACGCCATTAATTCCGCACGGCAAACCATCTTCAGCCAAACTTTCGATTCGTTCAGTTCCTTCATGGCGATCTTGAGTTTGTGAACAAAATCGGCGGGGCTTTCTGCACCTCGTGCTTCCGCGTAATTGGGCGCCGGCGAAGTTCCGGAGCGTAAAAGCTGCCGTCCGATGTGCTTACCGGATGGCAAATCCGGCAGCGCATCGGCAAGCTTGATCACGCGAACCGCAAAGTCAATCAAGCGATCTTCAATTTCGTCAGCAGTCAAAGGATATCTCCCCCAAAAAAGTTAAAAATGACAAATGACTTATGACAAATGACCTATGAAAAATCGGCCGCGCAAGGCAGGCTCGAATCCGGCAGGGATTTGTCATAGGTCATAGGTCATAGGTCATAGGTCATAGGTCATAGGTCATAGGTCATAGGGCATAGGGCATTTTAGGATGCCATAGCATATGACCTATGACAAATGACCTATGAAAAATCGACCGCTTGTGACTGGCTGGAATCCGACATGGATTTGTGATACGTCATTTGATCCAAATCAATCAGTTTGCCGGGCCAAGATTGGCCACAAACGATTCCAGTTCTTCGGCATCGACCGGCTTGAGAAGATGATGGTCAAAACCGGCGGCCTTCACTTCGTCGGCGTTGGATTGGCCAGTCAGCGCGACGAACATCACGCCCTCGGCCGACGCTTTCTCTTTCGCACGACGCAGGACTTCAAAGCCGTCGATGTCCGGCAGTCCCAGGTCCAGCAGCACCAACTCGGGCCCGAACGAATCGATCTTGGCAAGCGTTGTCGCGCCGTCGAAGGCTTTTTCAACGATATGATCTTCGGCTTCGAGCAACATTTCGATCACTTCGCAAACCTCCGCCGAATCATCGACGATCAGCACGCGGCGTGACTGCGTCGCCGTCGATGGGTCCGCGTCGGTCAAGTGGCCGGTCACCATGGCCAGAAATTCATCGCGGTTGAGCGGCTTGGTCAGGTAATCGCTGCATCCCGCTTCGATGCACCGTTGCCGATCGCCAATCATCGCGTGCGCGGTCGCGGCGATGATCGGGAGGGTACAGCCAATTTCGCGCAGTCGCCGCGCGGCCTCGTAGCCATCCATCACCGGCATTTGCATGTCCAACAGGATCATCGAATAGGGCGTTTCGTTGACACCAGCCTGCACGTACATGTCAATGGCTTCTTGACCATGGCAAGCCGTGTCGACATGACCGCCGACGCTTTCGAGAAACTCCTGGGCGATGAAGCGAATGTCTTCGCGGTCGTCAACAACCAGGAACCGCTGGTCCAACGTCGGTGGGGCGATCGCCTTGTCGACGGCGACATGATTGGGGCGGGCGTCCAAGTTCGCGGTCACCATCGGAATCTTTCGCAGCGAACCGGTTCCGATTCGCAGCGTGAACGTGCTGCCGGTCCCGACCTCGCTGGTCGCCGTGATTTCGCCACCGAGCAAGTTGGCGAGTCGCTGGCTGATGGTCAGCCCGAGTCCCGTGCCGCCATAGCGGCGGCTGACCGATGTGTCCGCTTGGGTGAACGGGTCGAATAATTTGCGAAGCTTCCGTTGCTCGACACCAATACCGGTATCGCTGACATCGAATCGCAACACCTCTTGGTTCGGTTCGCGAGTGACCTTCATGCTGACCCGGCCGACCTCGGTGAACTTGATCGCATTCCCGATCAGGTTGACCAGAATTTGCTTGAGCCGTTTATCGTCGCTTCGAATGGTCTTGGGGATCCGTCCGTCAAATTCGATCTCCAGATCGAGTCCTTTTTCGGCGGCTCGGACATCCATCAAGGACCGGACGTCGGCGACAAGGTTCTCGGGCCGGAACCGCTTTTTGTGGACGGCCAATTTGCCCGCTTCGATCTTGGAAATGTCCAGAATGTCGTTGATGATCTCCAATAGGAATCGGCTGTTGTGTCGAATGATCGAAACGCACTTGAGATCCTTGGGATTGGACAGGCTTCGCGTCAGGATATCCAGATAACCGACGATGGCCGCCATCGGCGTGCGAATCTCGTGGCTCATGTTGGCCAGAAATTCGCTCTTGGTTTCGTTGGCCCGTTCGGCGAGTCGGCGTGCCTCCTGCAAAGATTCTTCGAATCGGCGACGATCGCTCAGGTCGATCATGAACACGACAAACTCTTCGTTTTCTTCGTCGATCGCCAGCGCACTTAACACGACCGGATGCGTGCTTCCGTCGTCACGCCGGATCGAAAGTTCGATGGATTCAAGCCGACCGTGATCGTGTAGCGTTTGTAAGGCCGAACTGACCGCCTTGCTGTCGGCCGACCGAAGCATTTGTTGCCAATCCAGCCCGCTGGCCTGGAATTCACCGCGATCGATCCCCAGCAGATGCAGCATCGCGTCGTTGGCGGTTTCGACATTCCCATGCACGTCGGCGAATGCGATTCCGATGGTCGCCCCGTTGATTACCCGCCGCAGACGTTTTTCCGAACGCCGCCGAAATTCGACCTCGCGTTTGCGATCGGTAATGTCCCAGTTCATTCCGATCAATCGTTTGGTCCCGTCATCGCCCATGACGACGACACCGCGACCGGCCAACCATCGTACTTGTCCGTTGTCGGGGCAAACACGGAATTCATGTCGATAGGGCTTGCCATGCAACATCGATCCGGCCACGGCGTCGCGTACCGACCGCAGGTCGTCCGGGTGCATTCGGTCGAACGCGACCTCGCCGCTCTCGGGTGCATCTTCTGGAATCCCGAATAACCGTTTCAGTCCGGCGTCATAAATCGCCTCGTCGGTTTTCGGATTCCATTCAAAGGCACCCATGTCGGCGGCTTCCATCGCCATTTCCAGACGTTTGCGTGTGGCTTCCAGTTCTTGCCGACTGGTATGCAATTCGGTCGCGTCGGAAAACTTGACGATCATTCCATCAAAGTGGCCATCTTCGCATTTCAAAGGGTAAACCCGACGCACCACCACCCGGCCGTCACGCAACGCGACGATGTCTTCGACCGGATCGTTGATGCACAGCATGATCTCGTCGGGCAGCGACGGCATGAACTTCGCCCGGTGCGCGATGTCTTCGAGCGGCCGACCGATAACCTGGTCGGTCAACTCGTAAACCTCCGCGGCCTTTTGGGTGTAAGACCGGATGTGGTGGTCGGACGTCAATGAAACAACGGCGGTCTGACTGCCATGCAGCAGTGCCTGCATCTCGCCGTTTTGCCGGCGTAGTCGATCGATCTCGGCCCTCAGGTCGTCGATCGTTTGCCCGCTCCTATCCGCCTGCAGTCTCATGGCCAAATTCCGTTTCGGTTTTTGATAGCAAAGTGTTTCGGCTTTCGATAGCAAAACAGCGACGTTGTTCGGCCAGCGGCACGCTGCCTTTGAACCCAACGTCACGCTACCTTCGAACAACGCCCCAATCACCTCATTTTAGGGCAATTGTGCTGGTGAAGTGCGGATCGGACTAGATCCATTCCCCCAGATGCGTAGACTTAGCAGCGACAAGTGAGGGAGATGGAATCTTCGACTGCCGCGAGGTTCGATGACGAACACGCACTCGCGATAGTCCCGACAAGATGTCGATTGCTTGTCTTTGCATCCGCCACACCATTTCAAGGGAGTTGATTCAACGTGTTGGTTCTATCACGCAAAGACAACGAAAGCATCGCATTTCCAAATCTCGGCATCTCGCTGGAGATTCTTCGTTCCCAGGGACGGGCCGTCAAAATTGGCGTCAAGGCGCCCAAAGACGTGCGCGTCCTGCGCGGCGAATTGCTTGAAGGCCACGACATGGACGCCGAGCTTGCGTCCATCGACGAAGCCGCCAAGAAACGCCGACACGATGTTCGCAACCGAATGCACCACGCGAATCTCGCATTGGCCGTCGTTCAAAAACAACTCAATCGCGGCGATATGGAGAAAGCCCAACGCGCCCTTTCGCAAGCCTTGACGGCACTTGGCGACTTGGACCAATTGGCCGCTGAACCGGTCGGTGCTCGCAAAGCAATCCAACAGGACAAGAAGGTTTGTCGCGCTCTGTTGGTTGAGGATGACGACAACGAACGCGAGCTCTTGGCCGGCTTCTTAGAACTGTGTGGCTACCACGTCGATGCCGTCGGTGACGGAATCGAAGCGATGGACTATTTGGAAAAGCAGCAACGGCCCGATCTGGTCCTGCTGGACATGAACATGCCGCGGATGGACGGCCCGGCGACGGTCAGTGCTATCCGCAAGCACCCCGAATACGACGACATTAAACTGTTTGTCGTCAGCGGCAGCGATGCAAGTGACTTCACCGCCGCGGAGGACTTCAGCGGTGTGGATTGCTGGTTCAGTAAACCGATCAACCCAGCCGCCTTTGCGGACAACCTGCATGAGGAGTTAAGTCGATCGCCCAGTTAATCGAAAGATTCGCTGATCGGAAGTTTCGTTAACTGAAAGATTCGTTGAACGGCAAATCGGAAAACTGCAGCGGCGTGCACCGCGAAAAAATCGACAGCCCGATCGGGCCGATCCAGATCGAAGCGGATCCATCACGCCTGATCAGCGTTTTGTTCGAAACTCAGGACCCCAAGTTTCATCAGTGGCCGGAAAATCCGAATGAGATCACCCGCCGCGTCGCCGCGGAAATCGGTGAATACTTTGCCGGACGCCGCACCCGTTTCACAACACCATTGAAGTTAAGTGGAACGGAATTTCAAAAGCAGGCGTGGTCGGCGTTGCTGGAAATCCCGTACGGCAAAACGTCGACCTATGGCCGGCAGGCGGCCGCCATCGGCAGACCAAAATCCGTTCGAGCCATCGGGGCGGCCAGCGGTAAGAATCGAATTGGCATCATTGTTCCTTGTCACCGCGTCATCGGCGCCAACGGAACGCTGACCGGATACGGCGGCGGCATCGAGCGGAAACGTTGGCTGCTAGACCATGAGCGATCGCAATCGCGAAATCGATGCCGAAGGCATCACGGCAATTAGCCGGCCTTCGCCAGAAGCCGGAAACCCGTGGGCGATTCCGTGTTCTGGCGAACAGCGGCTACCCCAATTTTTGGGCCACCCACCCTGACAACATGTCAAGCATTAGCCAGTTTTACGGTTTAACCGGCTATCCGTGCCGGTTCGACACGTCAACAGCGTGTCAGGGCCCTACACTTGGCTGGGCTCGAATACGAGCGCTGCAGTGCCCATCCGCCGGTTGAAATAGTGCTGGAATCGCGGTGACTTTGCACACGTCTGCCCCGCCTCGCGGGTGGCCGGTCGGCTGCCAGGGTTTCTGACAGGCTGTCAGCACTGATGGAGAGAAATATGGATCATGTGAATAAAAAACGAGAGGAAATTGCCAAGCGGAGTCGACGGATTGTCGACGCTGGATTCGACCTGCTGCGCGACGGCGGCCTTTCGGCAGTCCGGCTGGACCGAGTTTCCGAGATGGTCGGTTGCACACGAACCACCCTTTATCACCATTTTGCCAACCGCGAAGAAATGTTGGTCGAGATGGCCCGGCGGGCCATCGAGTTTCGATACCGACTGTTCGAAGCCGCCGTCGCCATCCCGGCGAAACCGCGTGAGCGAATCATGGCCGTGTGTGTCGCGTCGATGGTTTACGTGGATGATCTGCCGCTTCACTTTTCGATCGAGCAGGCGGTTCAAAACGAATCCATCTGGGAGCGAATTGGACAAGAACGACAGCGTCCGATGCTCGAAAACCAGCAGGCCTGCATGGAGATTTGCGCGGCCTGTGTCACCGATGGCATCCGCAACGGGGAACTTCCTCTTCCCGCCGGACTCACGGTCGAACAAATGATCGAACGCGTTTGCTTTGGGCTGTGGTCGATGGCCTATGGCGGGCTGGTCATCGAAGCATCCAGCCCTTCGCTGGAACGTGTCGGCATCCGTGACATTCGTTCGACAATCCATCACAACTGCAACGCGCTGTTGGATTCGTTCACCTGGCAACCGCTGTACGAACCCATCGCGTACCAAACGTTTTTGAACAAAACACAAAACGAACTTCGAAACGTTGCGGAATCGTTTCACGGTCAGCCCCAGGCGCACAGTGAATTGGAAACAAGTGCATCGACGACGGATCGCTAAACAAGAGCCCCATCCTTCGCCGCAACTTCTAAATTTTCCTGAACGAGTGACATCATGCCGGTCTTAGAAGCGAATCCCGAAACGCCACAACGTCAATCGGTGGCACCCACCGAGAATGATGTCCTATTGGCGTTGGTGTTGGTCCCATCGCTGCATCAATGGCTGATCGCCGGCCGGGTCAATCGCCCGAGTTTCTTGCAGCGGACAAAGTCTGCGCTTGCCCGTTTTTTCCTGAGACCCGAACTGACCGCAAAGCCCGCGTAGGATCACCATGCCCAAACTTTCGCCTCAAGCATTCGAGCTACTCGACGGACTTGTCAAGAACAACGATCGCGAATGGTTCCTGCCTCGCAAAGATGAATTTAAGGAACACCTGCAAACGCCGTTCGCGGAAATACTCGAGGCGGCATCGTCAAAACTCAAGCGTGTGAAATTGCCAATGTCCGGCGGGAAGCACACCATGTTTCGCATCTACCGTGATGTGCGATTTTCCAAAGACAAGCGGCCGTATAAGGAAAACATCAGCGGGATGCTGACAGTCTCGGGCAACAAAGATCAATGCGACGGCTTGGTCTACGTTCATTTGGACAACACGGGCGGTTTCTTGGCATCGGGATTCTACGCACCCGAAAGCAAATCGTTGCTGGCGCTGCGTCAGCGGATTGTCGATCACCCAAAAGCGTTCCAAGCGATCGTTCGTAAGCTCGGCAAAGCCGGTTTGGAATTGGTGGCCACCGACAAGCTGAAAAGGATGCCGCGAGGTTTCGAAGGATATCAAGACCACGCCCACGCGGAACTTCTCAAACTAAAGTCCTTCATCATTCAGCAACCGCTGACAAAGAAAGCTTGGCTGGACGGAAGTGTGATTAATGAGATCGTCAGTCTCAACAAATCCGCCACGGACCTGAATCTGTTTGGCCTTGAAGCAATAGCCAGCGTCCATACCCCGAGCAGCAAAAAGGGTGTCTAATATTAGCCGCCGGTACCCAGCGAACGTCAAAACGCTAGCCGCCGGTACCCCGCAACCGGCGAGGCGTTAGTACTTCGTTCCGATTGAAAATTGGGGTAGCCGTTGTTCGCCAGAACACGGAATTGCACAGGATTTCCGGCTTCTGGCGAAGTCTAGCTACCTTCGCGCACCCTAAAATCGATTTGGAATCACGCCGTTAGCAATTCACCAATGGTCGACGTCGGGATGCCATTGAATTCGTCTTGATGCAAATCAAATGCGGCCAATGTCGTTTGATGCAGGTCGGCAGTGTTCCGCTGGTCGCCGCAATCAAAGTGACCGCGATGCCGGATCGTCCCTCCGCAACCACCCAACATGACAATGGGAAGGTCCTTGTTGGAATGTGCGTTGCCATCCTTTAGCGACGATCCAAAAAACAACAGGCTGTTGTCCAATAAAGTGCCGCTGCCTTCATCGATCGACGCGAGCCGATCGGCAAGGTAGGCGGCTTGTTGAGCGTGCCAGCGATTGATGGCGACGTACTGCTGAATCTTGTTCGGCTTGTTTTGATGATGCGACGTTCCGCTGTGAAAAGGACGGTCGACACCTTCTAGAAAACTAAAATCGCCGTCGGACAGCGTATTGGACATCATCAACGTGGCGACTCGTGTTGAATCGGTCCACAACGCCAACACGATCAAATCCAGCATCGATCGCATGTGAATTTGTCGGTCACCGGAGACGCCCGGATCCGGCCGCACCAGGTCCTGCTCGGTCGGTTGGCTGGTGGGACGCCAACGCGACGTCTTGCTGGGCGGCGCTTG
Organism: Planctomycetota bacterium; assembly: GCA_039201055.1. Taxonomy (GTDB): domain Bacteria; phylum Planctomycetota; class Planctomycetia; order Pirellulales; family Pirellulaceae; genus Rubripirellula. The sequence goes on along the minus strand of JBCCRW010000113.1, from coordinate 5,225 downwards.
TTGCAAACGTTTCTCCACCGATCGGACGCTTTCCAGATATTCATCCATCTTTCGACGGTCGCCGATACTTCCGGATCGCCTCACGTCGTTTGCCTGTTCGATCACGCTGTCCAGGATACTGGTCTGCCATCGAGCTTGGTTTTGGCGTTCTGCCGCTGACGGCCGTCGGAACAAGCGGTCAAAGGCGCGGCGTGGGTTGATCTCCGGCATCAACCGCGTGGCATGATCGCTCCAGGACAACGTTGCACCGTAGGACACCGGCGTGTCGATGCCACTGCAATATCCTTGACCCGGGCGTTCAATTCCCAATTGCAACGAAGGAATGTTGATTTGATCGGCATGCTTCGCCGCGACCCATTGATCGAGTGATTTCGCGTTGGCGTAGATTCCCAATTCCGGATCGCGATAAACCTGGACGCCGGTCAACAGTGCCGAGCACTTTCCGACGTGCGGGCCCGACGCCGCCGTTGTCAAGTTGCGAAGAATCGTCATTTTTGAACGATGCTTTTCAAACGGTTTTAAAGTCGTCGGCAGCTGACAATTCGTCCCCCAGCCGCTCGGGTTCCAGGCTTTGGGAAACATGCCGTTGGACTGAAACAACCAAATCAATCGTTTGGGCGGGCTGGGAACCGTCATTTCCTTGGCCCAACTCGGCGTCGAATCGAGCAGCGGCAATGGCAACGTTGCGGCCGTGCCCAGCAAAAACGTTCGACGCCGAATGGTTTGTGGGAACTGGGTTTTATTTCTCATTTGATCCATTCGTTGGCCTCACTTTCGCTGGGTCGTCCAATGTGGCTGGGCTAGCGGACTTCGCAGCACCTCTTTCACCATCGCCCGCGCGCTGTCGTCGCGAAGCCTGACATTTTTGATAATCGCTCGAATCGTTGCTTCGTCGCGATGGTCAAGTTCTCTTCCGGCCACGTAGGTCGCAAACCGGCGTGTCAGATGATCGACAAAGTCGTCGCCGCGATCTCGCTTCAGATACTCGGCCAAACGATCGGCACCGTCGATGATCGTTCCGTCGGGAAGCGTGGCCGAATCATCAACGGGTCCGGAAGCCGTTCGATCGCGGCGTCTGCCCGCGTAGTCGAATGCTTCCAACGCGAACCCCATCGGGTCGATGCGCTTGTGGCACCCGGCGCAAGAAACCTTGTCACGATGGCGTGCCAGTTGTTCTCGCAGGCCCAATTCAATCAAGTTACCGGCATCGTCGGGTAACGATCCCGCGTCTTCGGGCGGCGGCGGCAAGTCTTCGCCCAACAGTGTCTCGATGACAAACTTGCCGCGTTGGACGGGACTGGTTCGGGCACCCAGTGATGTCGCCGTCAAGACACCCGCGGTGCCCAGCAAACCGCGACGCAGTGGGTCGGTCCATCGAACGGGACGAAATTCGGTCCCCTTTACGTCGTCGATTCCATAAAGACGGGCCAAACGCTCGTTGGCGAATGTCACGTCCGAATCAAGTAATCGTTGCAGCGACAAATCGTGCCGCAACAAATGCTGAAACTGCAAGGCGACTTCGTTCCGCATGTCTTCGGCCAAATGCCAACTGAACTCTCGGAACAATTCACTATCAGGCGACTTTTCACGCCCGAGTGAATCCATACCCAGCCACTGCGTCGTGAAATCACGTACCATTCGGATCGTGCGCGGATCGTCAATCATCCGGTCCAGCTGATCGCCTTCAATGCTTTCATCCTCTGGTGCATCTTGCAGTTCACCGGTTGGCAACCCCACCGCGACCGGTGTTCTCCAAAGCGTCAAAGACCAAAACGTGCCGCGGTCGAGTTCGGGATTTCCGGTCGGTCGGACAAACAAAAAGTTCGGCGACATCAGGACCGCAATCAAGGTTCGCCGCATCGCCGTCTGGTCATCCACGCCGGCATGGACTTCTTGTTGAAAAATATCCCGAAATTGCCGAATGTCCGCTTCCGCGATTGGGCGGCGGAATGCTCGTGGCACAACGGCGGCCAGCAGGCGGTCCACTCCAACATCCGCCGCGTCGATCACACGCTGCGATCGGGACGAAGCCGATGTGGGACCCTCGATCGTAAACTGGTCCAAAAACAAATCGGCGACCGCGCTGTTGCGATCGCCGTTGTATTGATGCCAACGATCGTAAAGGATCGTTGCCCGCTGTTCGTTGGCGATATGTTGCGACGGTTCATGACTGCGCCACAGTTGGTCAATCGCATCGACATCGACACCGATCATCATGGCCAATCGCTTTTGCTCGCCCCGCGTCGGTTTGCGAAAGCCCTGAGGCCGATTGACCGGCAAAAAATGATGATCGATATACAAATTGAAAAGTTGAAAGACTTGAATGGATTCGTCCAGCAGGACCCGGTTGATTTCGTCGACGATGTCCATGGCCGCCTGTTTGTCGGCGGGTCGAGTGAATCCCGGCAGCTGCCGCAGTTCTTCCCAGCGAACCGGCTGGATATTTAACGAATCGTAAAACTTGCGGATAACGCCGTCGCGATCACGAGGCAGTTTCCGCTGCGGTTGCTCGGGAACCGGCGGTAACCACGGCGGCAGGTTCGGATCGCAGCCGATGATGATCTCGTGTTGACCGGCCGTCAAAAAAACATCGACGCTGTAATCGGCAAGCTTGTTGTTCGACACGGGAACGAAGTGTCGATCTTGTGCATTGCCAACCGTGTCGACGGCCAACCAAAAACCCGCCGCACCGTTTCCGATCGTCGCGGCTTTCAAAGTGACGCGGTAGTTACCGGTGACGGGAATTTCGACGAATTTTGAAACCTGCTGGTACTTCACACCGCGAGCACGGCTGTAACGAAAACCCTCGGTACCGTCATCGAGTGATTGCACCGAATTGGTGCCGGCAATGGTCAGATGTTTGGCGGTCTCGGCTTGGACGCTCGTCTTCCAAGTCGACGCGCGAAGTGACCACAGCGTTTCAACGGATCGCTCGGCGGCTTGAAACCACATCGAAACGTCCTGACCGCTGATCGTTCGCGATAGTCGGTCATTATCAAAGCCGCTTCCGCCAACCGGTTCTTCGGGAATGAGATCCGTTAGATTGACGGTGACGCCCAGGACGTCTTCGATTGCACGCGTGTACTCGCCCCGCGATAGACGCAGCGGGGCCGCGGGAACGCTTTCACGAAGGGATTCCCAGTTGGCCCTGGCGATTCGGTCTTGGATCGCCGCACGAACGATCGCGATCTCGTCGCGGCTCATCGTCGGTCCATCGGGCGGCATGGTGCCACCGCGCAGGTGTTCGACAACCCGTTCGGCCTGCCGGAAACGGATCAACAATCCGCGGTCGGTTTCCAGCTTCGTTAAATCAAAGCCGCCCTCGGCAGTGCCCGTGTCGTGACAATCGATGCAGTGTGCCTTCAAAGTCTCAAAGACAACGTCTTCGGCCGCGATCGGTATCGGTGCAATTCCCAAAACAACCGCAAGCAACACTGCAGCAAACCCGTCGCAACGAACACAGCCAGCCCATCGCAACTGGCCTCTGAAAAACTGACCTCGGAGAAAGGAATTCCGATCGCGCCCCGGTTCATGGGTTGCGGATGCTTCGACCGTCATCGTTCCAGCTTGGTGGCGTGTAGCTGCTTCATCTTCTTTGTCGCTTCCATGATTTCGTCGACGTAGACCCGATACGGTGTACCGTCGTCGCGTAGAAACCCGGGCTTCACCATATTACCCCGCTCGGGACTGCGTTTGTCGATGTATTGGCAGTGCGAATACCCGATTAAGTAGGGCTTGCGGGCCGCGGCCAGCATGAATTTTGTCGCCGCACACGCAGCCTCGCCCTGGGTGGCGAATTGATGCCACAACGTGACCGGTGCTTCCGCGGTCCGAAAGCTGACGCGGTGATCGCAGATCAGAATGGGTTTTCCAGTCAAATCATGGATGCGATCAAACGCCTCACCATCGAAAATTCGCTCGTCGCGACCCGGTCCAGGACGTGGCCCGACCTCCGGCCCCGGCTGAATGGAAATCACATCCACCCACGGTGCCACGGCCGCGAGCACCACATCGGGGTGATCGTGAAGTTTGAAACGCGGACCAAACTGCAGCACTCCGGGCGCGAAATCGCGGTAGGCACGGCCAATGACACCGTACAGTTCGTTTGCGATGACACCCAAAAAGGATTCGTCGTCCGCACGGCCGGCAGCGTTGTCGCGATCAAATTCGCGAAAGTCAAACACACGAATGTCGTCAAAGTCAGCGATCAAGTGTCCATAGGCTTTTGTGTAAGCCGCCACGTCGTTGTGGTAACGGTGCCGCAGGAAATCGGCATAGCGTCGCTTCCCCGGTGCATCGGCTGGTAACTGACGAATCGAGCTGACCCAGTCCTTGCCCCGCAGTCGCCTGGCGACGTCAATGTTCCATCGCGTCGTGTCGGTCCAATAGTGTCCGATCAGATTCGGATGATCTTTGACCGATTCGCAAACCACGCGAACCTTCTCACGTGTCTTGCGTTGAAATTCTGGATCGAACACATCGACGTATTCAAATCGGTCGCGGGTGCGGAATTGGCTGCCGTAGGTGTAGATTTGTTCTTGCATGAATGGCATATCGTCATGCAGTTCCTTGGGAGTGCCATAGCCAAGGTGATTGATGCCCCACGATCGAACTTTCGTCAGCGCGGATCGATAAAACGTCTCGCGGTCGACGTTCTGGGGAACCGTGTCGCGAAGGTGGTTGATACCGACCAGGAACACCGGCTGGCCATGGGGGTCAATGGCCGTCCAGGCCGAACCGAGTTGCCGCACGGAATATCGATTGGGTTGCGCGGCATGCCCATCGGAGCGTTCGGTATGCCGATTGGGTTGCGCGGTATGCCCATCGGGGCATTCGGCGGGCAGTCGCGTGTTCCCCACAAGCAATAAGGAAATTGTGGCGAGCACGCGAAAAGCATTCATGTCTGTCGTCGGCGTCTAGAGTGGGCTACAGAAATTTGGTGAATGGGCCGATTGTCCACAAACATGAAGTGGGTCGATACACTGTCCCACCCAGAATTCCGCCCATGAAGGTGTCCCCGGAAACGCGCGAAGGTGTCCCCGGAAACGCGTCCGCGATCCTTTCTAATCCAACCCTTTGTTTCAACACATGCGAAAGTTGACTCTCGCCGTCTATTGCTTTTTCATCGCGAGGCCACTCGGGTGGACATTTGGTGAAGGCATTATTTTAGATACCGACATGTCGGGGGATTGTGATGACGCTGGGGCGCTGGCGGTCTTGCACTG
>JBCCRW010000112.1:0-14421 GCA_039201055.1 Planctomycetota bacterium | reverse complement strand
TCACATATTCGAAGGTGCCCAGCACGGCGGCCGGGTTCACGTTCAAGCCCTGGTCGATGACATAGCCCTGTTCCACGCTGACGGCGTAGATTCCCGCCGCCAGACCGCTCTCACCCAGCACGAACAATTCGAACAGGCTCTGCGGATTCTCGCCGGCTCCACCCGCGATGCCGAATGTCTGAACCCGATCGCCGCTTGGCCCCGTCACGACAATTTCCCCGACGCGATTGAAGGTGATCGGGGATTGGCTGTCCGAAGCCCGGACGGTGAATTCCGGGCGGTCTGAATTGACGACCGCGGTCCGCAATTCGACCGTCGGCGGCGTCACGTCGTTGGGGTCGGCCGGGCCGTCCTGGACATCCAGGAAAAACGTCCCGGCCGGTCCCGCCGCGGTGGCGTTGCCGGCAAGGTCGCGAATGGCTCCCTCGGTAATCAGCAATTCATAAGTGCCGCTTTCAAAGGTGTCACCGGGCGACGACGGCACTCCGACGATGACAAATTCGTCACCCGTCTCGTCGTCGATCCCGCCGGTAAAGATCGGAACGGTTTCCACTGCACCGGCCGGCGTGGCAATGCGGAACGCATCCCCGTCGACGGCAAAGCGGCTGTTGCCATCGGCGCGCGGCTGGGAATCATCCGACAGCACCACGGTCACGGACGGTTCGCTTGGACCCAACGGATCATTCGGAAAAAATTCAATCGAAGAATTGGCGATCGACACGGTCGGCGGCGTGGAATCCTGTCCCCCATCGATCCGCTCAAACTGCAGATCGCTCAATCGAATGTGGGCCTGCGGGTCACCACTTGTATTGACCAGCGCCACCCAGGCGGTGGCGAAAGCCGTTTCCGGCGGCACAAAGAAATCCAAGTTCACCGAACCCAAATCCTGGTTCACCGAACCCAGCGGTTCCGAACTTCCGATCGCAGCAGAGTCCAAGACGGTGATGGCTTCCCCTATTTCGATCCCCTGTTCATTGAAGAAATCAAAGCCCACATATCCCTGGCTCTCGCGGCCGGGCTGAGTAAACAACGACGCGTCAAACTGCGCCTGGTAGTCGCTGCCGCCAAGCAGCGGCACAAAGGAGTAAGCGGCGGCCAGCGGCGCCGGCCCCGTCAACGCCGACCCCGTGAACGTCGGCCCGACGACCAAATCACCCGTAAATGGTGACACCCCAATTGACGGTGATCGGTCGCTGGTGACCCAGCGTTGGTCGTTGACCAGAACCGATTCAGGACCCGATTGGCCGTAATCGAATTGGCCGTTGGCCTGGAGCACAAATCCCAGATTCCGTCCCGTGACGACGCCGACGCCGGGACGCCAAGTACCGGTCGATCGGACCGTGTCCGAAGCAGTGACAAACGTCTGGCCATCAATGTCGATCTGCAGCACGATTAAGTTGCGGTCAAAGTTCTGCTCGGGCAAAAACAAATCGTTGGTAAAGACCACGCTGACATCTTGCGGGCGAACGTTCTGAGTCGTTTCCAAGACAAACGTTTCTGCCCGCGTGCCGGCATTAAAACGGGCCACCACGACATCGTTGATTTGCAAGTCAAACTCTTCCTCACCGGTCGTCCCGAATGCGACGACCGAAACGTCCAGCGTTTGATGCCAATCGCCGAGCCGATCGGTCGCCAGCGCCAGATCCGATTCCACCACGCCAACGCGATGTTCCAATTCCCAATCGCCTCCCTCACGGATCGCTCCGGTGCGATCGATGGAAATCGCGACGTCGGCTCCGGTGTGGCGAGCCAAGGCGTCGGCCAATTCGCGACCGGCCGCCGTCCCGCCGACGTCACATCCATAAAGCAATATGTCCGCATCGGCATGAAGGTGCCGGCCCCACGACCGCAGCAAGTTAGCGGCATCGATGATGGTGGCCGAGTCGATGCGTGGATCGCCCAGACGGATGGCTCCCGCTTGGCCATGGGTCACCAAGTGAACTTCCATCACACTTTCTTCGCTGGTGATGGCGGCATCGATCTGCGTCAAAAGTTCTCGGTTGGGATCGAGCAAGACGATTTGGGCATCGGCGTCGGCCGCCTGCTGGAGCATGTCGGCATCGCGAATCGACGCATCGATCAAGACCAGCTTGGCACCTTGGACTTGCTGGGCCTCCTGCATTGATGAATCAGCGCTTCGCAGGGGCGGCGGGGCAACATCGGCCGGTGCGGGAGGCCTGGCAGCGGCGACGGCCGCACCGGCGTCGCCGGCAAGCAAGACTCGCTGCTCAAGCGAGTACGCGGACCACATTTGGTGGCGCGGGGTTTTTCGGCGAAGCATCAGCGAGGGCAGTCAATCGTGAAACCAGAAAAATGAGATTCGTCGTCCCACTCATTTCAAATCGACTCATCCTCAAGATCCACAAAAACCCACAAAAATTTCACAAACCATCCACCAAAAGGGCGGCAAAACCCGCCCCGGGAGGGACGCCGAGACTACCCGAGAAATAAACCGCTGGTTTGCTGCACTTGGGGGTCCCCAATGGACGATGCCAATCTTCGTCGCGTCGACCCTTCGACCCGGGCCCGAAGATCGAGATTTTCCCCCGCGAAAAACTTCGCTTTGAACCAAAGCGGAAGCTTTCGCAACGATCAACGGCGCCGGGTCGAAGGGCGTGACGTTTGCCCCAGTCTCGACATCGGCAGCCATCGTGCGCAACGCACGCGCAAAGAATTAGCAATTAGAAAAAAAGCGGAGCGCAAGGTGAAACGCGAGTACCGAAGCATTCCCAGCCGACGCAAGCAAAAGGGATGGACTCAAGCACAACTCGCTCGCCAAGCCGACGTCTCGCTACGCACCATTCAATTTGCCGAATCCGGTCGCGGTACCCTCAAGCCACAAACGCTCCAGCAAATCGCCGACGCATTGGGCTGTGAATTCGACGAACTTGCCGTCGATGAAGCGGTCACCCGTGATGACGCCTTTCAACAGATTCCCTGGAACGTCTCCGGGATGCTCCGCCGCCGCTTTCAAGTTCCACCGCAAGCGACGTGTACACGGCCCGAGCAAGTTCGAAATCTCTTGCTGCGGATGCGGCATGACTGGAAGAAACATCTGCGGAAGACATCAGCCCAGCCGCCCAGCGAAGTCTATCGGCGGGGCGATGAAATTTTGGACCAGGATCTCGACCGGTACATCGAACGCTACGTCGACCTGTGGAGATGCTTGCCCGAAACCATCCAAGTCGCGACCGACGGCCAAGAACAATTCGGCGTCTCGGTTGTGTTGCCTTTGACCCACGCGGCGTTCGATGCCTTTGTTCACGGCGAATTGAAATGGTTGGACATCCGGGGCGACGACCTTTGCGAAAATAGTCAACACCTTCTGCTGGACTCGGTCTGCGAATTCGCTGATACCCCGCGCGGTAGTTGGCATCAAATCACATCAAATTTAAGCTTCACGATGATTTCGCAAATCGCCAGATTCTCGAAGGACCCCCTGGGCAGTGATTTTCAGATGGCGTCTTTTGCCGCCAGCGAGCTCAATTCGATTCGATTGAACGAGGGCGGTTTCCGGTGCAACGGAGCGCGTCTACCCAGCGTCGGATTCCCGATTCATGTATTTTCCAGCGTCGGGACCAACGTGTTCACCGAGCGCTACGTGCAATGTTCAAACGTTTCCCACATCGCCCGCTTGACCCGCGAGTCTTGGATCGCCGGCCTGAATCGGCGTCGCAAGCAAACGATATTGACTTGGACGATTCGCCTGATGAAGTGGGTTCAGGCGTTTGATTTGCCGGAGCGGGCCGATTCCGAAGGTGCCGCCGAAGTTTTGATCGCCTGAATTCCCCATTCCGGCTTGGTCAAGATCGAGCCGCCATGGCCTGAGAAAAATTCATGGAAGCCCATCTCGATCCTGTCCGCGGAAGCTTCGCCGGAAACTTCTTCGCTGGCTGAATCTTCCCCGGTCGGTTCTCGTTGGCTCGGTTTTTCACGGGCGGAGTCATGTCGGGTGGGAACTTCGACGTCCTCGCGGCACTGGACAACCCACTTTCCGTCCACCCGCGCGACACGACCGGTCCAACGCGACCATTGCCAATCGGTCCACGATTCCAATTCGCGATCCACGTCCTCGCACACGCGTTTGGCCTGCGGAACGATTTCAAAATCTTCGCCGTCTTGTCGCACGATGTCGTCCAGCGTGTGTGAGTTCGAATCGGTGATGACTTCCAGTCGCGATCGGTCCTCATCCATCCGCGTTCGCACATGCTGAGCCGCCTTTCGGTAACGCGGTCTTCCTGAGGGCAATCGTTCCATGGCCACAAAAAGGGAATGCCCCACTTCCGCGGTACCGTAGCAATGCAGCACCTCGAGCTGGCAACCCGCAGCCTGCAAGCGACGACGCACAAAGTCCTCCAAAGACTCCGGCAACCCGTATCCACCACTTGCCCAAAGCATCCGTTTCGGAAAGGGCACTCCCGCAGCCAAAGCCCGCAAGATCAAATCGGCACCCATCAGGGGTTGTGCCGCCAGGATGACGGGTCGTTCCTCCAAACTCGCAAGGTGGATGGCACGAATGAATGTCGGCGGATGCAAATACGTGTCGATCAGGACTCCCGGGCTTTGTATGCCCAGCGTCGCCGGATATGCAAGCAGGACCATGGTCCGATCGTTCAAATAGGTCGCGACCCGAGGAAACAAGACGCAAATCTCGCCGATCCGCGTCGCATCGGCCCCATCGACAACGCGGTAGCCATGGGGGTCGCGAGATTGTGAACCGGCCGCATAAGAAAGAATGGTGCCCGTAAGCTTATTGATTCGTTTTTGATGTTTTTGGAAAGTTGCACGTTCCAATACGCGAGCCCAAGTTTTGGCCGGAATCACCGAATCGAGATCCGCAAAGGCGTCACGAAAATAGGGTTGTTCGGCGGGGTCGGCGCGCAGCACAAGCACCTCGCTGTCGGTTTGAAATTGCGGGTGGATAAATTCAAAACCGGGCAGAGAATCAAACCCCATGCGGCGATAAAAACCCGCGTTATCGCGGGTTGAATTGATGACCGCGCCGCGACATCCCAGCGAGACTTGGTCCCGCCAAACGCTGGTCGTCATCCAGCGCAACAACGCGTACCCACGATGCCGTTTGGCCGCCATCACAAACCGACACGAAGTCACCAATTCATCCCGAAAGATGGAAAGCAACAACTCGGGATAAAATTCCTGGCAATCGACTTTTCCATCCGCTGGGCGTGTGATGGTCATCGCCCCAATCGTCTCGCCTTGCTGCCGCAAGGAGTAATGAAAACTATAAGTATCAAATTCACCTATTCGGGGACCGCCGGCAATCCCCTGCCTTGCCGAACAAACCTGTTGATAGGTTTCATCGTCGACGCCGTAGCAACGTCTTAGGGTCAGTTCCGCAATCTTGGGGTGTCGTGCCGCGATGGTCTCGTTGATATGTGTTGGATCGCCACTGCTGCCCGCACCAAGCCCATCACCCGCTGCCTTTGCCAACGCTTTCAACCTATTTCGATTACAGAAAAGTTCCGACCCAGAAAAGCCTGCGGTAGAGATCGCGTCACATCGATCGCAAATGGCCCAACAAAGGCTAGGCGGACCCGCAGGGGCCGCCCGATAAGCCTTTTCGATTGATCAATTTGGCACCGCGCCGATGGGAAAGCAAGCGTTTTGCGCAAGCCGCAGAACACGGTCGCCGGCGTGACCGCTGCGGAACATTTATGCCTTGGCGTCCGCCCGTGCTTTCATCAGATCCGTTGCGAACTCTGTCATTTCGCTGACGTCTTGCAGCACTCGGATACCCGTCCCGGGGGGGACTTGGACATCCTTGGCGTGCCGGCCACCGATGATCAATTCCGTCCCACTGGCCTGGGCGACTTCGGCCAGTTGCAACAATTGTCGCTCGGCCGTCCGTGAAGCCAAGGGCACCGAAATCGATAACCAAGCCAGTGCGGGGCGTTCGTCTTCAACCGCATCGGTGACCACATCGATCGGCGTGTTGGGCCCCAAGCAGGTTTCGTTCAAACCACATTCGTGAAGCGCAATCGCGACCATCACCGCGGGCAGCGAAAACGAATCGCCTGCCGGCGCGGCGCCAATCGCTTCGGGTGCCGCTTCATCGGGATCGGGCATGGCCGAGCGCAGTTGATGCAACGCGCGAATGCACAGCGTCGTCGCACGATGCTCCACAAAGATCGCGCGACGATCATGTGGCCACTGGTCGCCGATTCGCTGCATCGCCGCTTGAATGGGGCCATCACAAATTTCGGCGATCGAAACACCCGACGCATACATCCCCTGGACCAGCGAAATGACCTGCGCCGCATGCCCCTCCAGCAACGCGCGGTGCATGCGATCATCGAAGCTTTTTCGGGGAATCATTCCGGGATCGGCCGACAGCCCCAACAGATCAGGGCGGCTGACTCGGGCCCGAGTCTCGCGGACATAACGCACCGCTTCGGCCACCGGGATGCGACGATGCCCGCCGCGGGTGCGATGAATTTGCAACTCGCCGGCATCGGCCATCCGCCGGACCGACGATTCGCTAACGCCCAGCGCCTGGGCGAATTCCCGAGTGGAAAGCATTCGGTGCATGGAAGAAGCGATGGGATAAGTGACGCGCCGTGATGTTCGCCGCGTCGGGACATGGAGCCGACGGGAGTTCGTAGCCGACGGAATGAGTGGTTTGACTTGACAGTTTTGGAAGTTTTCAGCGACGGCGATCGGCGTTCCGCAAATCCCCGGTGAAACCGCCCCGACCACTGCAAAACCTAACAAAAACAGCCTAACTCGCACGGCCCCCAAAAGAGCGGCGGGGCGGCAAATTCACTCGTAAAGGAAGAATGACTTCCTCCCGAGTCGATTACAGAAAAATTCTCGTCCCAGAAAGGCACTTTTGCCTATTGACAGCTAAGCACAATCCACCATCGGAAACCTTAACGGGATTGGCGGATTTGGCAGATTTAGTCGCTTGGACTTGGGTGCCGCCGCAATCCCACCCCCCCCTGTTCCCCCGTTTTGCTTGTGGAGTTTTCTCATGCTTGACGTAGTGCCATTGCTGGCCGCGACGATGCCCGACCTTTCGATTGCCGAGTACAGCACGGTCGACAATATTTTCTCGATGACCGTCGCGACAATGGGCGCGACGGCCCTCTTCTTGTTCATGTCCCGTTCGACCGTCGATGCACCCTATCGGCCCGCCTTGATGGTCTCCGGCTTGGTCGTGACGATCGCCGCGTACCACTATTTCATGATCCGCCACTCCTGGCATGAAGCGTACACTTTGATGGGTGACGGGACCGGCTACACCGCGAAGGGGCCCGCCTTCAACGATTTCTATCGCTACGCCGATTGGATTTTGACGGTGCCGCTGTTGATGGTTGAACTGGTCGCCGTGCTTCGCTTGGAAAAAAGTAAAGCACGCAGCTTGTTGACCCGACTGGTCATCGCCGCCGCACTGATGATCGCCCTGGGCTATCCCGGCGAAATCATTTCCAATCCCGACGGCTGGACCGCCCGCGTGATTTGGGGTGCGCTGTCGTCCGTGCCGTTCTTCTACATCCTTTATGTGTTGTGGGTTGAACTAACCAAGTCGCTTGATACTCAGCCCGAAGCCGCGCAAGGATTAATCAAGATCGCTCGCTTGGTCTTGCTGATCACCTGGGCGGTTTATCCGATCGCCTACGCACTGGGTGGAACCCCGGAAGCGCTCGCCGCAAAGTCCGGGGAATCTGCCGTCGACGCCAGCGGCGTGGTGTATTTGCAGGTTGGGTATGCGATTGCCGACATGACCGCCAAGGCCGGATTTGGTGTGTTGATCTACTTCATCGCACGATCGAAGAGTAGCGATACACCTGAGTACACCCGAGAAGCCGTTGCCGCACCGGCCTGATCGTGATGCATCACCGCCTGATCTGCTCGCTCAGCAGCATCGCCATCCTGGCGAGCTTGCTGGGCTCGGTATCCTCGGTCGCCACCCTACCGGTGGCGGTTTGGGGATGCCTGGCTGTGGCGGTGGCGCTGATTGGAATTCCCCACGGCGGCCTCGATCATTGGGTCGGACGCCGCCGCTTGGAACCCCGTTTTGGGCGGGCTTGGATGCCTTTGTTCTTCGCTGTGTACCTGTTTGTCAGTCTCTGCGTCGTTCTTGGCTGGGTGGTCCTGCCACGTTGGACGGTTCTGCTGTTTTTCATGGTCTCCGCCTGGCATTTTGGCCGTGAGGACCACATCCCCGCTTTCTTCAGCCCAACGCACGATCCCATGAAACGCTCGGTCGATCGCATTTGCAAAACGGTCGTGGCAACGGCGATTGGCGGGTTGGTGATTTGGGTACCCACGATCTTTCGGCCCGAAGAAATGCGAATGATCTTGGCCGCGATCCTGCCCAGCGGTTCCAATTTGGATGCCGCTGAAGTTGTTGATCGAACTTATCTACTCGCTTGGCCCATGCTGGTCACGTCACTCATGGCCATGATGTTGGCCGCCGTCAAACGAGGCGAGTTGGCGATGGCCCTACGGAATTCGATTTTCATCGGTTTGTTCGCGGTCACGCCGATTCCCATTTCCTTTGGAATCTACTTTTGTGGCTGGCACTCGGTGCTGGGAATCCAGTCGTTGCGTCGCGAGACAAACCTTTCAGCGACGGCACTTGTTTGGCGATTGCTACCACTGTCGATCGCCGCCCTGGCTTTAATCGCGGGCGCCGCGGCGTTTGCATCCCGATCGGGAATGAACGAGGTTTCGCTGGACGCGCGAATTGCTCAAGCCTTGTTTATTGGCCTGTCAGCGATCGCGGTACCTCACTTGGTGCTGCACGCCGTTTTGCCGCCAGCGACCATTTTGCCGCCGGCGACCATCTTACCGCCGGCGACCATCTTACCGCCGGCGGCCGGGTTAGCGAACGGTTCCCTGCCGCCGAAAGTCCAATCGTCTTCGAAAACAAAGGTGGGTTATGTTTGATCCTGAGGTCCCGGCAGGTGACAGAACCGCAGTCGATGTCACAGCACCGGAGCACGCGGACTACGTGTTGGTGGGTGGTGGGCTGCAAAACGGGTTATTGGCATTAGCGATCCGCCACCACCAACCCAGTGCGTCCGTGGTCATGCTGGAACGGGCCCACGTTCTCGGTGGCCAACACACCTGGTCATTTCATCCCGGCGATTTGAGCGAAACCGCGGATGCGTGGGTCGGCGACTTGGTGGATGCCCGCTGGCCAAATTATCGGGTGCACCTGGGCGGCCAGGATCGGCAGATCGACTTGGGCTATTCGTCGATTTCGTCAACCCATTTTGCCAAGGTGATTCAGGCACTCGCTGACGAAAGTCCGCTGTTTTCTTTGCAGCTGAACGCCCATGTGCAGGATGTCCGTGCCGATCGGGTTCGTCTGAGCGATGGCCGAACGATTCGCGGAAGGCTTGTCGTTGATGGCCGCGGCCCGCGGGATGGACGCGACACGTTTTCACAATGTGGCTACCAAAAATTCTGGGGTTTTGAAATCGAAACCGAAAAGGATTGGCCATCCTCGAATCCGCTGATCATGGACGATCGCGTCGACCAGAGCGATGGATTCCGATTCATCTACTCGCTGCCATTCGAGCCTCGCAGGGTGTTGGTCGAGGACACGCGGTTTTCAGACACTTCGGTTTTGGATCGCGAGGAATGCCTGCGAACGGTTGGAAAGTACCTTGATGAGCGCGGCGTTCATCAGTGGAAAGTGGTTCGCGAGGAACATGGCGTGCTACCGATGCCGATGTCCGGCGAGTGGAAGCCAACGGGACCGGAGGCCGGCCAGGCGATCGCGGCGGGCTACCGTGGCGGATGGTTTCACGCGGCCACCGGTTACTCGTTTCCCCTGGCCGTGCAGTTGGCCGAAACCATCGCTTCGCACTCCATCGAGGACGCACCGGCGGCGGTTGGTGAGCTTGCCCAATTGCACCAAAGACGTTCGAGCTTTGGCCGATTTTTGAATCGACTGCTGTTTCGTCTGGTCCGCCCGACGCATCGCTGGCAAATCTTTCGACGTTTTTACCGAGTGCTTCCGTTGCCCGCGATCGAACGATTTTATTCGCACCAATTTCGCTTTCGCGATGGCTTTCGCATCGTCGTGGGCCGCCCACCCGGCGGGCTTCAACCGTTTCGTTTTCTCAAGTCGTTTTTGTCGCGTTCCATGGCGTCGCCGGTCCACGTGATGTCCCAGAACCACGTGATATCCCCGAGCCACGTGATGCCCCCGAGCCACGTGATGCCCCAGAGCCACGTGATGCCCCAGAGCCACGTGATGCCCCAGAGCCACGTGATGCCCCAGAGCCACGCCGTACCCAGCCAAGAGGCCCGCTGATGTTGATCCCGCCGACCACCGTCACCGACGACCTCCAACAAGCATTTTTGTTGGGACCCTGCGAGAGCTTTCTACGCCAGTCGGGAAAACGTATCCGTGAGGCCATGCTGCGTGGCGGATACGCCATGGCGGGCGGTGCGGGCGATCCGCCGGCGGCATTAATCGATTCGATCGAATGCCTGCACGCCGGTTCGCTGGTCATCGACGACATTCAAGACGATTCCCCCGTGCGTCGTGGCCAGCCCGCGATGCACGCCCAGATCGGGGTTCCGTTGGCGATCAACGCCGGCAACTGGATGTATTTTCGGGCCTTGGAGCAAATCTCGTCATCGGATTTGCCGCCGGCCCGCCGGGGCCAATTGCTGTCGTTGATGGTTTCGGCGGGTCGCCGTTGCCACGAAGGCCAAGCGCTGGATTTGGCGGCCAAGTTGAGCGAGGTACCGATGGCGAATTGGTCCGCCGTGGCCACCCGGATCAGCCGGGACAAAACCGGCTGCCTGGTTTCGCTTGCCATGTCCATGGGGGCCATCGCCGCGGGAGCCCGTGGTCCGCTTCTGCGGGTGATTGGACGGTTCGCCTACCGCTGCGGTATGACCCTGCAAATGCGAAACGACTTGGAGGAACTACGCCAATTGGCGGCCCTCACGCCGGCAGAAACCCCGCCGGCTCACGCACTCCGGTGCGACGACTTGCGTCATGAAAGGATTACTTGGCCGTGGGTGTGGGCACAGCGTTTGGATACCGCCTGGACGGTATCGGAATTGGCAAAATTAAAGACCCGTCGGCGAAGCGATAATTCGTGGGATACCCAGTCGAATTTACAAGGAATCGCCCACGATTTGGTCTCGCGGGTCGGCCAAGCGGCGGACCGCCTGATCAAGCATCGCATCGACAAACAAATACGTCTGTTGTCCGAGCACATCGTCGATCGTGATGCGCTGGCCAATCTTCGTCATTCGCTGCATCCGATTGCGGTTCCCACGAGGCAGTCGATCAGCGTTTCGCCGGGCGGAGACGATTGATGGGTGGCGTGTTGGAAGCAGCTGGCCAGGCCTCGAGCGCATCAGCCGGCGCCGTCGCGGCAGGTCCAAAACGTGGGCGTGCGGCGGTTGTCGGCAGCGGCTTCGGTGGTTTGGCCGCCGCGATTCGCTTGCAAACGATGGGTTTTGAAACCGTTTGCTACGAAGCCCGTGACCTTCCCGGCGGTCGTGCCTACGTCTACCGCGACGCGGGTTACACCTTTGACGCGGGGCCCACGGTGATCACCGCACCGCACTGCATCGAGGAACTGTTCAGCGGTGCCGGCCGCCAGATGGACGCCTATGTCGAATTGCTGCCCGTCGATCCCATGTACCGACTGCAGTGGAAGGACGGCGTGACATTCGATTACGTCTCGGATGAACCACGCTTGGTTGAACAAATCGCGTCGATCAGCCCCCGCGACGTCGATGGTTACCGACGCTTTGCCGACTACACCCGCAAGGTCTTTCAAAAAGGCTACGTCGAACTCGGTGCGACGCCGTTTCTGCGGTTCCACGACATGATTCGCGTCGCACCGGAGTTGATGAAGGTCCGCGCCGACCGCAGCGTTTACACGGCGGTGTCCAAATTCATTCACGACGAACACCTTCGCCAAGCGTTCAGTTTTCATCCGCTGCTGGTTGGTGGAAATCCCTATGACACCAGCAGCATTTACACACTGATTCACTGGATCGAGCGGCAGTGGGGCGTTTTTTTCCCGCGGGGTGGCACCGGGGCCTTGGTGCAAGGTCTGGTGAACTTGTTCGAAGAACTCGGCGGCGAACTTCGCCTGGAAACTCCGGTGCAAAGCATCGATCTTGTGTCCGGAAATTCGGGCACCGGCAGCCCCGGCGCAAGCCGTCACCGCATCCACGCTGGTGATGGGCCCGCCGAAACGTTTGATTTGGTGGTTTCCAATGCCGACATCCACCATACCTACGGGGCGCTGTACCGATCCGAGCCCCGTGCCGCCAAGGTTACCAAGCGACTGGAACGGATGCGGTGGTCGATGTCCCTGTTTGTGATGTACTTCGGCACGAACCGTCGCTTCGACAATTTGGCGCATCATACGATTTTGTTTGGCAATCGATACAAGGGCTTGCTGGATGACATTTTCAAGGGACATTCCTTGCCCGAAGATTTCAGTTTGTACCTGCATGCCCCCACGGTGACCGATCCTTCGCTTGCACCCGAGGGTGGAGAAGCGTTTTATGTGCTCAGCCCCGTTCCCCATTTGGGCCAAGCGGACATCGATTGGCCCGCGGTCGCCGGCGAGTACGGGGATCGCATTTTGGAATCCTTGGAAACGGAGTTGCCGGGTTTACGAGAATCCATCGTGACCCGACGAGATTTCACGCCGTTGGATTTCCAGCAGCAATTGGGGGCCTACCAAGGATCGGCATTTTCCGTCGCGCCGGTGTTGCATCAAAGCGCTTATTTCCGGCCGCACAACAAATCGTCGGCGATTCCCAATTTGTACATCGTCGGCAGTGGAACGCATCCGGGGGCCGGTGTTCCCGGCGTGATTAATTCGGCCAAGGCAACCTGCAATCTGGTTGCCAGCGACTTCAAGGTGCCCCAATGAACACGATCACCGCGCGCCGTGGGCGAGCCATTTCACAAGGCGAAACGACGGCGATTTCGAAACACAGTCGTTCGTTTTCGTTTGCGGCCCGCTTCCTTCCCGCCTCAATTCGCGGCGATGTTGAAGATCTGTATGCGTGGTGTCGAGCCTGTGACGACGCCGTTGATCATGCAACTTCTCGCGAGGACGCCAAAAAACACCTAAGCCAACTTCGCGAGGACCTGTGGCGTATCGAGCGTGGTCAACCGACCTTGCATCCCGCATCGCGATATGTGCAGCCGCTCATCGAAGGCGGGGTCGTCCGGACAAGCCTGGCTCTGGATTTGATCGAGGGCATGCGGATGGATTTGGAATGGCGTCCCATCGAATCCGATTCGCAGCTAATGCGGTACGCGTACCACGCCGCCGGTGTGGTGGGTTTGATGATGTGCGACGTGATGCGGGTCAAGAATCCGGCCGCCAGGCGTCACGCGAAATCGTTGGGCATGGCGATGCAACTGACCAACATTACACGCGACGTTCGCGAAGACGCCGATCGTGGCCGCGTGTATTTGCCTCGCATTCGTGACGTCGACGACGCCCGGCCTGCTCGGGTGCAAGCGGAGGTCGAACGGGTGCTGGCTTTGGCCGACGTACATTATCGCATCGCCGGTGCCGGGATGCATTATTTGCCGGGTCGGTGTCAGATCGCGATCGGCGTGGCGGCAGCCGTTTACCGTGAAATCGGCCAAGAAATTCGGCGAAAGGACTGCCGTGTTTTAGCCGGTCGCACCATCGTGCCAAAATCGCGTTTCTTGTCCGTTGCGATGTCAGCGGCCGCGTCCGCCGCGACGCGGCTGTTGTGTCAAAAATTTACTTCTTGGTTTCATTCCCTCTTTCCCCAATCCCGTCCGATGAACGCCTCGTCCGCTCACGCTGCGTATCTCGTTTACCTCGGCCTTTCGCTAACCGCCTTCATGGCATCGGCGTTGTTCGTGATGGTCTATTTCAATCCCAAGTATGACGAATATGCGGGTTCGCCATTGATTTACAGCGCGGCGTCGGTGTTAGCCGGTCTGGTAACCATGCGGCTGGCGATGGCCGCGGAGCGGCGAGGCGACGCGGCCGAAAACCAGGGAAAGGGATAGGGTTTCGCGAACGACTGACTTGCCGGCGATCGCGACGCTGGAACATACTGCTGGCCGGAAATCGGTGCACTTACTGCCCGGTATTGGATGCCGATAGACTCGTGGGCGACTGGTATGTCAGCAGCAGAAAAGCACGTCGACTCACCAGTTCCAAGTCACGCGGCCGACAATGTCGCTGTGGAGCCCCACAGCGAATCGTCGCCATCGGCGACCATCACACAAGAGTCTCACTCGACCGACGTGGATCGAGTGGAGTTGGCCGAGCGGCTCGATAGCATCGAACGGCAGATCGCGGATCTTGCCGGTATGCTCCGTGCGGGCTTGGCCCGGCGAAAAAGCTGGGTCGTTTTCCTTTGCTTGCTAGGGACCCACTTGGCGGTTTTTGCTGTCAGCTTTTT
>JBCCRW010000111.1:0-14475 GCA_039201055.1 Planctomycetota bacterium | reverse complement strand
CGGTGGCTGACGCCCTGAGAATGCATTGGTCGCTAGCGTTGTCAGACTGAAGCGTTGCCCTCGCGCATTTGCTGTGCTGCCGCGGCCCAGAGCGATTATTCGACGGCCAGACGTTACAATCATGAGCTGTGCAGCATGCCAACGGAGAAACAGATGACCGCCGACGAACTCATATCCGATGCCGTTTCCCTTGATGTGTCGGACCGCCTTCGAATCGCAGAGGCAATATGGGATTCGCTGCCCGAGGGCACGCTTCCAGCGCCAGGGCACGAGGTGAAAGGTGAATTCGATTGTCGGATGGAAGACTACCGTCAGGACCCGGAATCGGGCATGACACTCGGCGAGCTTCGCGATCGACTCGATGCTGATAAAGCACGATGAATGTGCGGCTTGTCGACGAGGTATATCTTGACCTGCGGTCCGCTGAAGCATTACACCGCGCGTGACTGATTTCAGCCGTGGTTTATTACGATATCACCGACTCGGAAATTGTCGTTGTTGGGCTGTTGGTGAATGGGCGGAGTGCAGGGGTACTCCAGAATCGCGGGTAACCGGGAAGACTTTGACATCGCGAAGCTGTTTCGCGAGGACAATGACTTTCCTGCATTCAAAACGGTCGTCTCGAGTTGGGCTAAACTTGTGCCTGGAGCTTCAAACACCACGACGGACCAGTCGAATGCGGGAACAAACCATGCAGACAACCTCGCGTCAAACTCTCCAGCGACTCGCAATCGTCGCCATCTTCGCGCTGCTGGCATGCATGAACCTACAGCAGCCCGTTTTCGCCACCGACACAATTGATTCGGTGTTCATCGAGACCGAATCGTTCGATGACCATGGCGGCTGGAAGCTGGATACCCAGTTCATCCAGCAAATGGGTTCGCCCTATCTGCTCGCTCATGGTTTGGGCACGCCCGTCGCCGATGCGGTGACCGCTGCCGACATTCCCGAAACGGGTCGGTACCGTGTTTGGGTACGAACGATGGACTGGGTGGCTCGATGGAACGCCAAACCATCGCCGGGACAATTCCAAGTCGTCGTCAACGGCAAGCCGCTGAGAAAAACATTTGGCACCGAGTCGGTCGATTGGGCCTGGCAGGACGGGGGCATCGCTGAACTGGAATCCGGCCGCACCGAAATTCGTCTGCGTGACCTGACCGGTTTTGATGGCCGGTGCGATGCCATTTTTCTGACCCGTGATTTGCAATTCACACCGCCGCCCATCGATCAAGTCCTCTCGCCCTGGCGACGCAAGCAACTCGGATTGTCCGAACAACCCCGTGTTCGTGATGGCTATGACTTGGTGGTCGTTGGCGGCGGTTATTCCGGCATGGGCGCCGCGCTCTCGGCGGCGCGAATGGGATGCCGGGTGGCCTTGATCCAGGACCGCGGTGTGTTGGGCGGAAACGGGTCCAGTGAAGTTCGAGTATGGGCGATGGGAAACATCCGCCGCGGCAAGTTTCCTCGCATCGGCGAAATCATCGAAGAGTTTTGCGATCACGCCACCAAGTCGCCCGGTCGCTACGAAGAATTTGGCGACGAGCAGAAAGAACAAATCGTCCGTGCGGAAAAGAACATTGACTTGATGCTTCATCATCACGCCTATGCGGTCCAAATGTCTTCGGGCAACTTGGACAGCGACGGGCGAATCGATTCGGTGTCGGTGTTGAACACTCGCACCGGAGAAGATTTACGCGTGGCGGGAAAGTTTTTTGTCGATTGCACCGGTCACGGATGGGTCGGTAAATGGGCCGGCGCGGATTTGGAAATGACGCCCGCCGGCCGGATGGGCATGAGCAATATGTGGCGGTGGGATAACGCCAAGCAAGCCAAGCCGTTTCCCGCCAGCCGGCACGTCGAAGCGATGTCGTGGACGCTGGATTTGAACATGGCGGACTTCCCCTATCCGCGAGACTTTCACGGTCAATGGTTTTGGGAAAGCGGATTTGATCGCGACCCCATTGGCGAAGCCGAAGCGATTCGCGACTGGAATCTGCGCGCCGTGTATGGCGCGTTCAACGCCATGAAGAATCGCGACGGCGCCGCCGATCACCCCAATGCCGAATTGACGTGGGTCGCCTATGTGGGCGGTCCGCGGGAGAGCCGACGCCTGCTTGGCGACGTGGTGCTGACCCAGGACGACGTGGTCAGCAAACGCGATTTTCCCGACGGCTGCGTCCCCAGCACGTGGTCGATCGATTTGCACTATCCCAAGAAACAATACAGCAAAAAGTATCCCGAAAATCCTTTTATCAGCGTCGCCGTGCACGACCGTCGTGTGGACCGTTCCTATGGATACCCCGTGCCGTATCGATGTTTTTACAGCCGCAACATTGAGAACCTATTCATGGCCGGCCGCTGCGTCTCGGTGACCCACGAAGCCCTGGGCACCGTTCGGGTCATGAAGACCTGCGGAATGATGGGGGAAGTCGTGGGCAAAGCGGCGTCGATTTGCACGGCAAACCAATGCACGCCACGCGAAGTCTATGATCGCTACCTGGAAGAACTGCTGACGCTGCTGAAGTTGCCCGGCAAGGCCCGACGCGATAACATCCACGCGGCGATCACCATCCCCGATGACGCGCTGCCACTTGCACCTGAGCATGGCCCGCCGCCGGGTCTGGTCCCCAGCCAGCTTCCCGGAATCGTCATGGATGATCGTGATGCCGAATTGAAGGGACCTTGGAAGGTCGGTACGGGCCTGAAGCCTTTCGTCGGATATGAATATCGCTACGCGGCCGCGGGTTCCAAAGCCACGGCGACCTTCACCACGACGATCAAGGAAGGCGGCACCTTCCGGCTGCGGTTGTACAACGGCAGCCACAAAAATCGCGGCACAAACGTTCCCGTCCGCATTGAAGTCGCGGGCAAACGTACAGAAACGTTCCGCGTCGACCAGAGAGCCGAACATCGTGATTCGATTATCGAACTGGGACCCTGGAAAATCCCACCGGACACCAAGATGACCGTGACCATCGGCACCGACGGCGCCCGCGGTACGGTCCACTGTGACGCAATCAGTTGGGTCAGCACCGAGTGAAGCTGGGTCGGCAAGGAAAAAAACGGGGTCGGCATGAAGTGAATCAAGCCACCGGGAAACGCTCGCACCCACGAGGTACAAACCGCAGCTGGAAAATACGCTTTGTCCACGCCGTCCGAATCACAATCGTCATCACCTTGCTGGCGCTCTTGCCCAGCCCGCATCGTCGCGACGCCGGTGGCATAGCCGACGTTTCGGAACCGCTTTCTGCACCGGAGCTGGAGTGGGTACTTGAAGTCCTTGGGTCGGCCACTTCGATTGCAGCGGAATCGGATTCGCGCGGTCGCTTCAAGATTCTCGCCGGACCACAAACGATCGGTTACGCCGTTCGCACGCTGCCCGAAGCCCGGGACATCGTCGGCTACCGCGGCCCCACCGAAGCCTTGTTGGTCATGGACACACGAGATCGCATCCTGGGCGTTCGCGTGCTCCACAGCCACGACACCGACGAACATGTAGCGGCGATTGAGCGATCGACTGAATTCCTGGACCAATTCAAGGGACTCACTTGGAATCCACGGGCACCCGATCGAGCCCAACGGCAAGACGTTCGGGCGTTGGATGTCGACGGCGTCAGCGGCGCGACGCTGACCAGTTTGGCGATGGCCGAAGGGATTTTCGTGCGGCTGGGCAAACAACCGGATCATCGCTGGAACTCGCTGGTTTTTCCCAAACCCATCACGCTTGACGAAGCACGCCGGTTTTTCCCCAACGCGATGATTTGCAAAAATGATCCGGTTGCGATCGCTAAAGATGATTCCGAAGCCTTGCTTGGCTATGTCGTTCGCACGGGCCCTTTTGCGGACGACGAAATCGGATATCAGGGTCCGTCGGAATGGTTACTGGGATTTACACCCGAGCATCAATCCCTCAAGCCGCGGCTGCGATCATCCTTGGACAATGATCCCTACGTTGGATACGTGCCGACGGAGTATTCGTTCTGGCCGCCGCTGATCGACCAGCCGCTGGAATCGCTGGCAACCTTGGACTTGGAGGTGGCAGGAATCGAGGGCGTTTCGGGTGCGACAATGACCAGCATGGCGGCGGCGCGCAGCATTGTTCGCACGGCGGCGGAAATCCGCGATCGCGGCGGCTTGGCAGCGGCGGCAAATCCAAAAGACGATTTGGCCGATGCAAAGCCGCGGGAGTTCTTCGCAAACATCAAGCAAGCCGCATCGAAGATTCGGTTTTCTAGCGCTGATGGATTGACGCTCGGGTGCTTGGCGTTGCTTTGGCTGTTGACGTCGCGGCGTTGGATGCGCAACCGCATCGTTCGCGGGTTGTGGTTGTTAAGCGTTGTTTTGGCAATCGGGCTGTACACGGGCAATCTCGTTTCGCTGGCCCTGGTTGCCGGATGGGCAACGTCCGGCGTGGTGTGGTACCTGGCAATCGGGCTGATCGGCATCACGTCGGTCGCGATGGTTTTACCGCCGACGACGCGAGGCAATCCGTATTGCAATCATCTTTGTCCACACGGTGCGTTGCAGCAGTGGATTCGACCGACTTCAAAATCCAAACGCCGGATTTTGCTGCCCGCGAAACTCGGGAAAGTGCTGTCCGTGATTCCCGCGTTGACCTTGGCGGCCGCCTACTTGGCTTTGTTGTGGAAGCCAAGTTTGGATGTTTCGTCGATCGAGCCGTTTCACGCCTACCTGTGGCCCATGGCGTCACTGGTCAGCGTGATTTTTGCGATCGGCACCTTGGCCATTTCGGCGGTGATCCCGATGGCGTATTGCCGTCTGGGTTGCCCGACGGGTCGCTTGATCGAACACATTCGGCTGGCGGGCAATCGCGACCGATGGACCTGGTTTGATGGTGGGACGTTGGTGGTGCTCTTGGTGGCGCTCGGTAAAGCCATGCTGTGAAGCCCGGTGATTACTTCATCCCATGAATTTCCAAAACGGGATCACCCAAGACGTCCATTTTGGGTTCGATGCCCAGACCTTTTTCGCGACTGGCCTGCATGAATCCATCGTGCCGATGGGGCGCCCCATCGGCGGTGCTGACGCTGACGTAGCTATTGAAGTCGGTACTGGTGAAGCGAAATTCTTCGGGCGTGCTGTGGGCAAAATGTGCGATCGCGGCGGTCGTGATGTCACCACCCCAGCTGTCCTCCAAGGTCATCGCGATGCCCATTGAAACGCACAAATCGCGTGCCTGCGTGGCCTTGGTCAAACCGCCCAACTTGCTGATCTTTAGATTCACGACATCCATCGCCAGGTCCGCCTTGGCCCGCAGCAGCATGGCCAGGCTATCGACGTTTTCATCCAGGATGAACGGATGATCGGTGTGTCGGCGAACGGCCAGGCACTCCTCATACGTTTCGCAGGGTTGTTCGATGTAGACATCCAGGTCTTTGATCGCCCGTGCCACGCGAATGGCTTCATGCTGGGTCCAGCCGGTGTTGGCATCGGCGACAAGCCGGTGCGAGGCGGGCAGGATCTCACGGGCGGCATGGATGCGCCAAATATCGGTATCCGGATCACCGCCAACCTTCAATTGAAAGCGGGTGTATCCCTGGTCTCGATAACCGGCGATATTTTGTGCCATCGCATCGGGATCCTGTTGCGAGATCGCGCGATACAGACGCACCGAATCGCCGAAACGCCCGCCCAGCAGCGTGCAAACGGGAAGCCCACTGACCTTTCCCAGAATGTCCCAGCAGGCGATATCGATGCCCGACTTGACATAGGGATGTCCTTTCAAGGCGGCGTCCATGCGTCGATTGAGGACCCCGATTTGCCGTGGGTCCATCCCAATCAAGTGCTCACCAAGTTCCTGCAACCCGGAACGCACACCGGCGGCATAGGCGGGCAAGTAGAACGGTCCCAGCGGGCACACTTCGCCGAAACCCGTCATGCCGCACTCGGTTTCGACGCGGATGATGGTGCTGTCAAAAACCGAAACCGACTTCCCACCGGACCAGCGATAGGAACCCTCGTTGAGTGGAAGGTCAACCTGGAACGCGGAGATGCGTTGAATCTTCATGGGCCAAAATTGCGATCAAAGTGAGGCGGTAGCATCCGGCTTCTGGCGAAGTCCGGCGACCCGAAAATTGAGTCGCGACAGACTACGAGCCGACTTCCACTTTAGGATAAGGTTTTACCCATCGCCGTCGGTACACCATGGCAGCAATCGCCGAAATCAGCATCGCGAGCCCGCTCGCCGGCTCGGGCACAACCCGGACGACATCTCGTTCGAGGAAGCGAAAGTTGGAATTGAGGTCATTGACGATGGTACGAATTTCGCCGTTTTCCGGGTTCACGGCGGAAAGCCGAGTGCCGGCCGAAAACAGATATTCGCCGGTACCCAGTTCGATCCCCGCACGCACTCCCAGACCGGGTGCCAGTGTGTCGATGAAGTTGCCATCCTCATCAAACTCGTACAGGTTAGTCGGCAACGAGAATCCCCCGACCAACAAGTTACCGTTGTCTCTTTGGTTGATTTGTTGCGGAAATTGTAGGCTCGGCGAAATCGAATCTCCGTCAACAAAGGTTCCCAAGAAACTACCGTCCTGATCGAATCGAAGAATGTCATCCAGGCCCGAATCGCTGATCAATATATCCGTATCGCGAAATGTAATGTCCCAGGGGCTTTCCAGATTGCTTCCGATGAAGGTCGATTGTTGACCGGTCGCCAAATCGAATCGTTGGATCGTGCCGCGCAGATCGCCCGCGCCGATCGTCATATACAAACTGTTTTGGTGGACCGCGATACCGCGAACGTTGTCGACCGAATCGCTTCCGACAACGGTTCGAATGAATGAGCCGTCGCGTCCATACTCAAAAACCGCATCGGACAATGCGTCGCTGATAAAGATCGTTCCGCGACCGCTGTTGATCGCATTGACGGGCGTTTGCATCCGCGTATCGTCGCGGATGAAATTCTCGTTGATGATGGAACCGTCAAACGCATCGACCAGCAGAACCCGCTCCTGCAGCGAATCGACAACCAAGACCTCCGCGGCTATTCCACTTACGCCAGTGGCGAAAGCGAAACAGAGCATGAGTAAAGTTTGGGTGGGCTGCAGCGATAGGGAACGGAGATTCATTGACGTTTCCGAAATTCCAACAGGAACCTACTCCATCGAGCTCGCCCGTCGCATTTTTCGTCGACGCATCCAACCCGAAGCCGCGATCGCCGCGCACAGCACCGTCACCGAACCCGGCTCTGGAACCGACGCGATCGTTGCCAGACCCAATGGCGATGAATTATCCGGTGAAGTCGCCAGAAACAGACCCGCGTTTGAACCGTCCAGATCGGCCGAATAAATCCCGCGTTGGCCACTTCGACCCTCACTCCAATACAGTCGCCCGTCATCAATCACCAAACCGAAAGGGCTCGACGATTCACCGCCGATCACCGTCGTCAGGTCCAATAGTTCTTCAAAATTCGACCCGTCCGAGTCGATGCGGCCGAGGATATCGGAGGTCGAGTCGACAAAGTAAACATGGTCTCCCGCCGCGTCGTAAGCGATTCCGCGGGGGGCGGTGTTGCTGCCACCGTTCGCACTGCGAGCATCAAAAACCTGCGTCAAGTCGGATCCGTCCAGGTTGGATCGATAAATCACATCATCGGAGAAATCGGTGAAGAACAGGCGTCCATTGACCTCGTCGATCGCGATGCCGTGTGCGTTGGAAACCGAATTGATGATTTCAGTTTGCGATGACAGGTCCTCGGCACCGCGAAAAACACTTCCGCCTCGCGTCCAGAACAACTCGTCGTTGCCCTGGTGATACGCCAGACCGAACGATAGACCAGTGATGCCCTGACTGGTGATCGCCCCCGATACGCCGTCGCGTCGAAAAATGGACGCCGTGCCAGACGTGAAATCGGACCAGAAGATGTCGCCGCCGTCAAAATCGGTGGCGATCCCAAACGGCGACACACCTCCCGGTGAAGGCACGATGTCGAAGACCTGTCCACCACCGGGCGTTGCGGCGCCCTGAATCGCGTCCTTATCCACGCCGCTGAGGGACCAAACGAGGTCGGCATGGGCGAGTGCTGGAACGAAAAGAACAAGGAAAAAGCCGAAAATACTGCGGCAAAAAGACAAACCGGACATGAAGCAAACCAAGCTGCGGGGCGTTATTGAGAACCATACTCAATAGAGCCGACGATGCCGCCTGCGACAAGTGGGCGGTCTGGGAACCCGTGGCGGGATTTAGGGAACAAGGATGATGCGGCGATTGGAAAATCTTGAAGAAACGCTGATCGAGTAAACTCGCGTTCCCGTAGCGATTGCTGATGCAACCGTTGGTTCAGCGCCCCGCCCGCTTCCCGAGTCTTTCCAAGGAATTTGCACCGCATGCTTGATCGTATTCTTCGCTCGTTTGAAGTTCGCCGCTCGTTCGAAGTCTGTTTCGCTCCGCTGGCCGTGCTGTTCGCCGTTGCGGGAATGCTCGCTCCGGCGCTTGGCCAAGACCGCGTGGATGCGAACCAGGCACAGCCGGTGATCAAGGATGGCCAATCGCAAATCGTCAAAGCGTTTGCGGACCCGGATTATTGGATTCGCCAGGATCT
The DNA here is from genome assembly GCA_039201055.1 of Planctomycetota bacterium. GTDB lineage: Bacteria > Planctomycetota > Planctomycetia > Pirellulales > Pirellulaceae > Rubripirellula. Next base: position 5,912 of record JBCCRW010000111.1, on the reverse strand, counting down.
ATGGGTGGAAACCGAATTTGATTCCGACGGCGACGGAAAATTGGACCGCATGCATGTCGCGGTCACCCGCCCTTCGCAAACCGAATTCGGCGGCTTGAAGGTCCCCGTGATTTACGCGTCGAGTCCCTACTATGCGGGAACAGCACAAAATGATGATGCGTTCTTTTGGGACCCAAAACAAGAACTGGGTGATCCACCGCCGGAGCGTAAGATTGGCCCGGCGACCAAGCTACGTTCACGCCGCCCCATCATTTCAAAGAGTCACCTTAAAGATTGGGTGCCGCGGGGTTTCGCCGTCGTCCACTCCTGTTCCCCCGGCACCGGATTATCACAGGGTTGCCCCACGGTCGGTGGTGACAATGAATCACTCGCCCCCAAAGCCGTGATTGATTGGTTGTGTGGCCGCGGAGGTGGGTTTACGCAGCCCGAAGGTGGCGAACCGGTCACCGCGGATTGGTCGACCGGCAAGGTGGGCATGATGGGGACGTCCTACAACGGCACCATCCCTTTGGCGGCGGCAACCACCGGCGTGCCGGGTCTGGAAGCCATCATTCCGATCGCTCCCAACACATCGTACTACCATTATTACAGGTCCAACGGTCTGATCCGCCATCCCGGCGGCTACATCGGCGAGGACATTGATGTCTTATATGACTACATTCACAGCGGTAACGAAGCGCGACGTGAATATTGTGATTGCGAAGTTCGCGACAAGGAGATGCGGAATGGTTTTGATCGCAAGGACGGTGACTACAACGACTTTTGGAAGGGTCGCGATTATCTGAACAAATTAGACGGTGTCAAAGCCGCCGTGCTGATGGCGCACGCTTTCAATGATTGGAATGTGGTTCCGGAGCACAGTTACCGCATCATCAAAGGCTTGAAGGAACGCAATGTTCCGGTCCAGATCTTTTACCATCAAGGCGGCCACGGCGGGCCGCCACCGATGCGAATGATGAATCGTTGGTTCACTCGCTATCTTCGCGGCGTGGACAACGGTGTGGAAAAAGACCCCAAGGCTTGGATCGTTCGGGAAAAAGACGCGCGTGACAAACCAACCGCGTATGACGATTACCCGCATCCGGAATCCAAGCTGGTTCGATTCCGCCCCATCGCTGAGGCGCCGGAAATCGGCAAGCTGCGGATCGCGGATTCCGATCCGGACACCAAGGCGGACGCCGCTACATCCCGCGAGACACTGGTGGACAACTATTCCTTTGACGGCAAGACGCTGGCCCAAGCCGACAAGACGTCGCATCGGCTGATGTACGCCAGCGAAACCTTGCAGGAACCGCTGCATTTGTCGGGCGTTCCCAAGGTCAACATCCGTTTGGCCAGCAGCAAGCCGGCGGCGAATCTATCGGTGTGGCTGGTTTCGCTGCCCTGGAAAGAATCGCGATCGGCAAGAATCACCGACAACATTATTACCCGTGGCTGGGCGGACCCGCAAAACCATCGTTCGCTGACGGAATCGGAGCCGTTGGTGCCCGGCAAGTTTTATGATGTCCAATTCGATTTGCAGCCGGATGACCAAATCATTTCGGCGGGCCAGCAGATTGGCTGGATGATCTTTTCCAGCGACCGCGACTTCACGCTCCATCCCCAGCCGGGGACCGAATTGACGATTGATTTGGATGAAACGTATTTGGAACTTCCCGTGGTCGGCGGTGTGGATGCCTATCGGAAAGCGATCGATGTGAAGTAGCGACCGAGCGGAATGGCCTTGCAATGACTTCAACGGTGCGCGACGCAAAGTTGGTATCTTGGTGGAACCGAAGAACCCTTGGTGGAGTGGATCATGGACATTGCACGGCCTCGTAAGTCATTCCTGTGGCTTTGTCTGCAGTGGGTCTTGAGCTTTTTTGTCGCCGGCGTCATGGCAAGCGAACCGCCGGAGACGGCCGATACCGTCGCGGTGCAGCGATTTACCGAACTGTTGATGCGACAACCCCGACGGGGCGTCGCGCTGGACCGGGTGTATGCGCATCACGTTCAAAATCAATCGTTGGATGACTTTCTTGAGAAGTTAGAGACCGACGAAGATCAAGAAACAGAACAAATCAGCGATGCCGAACGCGGCAAACGCTGGTTTCTGGTCGGGTTGTTGCAGTCACGACGGGGAAATGATGTGGCGGCCGAGGCGGCGCTCGGCAAGGCGGAAGCAAACCTAAACGAAGATGCTTTGGTGCGCTTCGAAAGGGGGCGGGCTTTGATCGCGCTCGGCCAAAGCGACAGGGCCATTGAAGCCTTGAAACGTTCGATCGATCGCGAACCGGCTCGGCGGGACATCCTGGCCATTTACACGTTGCTGGCACAGACGCACATTCGTCGCGGCGATACCGCCGCGGCCCTCGAGGTTTGGCGGGAACTTGAAACACGAATCCCCGATGATTTTCGTATCCGATCCCAGGTTGCCGATGCACTGGCCAGGCAATCGTTGTACGCCGCCGCCCAAGAACGCTACGCAGAATTGGCAAACATCGCGCGAAGCCCCGACCAAAAATTGGACGCCGAGATCAACGCCGCGACGATGCTGTTAAAGATGGAGCAAGTCGATCCGGCACGCGAACAATTCGAAGAACTGTTGTCTCGTTTGCGTCCCGGCAGTTGGCGGCACCGCGATGTCCGTGACCGATTGGAGGGAAGCTTCCTCGATGCCGGCGATTATGGTTCGCTGGCGGATTACTATTTCAAAAAACTTGCTTCTGCACCGGATGATTTGCCGCTGCGGATTCGATTGGGCAACATCTTGGGCCAGGCCGGACGATTGGATGAGGCGCGTCGTGTTTTGGAAGACGCCATGCAACGTGCACCCGAGAATGCACCGTTGCGGATGAATCTGATCGCGGTGCTGAAGCGAATGCGTGATTCGGCCGCCGTGGCGAAGCAATATGAACAATGGGCCAAGCAAGAACCCGACAATCCGGATGTCCTGCTGCAGTGGGGCGATGTCGTCGCCAACGATCGTGATCTTGATTTACGGCAGCGAAACGAGCGTGCCATCGCAATCTGGAAACGTTTAGCGGATGCTCGGCGCGACGATCCCGTCATGCTTGCCAGGGTTGCCGAATCGATGCGATCGATTGATGCCGCCAACGAAGCGATTTCGATTTACCGGCAAGCGATCCGTGTTGCACCGGATTCGTCACAGTACCGCGAGTATCTGGGCGAGTATTTGTTTCGTTTGAAACGCACCGACGAGGCGCTGGAAGTTTGGCGTTCAATGGTCGCCGGCGAACTTGCCAGCCGCGAATCCTGGGTCCGTCTGGCCGAGGTGCTGGACACGTTTGGCTTGGACGACCCATCGCTGGAGGCGTGGGAGCAGGCCGCCAAGTTGGATTTAAACTTTGCACAGCGGCTGCGTTACGCCGAAAAATTAGGTGATGCCAAACGTTTTCATGACGCGCTAACCACGATTCAAGGCGCCGCCGAACTGGCCGAAACGCCGGAGGATCGTGAACAGTGTTTTGCACTCGAGGTCCAAACGCACTTGGCCGCAGGCGACCTAAGCCAACAAATCGCGAAACAATCAACGCTTGCGAAGTCGGCCGATGACTTTCGCCGGCTGGCGTTGATGCGAGTCGCCGCGGGCGACGGTCCGGGTGCGGCCGAGGCGATCGGCCGAGCGATGCGAATTCGTCCCGGCGATCTGTCGATTGCGGAAGTCGCCGCCGACATCGCCCAGCAACAGTCACGGTGGTCCGATGCGATCGATGGCTTGTCGCGTTTGGCCGACGGCGATGCGAGGTACCGGAGCAGTTATTTACAGCGGATTGCCCAACTGGAAATCAAGCTGGGCCGCTTCGATGCCGCATTGGAGGCCGCCGAAAAAATCATCGAAACCAACCCGGCATCACCGGATCACTATTTGACCTTCGCCCGCATCGCTTTCGAGGCGGGCAAGGATGACGAGGCCTTCGACGCCCTGCGCCGGGCGATGCACGTGGCCCCACGGGACACGTCGGCTCGCCGCATGCTGGCATCCAAATTGGCCGAGCGTTACGCGACCGAAGAGGCGATCGAGTTGTATTGGCAGGCCTTCGAAATGGCCGGCGATTTGGATGCCAAGCAGGATCTTTTGGTCCAGCTGGCACCCTTGTACCAGCGGCGACTGGGCGTGAATGACCTGCTCGCGCGGATTCAAGCGAGGACTCGCCGTGATGCCAGCGATCGCGAAACGGGATTGCTGCTGGCGACCGTTCACGAGACCGTCAATGACCCGGGCGCCGCGGCCGCCATCATCGAACGCTTGTTGTCGCAAAAGCCGCGCGATGTGCATTTGTTGGAACTGATGTCGCGTCTTTCGGTCAACTTGTTCGAGGTCGACCGAGCGGTGGAGTATCAAGAACGCGTTGTCCAACTTTCCGATACACCGGAGCACCGTGACCGCTTGCTGGAATTGCGTTTGCGGGCGGGTCACACCGATGCCCGCGAGGCGGTCCGGCAACGACAAAACGAGCGTTTGACAGTGGGGGAAGTCCGCGGCTTGATCCAGCGCTGCATCACCCGCCAGGACGCCAAGGCGACCATGGAGGCTTGCCAATTGGCGCTCGACAAAGATCCGGACCTGTGGGATGTAAAGTTGTTGCTCGCGCAAACTTTGATTTTTTTGCCGACCGAAAACGATTTAAACCGATCACGTGCGTTTTTGCTGCTCGATGAGATCCTTTCTGCCGATCGCGATCTGGATGAAGTGGCCAGCCCGGCCAAACCCGCACAATCCGTTCGCGATTGGAGCGTTGACACGGCATGGCTTGCCTTCCTGTTCCGACTGGAGCACCCAAGCGGTCAAGTTTACTCATGGTCCGCCAGATTCGTTCCGATCGCGCCGCGCAGTTTTGGCCACGCCAGGGTCACGGCCGGGGCAATCAGGCATTTGATCGAGGTGCAACGTAATCCGGAGGGTGCGCGAGATGGGGACATCAACAGTGTCGCGGATCAGATTTTTCCCGTTGGAAGCATGGACGATGCAAACATTACGGAAAGCTTGTTGGCAAACGTTTCGCTGGCCCAATGTCTGCGCGACCTGCGATCGCCCGGCGACGGGCAAAGCCAAGAATTCGGACGCGTGGAAAGCTACGAAAAACGCATTTGGAAACTACTTGAACTGGATCCCGACGCCGCCATCATCTTTGTCGATCCAATCTTGCAATCCCGCACGGCCAAGGCGGATCGAATCTTCAGCGAATATTTGAGCGACCAGGCGGGCTGGCAAACCAAGGGACCGGACATCTTGGCCAAGCATGCGGATCGATTGCCCAAACCACTTTCGCCAAATCGCTTGGCAGGCTTGGAACGATCGGTACAACATTTTCAGCGGCGCTATCAAAGTGTGATGTCCGGTTCCAGTGAAACGGACCTGCAACGATTGGATTGGCTGCGCGATTGGCGGATGCGAGTTCGTATGGAAGCACTCGTTGCAAATGACGTCGAGCGTTTGAAACGCTTGGAGCCGGCAGAGGTGGGCGCGCACAACGAATCGTTTGCGGCCCTGGAATCGGAAATGATCCGTTGTTTGAACACGGGTGATCTGCAACGAGCGGAAGCTTGCGTGCCACTGTTGATGCCCGCCGCGCGACGCCGTGACGCATTCGAATCCGGGCTGCTGAGTCAGGACCGAGGCCGCTCGGGAATCGAGCAAATGCGGCCCGCCTTTTTCAAGCAACATGGCCCAGCCATTTTTGACGCGAGATTGGCATGTATCGCAAGCGAGCAGCATCGAGTGGGTAGGAATACAGGCGTGTCGATCGGAGGCGGCGTGGTCGAAGTGGCGCGGCTGGTGGGCAAACGAGTTTGTCCCTGCAACGTCCTGGGTCCGCTGTCGGATGATTTATTAACCCAATCGGAACTTCAACTTTTGTTCGGGCAATGCGATGTTTGGCCGGGCCTGACCGAACCGACGCGTTTCGGTG
>JBCCRW010000110.1:0-14522 GCA_039201055.1 Planctomycetota bacterium | reverse complement strand
CAGGCCTGTGCAACGCTTTGGCGAGAATCGTTGCACCCGACCGCGCCGATTTTGTCACAAACGTTTACCGGGTCGTCGGCGTCGATCGCTTGCGGTCTGGCCATTTTAAAAGGCATGGAAGCGAGCGGCTGTTTCGGCGACGACGGCGAAAACATGAAACGTCATGCGTATTTTGCGGACAAACTGGCATCATTGGCCCAGCGATTTCCCGGTCAGGTGAAGGGGCCCTGGGGCGAGGGCATGATGATTGCCTTCACGCCCGGCGACGGCAGTTTCGAAACGGCGAAAAAGTTGGTCGATGATTTATACGCCGCCGGGTTGCTGGCGTTTCTGTGCGGTGGAAATCCCACGCGAGTGCGTTTCTTGCCGCCGCCGATTGTGACCACGACCGCCCACATCGATATGGCGATCGACATTTTGGCCGACGTGCTGAGCCACACAAACAATAAGTAGATCGCCTCTCCGAGGCGAAGAAAGCCGTTAACAGTAGATCGCCTCTCCGAGGCGAAGAAAATCATTAACAGTCGTTCGCCTCTCCCAAGCGAATGCTCAATAACCGGTTTCGACTGAAACCCGCGCCCCATCACGCGGGTATATCCGCCCAACAGCCGGGGTGAATCTGCACGAGCGTCACGTTTGATTGGCGTTCGCTTTCGGCTGCCAAGAAACCGATGGCGGCTTCGAATACGCTGCAGGTCCAACGGCACCAACACGGAAAACACACAGAATCGGCAAAGCCATGAACACACGACGCCTTCTTGCACCGGTGATGGCCGGGCTCACCCTGATCGCCGCCGGCACGCTGGGCAGCGGCTGGTTGCCCGAGCTTGCCGCCCAGGATTCACGCCCGCGGTCGTCATCGAAAACCGATGCAGCGAAGTTTCCCGGCGCGCCCCAATTGCTGCCCGACGACACGCTCGCCTACATCCGCATCGCCGACGCCCAAAACATTCGCCAAGAGTGGGGTGGAACATCCATGGGCAAGATGTTGGACGACCCGGAACTGAAACCCTTCGTCGCGGATTTTTATCAAACCGGCGCCGAATTGTTCGAAAGCATCGGCAGCGAACTGGGCATCACGCTGGACGAACTGCTGGCGATTCCGCACGGCCAAATCGCCGCCGGTCTGCTACCGGCGCGTTTCTCCGACGAACAATTGGCCCAGCTTGAACAGGACGACGACGACGAATCCGATGAAGCGATTCGCCGCCGGATTCGCCAGAAGCGACGCCGCCAAAACGGATTCGCGGGTTTGTTTATTTTGGACGCCGGCGACAACCTTGACCGGCTGATGGACTTGGTCGGCCGTGGCATCGAAACGGCTGAATCCAGCGGCTATGTCGCGCGGCACACCAAGGTCGACGGTGTGGAACTAAAACGCTGGCTGCCGCCGCGTCCGGGCCGGCCGCCCATCGAAATGTTCGAACAAGAAGGCACGTTGGTCGTCGGCATCGGCAATCAAACGGCCAGCCTGGCACTCGACCACCTGTTGGACCGCAGTGATGAAAAAACGCTGGCCGAACGACCCGACTTTGTGTCGTTGATTTCCCGCTGCGTGGGTGAAGCCGAGACGCGTCCGCAGGCCACCTTCTTCGTCGATCCGTATCGCATTGTCGAACGACTGGTCAAGCGTGGCGGAGCCGCCGGCTTCATTTGGCCGATCATCGAAGAACTGGGTCTGCCACGCTTACGCGGGATCGCGGGCAGTTCGTTTCGAGGCGGCGAATTTTTCGAAGACATCACGCACCTGCATATCGGCATCGATCCGCCCCGCGACGGATTCTTTGGTGTCCTGCGCCCCGCCGAAGGAAAAACCGCACCGCCATCATGGGTGCCCGCCGATTGTGTCAGCTACACCACCGTGAAATGGCGTTTTGATGTCGCGTATGAGAATCTTGGCAAGATTGTGATGAAGTTCATGGGCGGGCAGCCCTTCAGCGAGACCGTCGAAAAACCTTTCAAAAATGCCACGGGACTTTCGTTGCCCGATGACGTGATCGCCAATTTGACCGGACGTTTTGTCTTCAGCCGCATGCAAACCCAACCGGTTCGCGTCAACAGCATCGTCAACATCCAAGCCTTTGAAATCAAAGACGCCGCGAAGTTCAAAACCATGGTCGCCGAACTGCGTGACAAAAACGAATCGTGGCTGTCGCCGGAAACCCGCAGCGGACAATTGATTTATCGTTTTGGACCGCAGGGCCAGGGTGGGCCGGGCCCGAATTTTCCAGCCGCGTTTCGCCGTCCCGAACCCTCTTTGGTGGTCATTGATCGATGGGCGATCGTGACGGATTCCTTGGACGTGGTCGACACGCTGATTCGAACCGCCCGCGATGGTAACAACCGGCTGTTCGACGACATTGATTATCAAATCACAACGGGCGAATTGTCAGGCATGTTGGATGGTGAGACGCCTTTTATGATCTCGTATGTTCGCGGTGAGGAATTTTTGCGTCAGGGCTACGAACTGCTCAAGTCGGACCAAACGCGAGCGTTCCTCAAACGCGATGAAAACAATCCGGTGCTTTCGAGTTTGGCGGAATTGTTGGACCGTCATCAATTGCCCGAATTCGACAAGCTAAGAAAATACTTCGCACCCGCGGGTGCTTATATGTACGACGAACCCGGCGGAGTTCACTGGGCGTCCTACACGCTGCGGGCGGACGACTGAAAATTTCCGCTGGAGCAATCGGCGTTTTATCGCCGGTGGCGTCACGCCCTGTCGATTTGTGAGCGGCGAGGCGGCTAGCCGCCGGTATCCTGCGCCGCAAAACCGATGGCTCGCGTCTGGTCGCTCACCCTCGGCGGACCCGCCGGTATCCGTGAGCGGCGAGGCGTTAGCCGCCGGTACCGTGCGCCCGAGACCGACGGCTCGCGCCTTGTCGATTACCCGTGGCGGACCCGCCGGTACCACGCGCTCGAGACCGACGGCTGGCGCCTTGTCGCTTACCCGTGGCGGACCCTTGGCCCAATTTTCTCCGGCACTATCGCTGGACCAAACATGTTTTCCGCCGGCCTGAAACCTCGCGTGCTCCCCGCGAGTAAGTCATTGCGTCCGGCCGGACTCCTTTTCAACACGCCTCTTCTTTTCAGCTCGGCTTTCCCGCGGGATTTCTACCGATTCCCGCGGACCGGGTCTTGTCTTGCGGTCCATCGCAATGCGGCGATGGTGGGAGTTTGGTCATGCAGGAAACAACACTCGCTCGCGCGAAAGCTTCGCATCCACGCGGGCTGCGAAGGTTCTTACACACGGAAAACCCGTTCTATTTGATCAGCTGCGGATTGATCATCTACGGGATCCAGCTGGCCGCCTTACAAGAGGGCGACCTGTTGCACCGGAGTCTGTTAATGAGCGGCTGGACGGCGTTCTATGCGGTCCTGATGTCGGTGGTCGTTGTCGGCATCGTTCGCCTTGCCGGCGTTTGGCAGGACGCTCGAACCGTGTTCCTAATCATCCCCTTGGCCCTGATCGCATCATCAACCGGCTATGACGAATGGGCGTTGCAATCCCGCGCCGGTGCGTGTTTGATGGCGACGATCGGGATGGGACTCAGTGTGCTGCTCGGCGAATTTGTGCTCCGTGCGTGTCGATTGCGGCTACCGATGACGTACCGGGTCACCTATTACGCGATGCTGGGCGTCTTCTTTGCCGCCGCGCCGGTGTTCGCCGAATCGGTTCGGCAGCGACAGCAGGATTTGTCCGGTTGGTCCGGGTTGATATTTTCCAGTGCGATCGCGGTGACCTTGTTGGGTTTGGTCCCCGGCATTCGCCGACGCAATCTGGGATTACGGCACCACGGATCCCCGTGGCGTTTCCCGCTGTACCCGCTGTCGTTGTTTTTTGTCCTGGTCGTGGTCGCCATCATACGCGCCCATGCGGTTTGGATGGCATTTGCGTTCAAGGGTGGGCCAATCCAATTTGAAGCGATGTTGATTTGGCCGCTGGCCGTGAGCGCTTTGGTGTTGTTGTCGTCCTGGGATTTGTATCGCAAAAAGGACCGCGAGAAACCCGCGACTTATTTGGCGATGTTGTTGACGCCCTTGCTGGTGGTCTTGGCGATCCCCAGCGCCGGCGAAACGGCGATGCCGCTTGGTCAATCGCTACCGTGGATCTTTGGGTCGGCGCGCACCATGACGATGGTTTCCGTCGTGATGCTGTATGGTTTTTGGTGGATCAACGGCATCCAGGGTGCCCGTCACGCGCTGGCAATCGGTGTCTTTGCGATCCCGTTTTGGGGTGACTTGCCCCAGGTCTTCGCGGCTTGGGGCGTGCAGCGTTGGATGTGCATCGCGTCGGCATCGCTGTTGGCAATCGTCTTGTACTGGAGAAACTTGACCGCCGAGCTTCGCGAAAGTTTGTTGGCGGTGGCGGCGTCCGGTTTGCTCGGCTGGTGCTTGCGCCATCGCCATGTGGACCCGGCATTCAACGTGTTTGTGTCGCTAAGCGTTTTGACGATGGCTTGGATGCTGGTCGGTGGCCGGCACAAAACGTACTGGGCGGCGTGGCTGCGACGCTTGAGCGCCGCGCTGACCGTCGTTTTGTGCGTGGCGATCGCGACGATGGGCTATCGCGGCGAATTGCCGACGCTGCCATCGGCGGCAATACTGCTGGGCGTGGCCGCGACACTCATGGCCTACCGCCGCTGGGTCCGCCGACGATCATGGTTGCAGATCGCGACGGTACCGTTGTTGTTGAGTCTGATTTTGGTCGGACGATTGGCCACAGATCGCGGCTACGACAAGCGGATCAATTGGCCGGTGTCGATGGGCGCCATCAGTATGGTGGCGGGCATGGGCGTGACCTTATCAAAGGTCGAACGAGTGCGTGCCCGCTGCGTCAGCCGAAAGCGAAAGACGCGTTATCGAAAGGGACTTTGAACACTTCGTACCCGGATGTCCGCGGCGGATGGTGTGTCGGCCGCCGGGCTACTGCCCAGCTTTCTATGGTCCAGCGTTCTATGATCCAGCGTTCCGTGATCCAGCGTTCCGTGATCCAGCGTTCCGTGATCCAGCGTTCTGTGATCCAGTGCCCTGGAATCCAGCGCCCTGCAGTGCGGCCTGGCCCATCAAACTCTTGTCCTCTTCGACCTCCCAACCCTTGGGCGGCTTTTCGGGGACGAAGACGTTCATGAAATTCTGGATGCCCGCGAATATCTGGTTTCGCTTGACGTCACGAAATTCATAAATGTCACGGTTGGGGCTGCCGACGGTATCAAAGTTGGGGTGGTAAACGATCAATCCGGCCGGCAGAAACGTCTCTTTGGTCAAAGCAATCTGCACCATTTTGTATTCGGCGCGATCCTTTTGTGTCTTGGGCCACGCTTCGATCATCACCAAGTCTTCGCGTGGTGGATTGATCAAACGCATCCAATAACGCTGCCGCGCGTCGGCGGCATTCAGGTTAAAAACAAAGGGCAGCGGGCTGTTGATAATGCCCTGTCCCTGCAGATGCTTTGCGAGCGGAAAGATCGTGCACTTTTTCGCGGTCTGGTCGTAGGCCACCACGGTTTGTCCGGTGGAAACCCACTTTTCGCCCAACTCATTTTCCTTGGGCTGGTACTGGGGTTGGTTTTTATCGTCGAAGCCCGCGTAAAACAGTTTTTCGGTAACCTCGTACAAACCCTTGTCCGGAGCGGCGTACTTGAGCACGCCGGATGATTTGGTCGCTGGAATCTGAGCGTCCGGTGAACCCGACAGGTCGTAGTTCCACTTGGTGAAGCCCAGGGTGAGATATTTCGTGCGGCGGCTTTGATCTTGCCAGGTAATCAAAACCCGCTCCATTTCGGCTTCGGCCTGCGGTGAGGGCTTGGGGAACGGCATCGCGGGAACTCGGTTGCCGGCGGCGGCCATTCGGGCGGCTGGATTGCCGGCGGTATTGCGTTTGCCGACCGCATTTCGATTGCCATTGGCCTGCGGATTCGGCGCTTGCCGAGTTTGCGTTTGCGGGTTGGTCCACTGCCGATTTCCCGATTGCTGATTTCCCGATTGCCGATTTCCCGATTGCTGGGCCGACAAATGCTGCGGGGCCAATAACTGGACCGGTGATTGGACAGGGGACAGAGCATGGACGGCGATCAACGTCACAAACAAGACGATGGTTGCCGGGCGGAAGCGATTCACAGAAACGTCCCCGAATATTTGGGAAGGCACGAACGACCACGCGGCCGAAGCTTGTCCGCCTCGGATGCCGCGCGAAGTGGATGGATAGGGCGAGCATTGGTCTCGCCGCTTGCCTGTAGCAGTTTGCGGGGATCGCTCGGAAGGGTGATTCGCAAATTCGTCGCTTCCGCAAAATCCGGACAATTCGGCCAATCGATGCCGCTTGGCATGCCGATGAACCGAGCAGAGGGAGCTGGACAGGGGAACTGAACCAAAACTCGGGGTCCGTCCGTCCGCGAAGCAGGTGCCATGCGCGTGAAACAAAACCAATCGGATCGCCAAATCGCGTATCAGCGGCAAGGCCGCAGCCGCCGGCAATGGCTCGCGAGCCTCGCCAAGAACGCCGGCGGCGGGATTTTGGCTCGCAGTGTTTTGGCTCGCGGCATTCTGGCCGGCGGCATTTTGGCCGGCGGGAGCCTCGACCTGCCAAGGCTTGCGGCGGCCGATCCCGACAGCCCGAACGAATTGCAAAGGGCCGACCCGAGCTTTCTGCAAAAGATCGTCATTCGCGATTCCGAAGGTTCCCCCCGCCCGGTGCTGGCGATGGATTTGGACGCCGATCGGGGATTGCTGTGCGTGGCCGCGGCCGATTCGCGGCTGCGATTTTTTGACGCCGGGACGTTGCAATCGATGGGCAATGTGGCCGCGCATCGTGACCGTATTCGGTGTGTGCGATTTTCGCCCGATGGACGGCGTTTGGCCTCGGTCGGTAACGACGGAATGTTGCTGATTTGGAACGTGGGTGAAACCATTTCGATTCGCCAACGCATGGAAGGCACACCGGCGCTGGCGTGCGTGGACTTTGACCGATCGGGCGAACAACTGGTCGCCGGCGGTTTTGGCAAGCAACTTTATGTGCTCGGGTCACCACGTTCGGTTCGGATCCAATGCGAGCGCGGTGACCTGCGCGCGATCGCCCACCTGGACGGACGAATCTTGGCCGGCGGACGCCATGGTTGGTTGCATGCCTTCGAAAATCGTCGCGAGCTTTTGGAACGAAAAATCAATCCCGGTTCCATCAACGCCATCATCCCATTACGGGGAACACCTCGCACGGTGTCGGTATGCGACGGCGGCGCCGTCGTCGTTTATGACTTCGACACGGACCAGATATTGCACCGGATCGATTTGGGCGTGGGTCGGTTGTTTAGCGTCGTGGCCATTTCCAGTGATCGAGTCGCCGTGGCGGGCTCGGACGATCAAATTCGCATTGTTGACTTATCGGAAGAAAAAACCATCGCCAACCTCAGCGGCCATTCGGGCAGCGTGTCATCGTTGGTGACGATGGATGGAACCTTGATTTCGGCCGGCTACGACGCGACCGTCCGCCGGTGGGACTTGCAGTCCTTCCTGCGCGATGTCGACCGGGTCGCGATCGGCGGCGACGAAACGACATCGCCGCCACGTCGCTGAGCCGAACGAACCCAACACGGGCCGAACGAACCCAACACGGAGGGTGATGGGATGAGATTTTGGAAACGGGCCGATCGCGTCAAACGCGTCCGCGTCGCCGAATCGCTTGAACCACGCGTGCTGATGGCGGCCGATCCGATTCGTGTCGGCGTGGTCTATTTGGAAACCGACTATTTGGAATCCGACAACGATGTCGGTGGCGATTCCCGCGGCGACCGCTTCATTTTGTCTTTTGTCGGCGGTGCCCCGGCAACCGAATTGACCGAAATTCGTATCCGCACCGACAAGGACGGCGACGGTTTGTCCGTCGGCGATCCAATGTTCGATACGGCCCCGGGTGGGCGCGGCAAAAACGGATCGCATTCGTTTCAGGTTGTCGAGACTTTTTCGCAGTTCGGTGAAACGATCGAGGTCCAGGCCGAGGTGGATGACGGCGGCCAGGATTTGATCCTGCGGCTAAAAAATTTCTACGCCGGCGATCGACTCGAATTCACCTTGGACGTCGACGAGATCCTCCGCAACGCCGTCGATTTGGAAGTCTTCAACGATCGCCTGGACGTGATCACGTCGGGACAAGAATTTCAAGATTCGATTTTGGACGCGACCTTCGAAGCACCGCACTACGAAACCGCCCAGGCCGATGCGTTGTTTGTCAACGATTTTGGCGACCCGGGATCGCTGTTGGGTTTGGACCTACCGCCCGATGAAGGTCCCAGCGAAGACAGCCGGCCCAACCGATCGGCGGCGGCGCTGGGCACGACGCTGCAGGTCGCCAAGCCGATCGAAATTTCGGGCACCGTTTGGGTCGACAACAATTTGGATCGCATTCACCAAGCCGACGAAGCCATCTTGCCGGGCGTTACGATCGACTTGTGGCGTGATGGCGGGAATGGGCAATTCATCGCCACCGGATTGTCGGCAACCACGGACTCCACCGGCCGCTACCGATTCGACACCTCACTGGGCCTGCCACCGGGCGTTTATCGCTTGGTCCAACAACAACCGACCGGCTACTTTAGCGTCGCCGCTATTCCCGGCACGATTAATGCCGCCGCTGGCTCAAGTCGCTTTGATGATGTCGGCGTGGCAACGTCGGCCGACGTGATTTCGGCAATCAACATTCCGCTGGGCGACTTGCGGGCAATCGACTACGACTTTGCCGAGGCCCAACCGGCGGGGCTTTCCGGTTCGGTGTACTCCGACACCAATCAAAACACGCTTCGCGATTCCAACGAGATCGGCATCGCGGGGGTGCAAATTCGCCTTGTTCCGGTGCAAACGCTGGTTCCGACGACGGAACAATTCACGAGCACCGACGCCGACGGTCGCTACCGCTTCGACAATTTGGTTCCCGGAACCTATGAAGTCATCGAAGTGAATCAACCGACCGGCTATTTGGACGGCGACGACGCGGCGGGAACCGTCGACGGTCAAACTATCGGCCAGGCCATCAATCCCGGTGACCGGATCACCGGCGTGACGCTGGCGGGTGGGCAAACGGGCATCGAATACAACTTTGGCGAATGGCCGCCCGGAACGCTTGAAGGACACGTCTACCTGGCAGCGCCGGGAAGCGATTGCGACGGTCACTTTGGCGCTGAATCCACACCGATCCCGGGTGTCCAGATCTTTCTGGAAGCCGACGATGGGTCGATGGTGTTGGAAACACGCACGGATTCGCTGGGACACTATCGCTTTGAAAATTTGCCGCCGGGTCAATACACGCTGCGACAGCGAAATCCGCCGGGCACCATCGAAGGCTCGGCGCACCCCGGTCTATTGGCCGATGTGGTCGTCGGCGTCGCGACCGGACCGTCACAAATATCCGACATTGTCTTGCCGGCGGCCGCCGCGGCGACGCAGTACGATTTTTGCGAAGCGATGCCCGCGTCGGTCTCCGGCTACGTTTTCGCGGATCGCCCCGGTAGTGCAAATGGCTCGGGTGACGCCGGTGCAAGCGACCTGGGCAACGGCAGGCGGGACGCCGGCGAAGATGGTATCTCCGGTGTCACGCTGCGCATCGCCGATCTGGACGGCAACATCGTCGGTCAAACCACCACGGACGCCAACGGTTTTTACCACTTCGATTTGTTGGCACCGGGAACCTACATCCTGGCGGAAACACAGCCCGATGGATGGTACGACGGTCCCGAATCGGTCGGCACGATTTTTGGCGAAGTCCGCGGCGCGATCACGGCCAACGATCGGATCCGCGTCGAATTGAAACAGGGCGAAAGCGGGGTCGAATACAACTTTGCCGAATGGCAGCCCGGTTCGCTATCGGGTCGGGTGCACGGCGATTTGGATGGCGATTGCATTTGGGACCCCGACGAACCGCTGCTGGCAAACGTCACGATGGTGCTGCGCGATGAAACCGGCAGCGTCGTGGCCACGACGACCACCGACGACGCCGGCGAATATCGATTCGCGAATCTACGTCCGGGCACTTACACCATCACTCAGGTGCAACCGGACGCTTGGTTTGAAGGTTCGTCCACACCGGGCAGTTTGGGCGGTCGATCCGAATCCGGCAATTTGATTTCCGAGATCACCGTCGGCCCCGGGCAAGATGGCATCCGGTACGACTTCTGCGAAGACCCGCCCGCCGAGATCTCCGGCATGGTGATCGATGATCGCGATGGCGATTGCGTCCTGGATCCCGACGAAACCGGCATCGCCGATGTCCGCATTCGGCTGTACGATTCAAACGACCAACTGGTGGCCGAAACGCGGACCGATGCGAACGGCCGCTATCGCTTTGGTGAACTTCCCGCGGGCACTTACACGATTGTCGAAGACCAGCCGGAGGGCTATTTCCACGGCGGTCAGCGGGCGGGCAGCGGCGGCGGCGACGATTCGGTTGCCGATCGCATTTCGCAGATAGTGATCGGCTTTGGCGCGACGCTTGTTGATTACAACTTTTGCGAAATCTTGCCGGCTGCCATCGCCGGCCAGGTTCACGTGGATTTGGATGGTGATTGTGTCCGGGACCCCGATGAAGCGCCGCTGGCCGGCGTGGTCGTCATCCTGCGCGACTTGGATTCCGGCGAAGAACTCACCCGGACCGTGACCGATGCCGACGGTCGCTATTCCTTTGACGGATTGCGACCGGGCAACTACGAAATCGTCGAAGTCCAGCCGCCGGGCTACTTTCAGGGCGGCCAGGTTGCCGGCGACGCGTCGTCGGCTTGGGTGATTGACCAGGATCGCTTGGGCGTCCGGCTGGCTGCCGCCACCGACGTGGTCGACTTGAATTTCTGTGAAGTGCCGCCGACTGGAATCTCCGGCTCGGTTTGGTCCGACATCGATCTGGATGGCGTCTTTGATGCCGGCGAATTGCCGCTGTCGGGCGTCGTGATCGAATTGTTGGATTCTCAAGACGATGTCGTTGGTGAAACCACCACCGATGATGCCGGCGACTACCGCTTTACCGGTTTGATGCCGGGTGTTTATTCGCTGCGGCAAAGCCAACCGGTGGATTACTTTCACGGCGGCCAGATTGCCGGCGATCGCGGCGGTAACGCGAGCGTTGAAGATTTGATTTCGGAGATCAACCTGCGACCGGCGCTGCCGGCGATCGGTTACGACTTCCCCGAGGTACCGCCGGCGATCTTGTCGGGTTACGTGTTCCAGGACGGCGATGCGATCGTGTTTGACGGCGACATCCCGCCCGAAGACCTACGCGATTATCGTGACGGCCGGCGGACGAACGACGATTTGCCACTGGCCGGGGTAAGCGTGCAATTGCGCAATGTCCTGGGTCGTCCCGTCGCGGCTTCGCGAGCCCTGCCGGGATACTACGACGGGCCGACGATCGAAGTGTTCACCGACGCCAGCGGACGCTACGTGTTCACGGGATTGCGACCGGGTTCGTACAGCGTTTACCAATCGCAGCCCGACGGGGTCATCGACGGTTTGGATACCGCGGGAAGCACCGGAGGCTTCGCGGCCAATCCGGCGGACGCCTTGACGGATGAACAAGCGATCGTGATTCAAACCCTGTCGGCAAGCGACGATACCGATCCGGGCACCGATGCGATTTTGAATGTGCTGCTGGTTCCCGGCGGTCAGAGCGTGGAAAACAATTTTTCGGAAATTGTCGTCACGGCGCCACCACCTCCACCGCCACCACCGCCGCCGGAAGATCCGCCCATCGACCAAATCGATGCACTTCGCGAAACGCCGGAATCGATCGGGCCGGTCGCGCCGCGGACGTTCATTCGCCAGCCCCCTTTGATGACCTTCGCCAATTTTGAAGCGTCGCCTTTTGTGCCGCAGTACATCGACGAATGGGACGTCTCGTGGCACTTGAGCGTGATCAATGGCGGGCAACTGCCCGGTGAGGATGGATCTCCGGTGCAACAAGAATATGAATCCAACGCGACGTCGATCGGCTTTCGAAGCGGCCCGTCCAAGCTCCAGGGTTCCGATCGCAATCCCAGGACGACATGGTCCGCACAACACAACACCGGGTCCTGGCGCTTACACACGATCCAAGGTGAAGCGATTGAGATTGCCAAGTCGATGCGTTTGGGCGATGCGACCGCCGAAGCGATGTCGGGCGACTTTGACGGCGATGGCGTCGATGAAGCCGTGATCTTTGTCGGAGGCAATTGGTACGTCGATTTCAATGGCGATGGAATTTGGGACGACGGCGACTTGTGGATCCGTTTGGGCACGCCGCTGGACCGACCCGTCGTGGGCGATTGGGACGGCGACGGAAAAGACGATGTGGGGATCTTTGGGCGTCGCTGGGAACGCGATTTGGCTCGTATTCGCCGCGATCCGGGATTGCCCGATCCCGCCAACCACCGCCGCCGCAAAGTGGATGCCCGCGACACCCGACCGGCTCGCGAGTCCATCCGTCACGACTACGAACGATTATTGCAACGCGGCGTCGACGGGGGCTTACGCGCCGACGCGGTCGACCACGTCTTTCAATACGGCGTCCATGCCGACACTCCGCTGGCGGGGGATTGGAATGGCGATGGCATCGACCAAATCGGCGTCTTTCGAGCCGGAAATTGGCTCTTGGACAC
Organism: Planctomycetota bacterium; assembly: GCA_039201055.1. GTDB lineage: Bacteria > Planctomycetota > Planctomycetia > Pirellulales > Pirellulaceae > Rubripirellula. The sequence goes on along the minus strand of JBCCRW010000110.1, from coordinate 1,911 downwards.
CGATGGTGACGGCCGCTTGTCGCCCAAGGACGCGAAGAGCAGCTTTGGCCGACCGGGCGACAAACCGATCGTCGGCGACTTCGACGGCGATGGCATCGACGAAATCGGCGTGGTCCGCGGCAACGTCTGGATCATCGATTCCGATGGCGACCGGCGGATCACGGGCAACGACCGACGCATCGAATTGCCCGAGACGATTGGCGATGGCGGAGCGGCCGGCGATGGGGCACAACCCGTCGTGGGCGACTTCGATGGCGACGGCGATGACGACATCGGTTACTTCAAAGCCGGTTGATCCAATCGATCAGAGGATTAATCGATCAGCCGTCGAATCGCAAACCCGCGTCACCCAAACGCTGACGCGTGGTTTCCATCAACGCGTCCTCGTCCGCCTCGGTGGGTGCCACGTAGGTCACGCTAAATCGCAGGAACGCGCCGGCGTTGTCCCACGGGACCGTAACAATGCCGAAGTTTTCGATCAAATAACGAGTCGCGTCCTCGGCGGCGGCAAAGGTTTCGCCCGACTGCGTGTGCGTGGGGGCCTTGGCATAAAGAAAATAGGTGCCGCCGGGCACTTCGCATTGAAACCCGCAAGCCTTCAATGTCGTCACCAATTTTTCCAAGCGACGTTTGTACTTTTGATGCACCGCGGCGGGAATCGAATCGTCATCCAGGGCGGCGGCGGCGGCTTTTTGCGTGGCGATGAATTGGCCGCTGTCGCTGTTGTCTTTGACGTCCGCAAAGGCTGACACGATCTTTGGGTGACCGGCGACAAAACCCATCCGCCAGCCAATCATATCAAAACCCTTGCTTAGCGAATGCACCTCCACGCCGACATCCAGCGCGCCGGGCGTCTGCAAGAAACTGCGTGGCGGCCCATCAAAGGTCAATAAGATATGCGCGGCATCTTGCACGACGACAAAATGTTTTTCTTTGGCCAGTCGAACGACTTTCTCATAAAATTCCGCGGTCGCCGTTTTGCCGGTCGGTGAATTGGGATAATTCAAAACCAACAATTTGGTGCGGCGATAGATATCATCGGGCACCGCGTCCAAATCGGGCAAAAAATGGTTTTCGGGGGTCAGCGGCAAATTGAAGACTTCGCCGCCGTAGTACTGCGTGTGCGTGGCCGCGACGGGATAACCGGGAACCGTAATCAGGGTCACGTCGCCCGGGTTAATGAAGCACGCCGGCAGCATCGCATAGGCCGGCTTGCTGCCGATGCAATGGTTGATTTGCGTGGCGGGGTCCAACGTGACACCAAACTTTCGCTGCATGAAACGCGCGGCGGCCTGCTTGAATTCGGGCACCCCGTTGTCGGCGTAGCCACGGTTCTCCGGCCGGCCAATTTCGTCGGCCATCACCTGCTGGACGATCGGCGATGCGACGGCATCGTTTTCGCCAATGCCGAAGTCCAACAGCGGCCGATCGGGATGCATCTGGAGCGCGTTCCGCTTGGCCCGTTTGATCTTTTCAAACTTGTAAATTTCCGTGTCCTTGCCGTAGCCGGCACCCCCAATCCGCTCGGCGAACAGGTTTTGGAAATACGGATCGGCGGTCGTTTCGACGGACTCGGTCGCGGTGGACATGGATCTGGCGGCGGGGGGAAGGGAGAGAACACTTCTGCAACTTGAGAACCCTAGAAAACTGCCCAGATTTGTGGAGGGGGTCGGCTCCGTTTTTCAGCCCAATCACCCCCAAAACCTGGAAAACCGCTCCCTTTCCCACGCCGCAGCTTGCTCGTAACCTTGAACGTCGCCGTTGCTCGTAACCTTGAATGTCGCCGTTGCTCGGACCCCACTCGCCTTCCACCCACCCGGACGAATCGTGACCATCGTCTGTCCTTGCCCTCATTTAGATGCGATCCGGCTTGAGAGAAGTTTCTATAGTCCTCCTCTGTATGCTTGTCTG
>JBCCRW010000109.1:0-14575 GCA_039201055.1 Planctomycetota bacterium | reverse complement strand
CGTCGGAATCACAGGCGTTCGGGCATGCTTCGACCTTGCGTTTCATCGTCATCTTGGGCATTCCGACCAAGGTGATTTCGGCGGTCTGTTCATCCACGAACCGCCAATTGCCGGTCATGAATTCGACTTGATCCACGGCCAACCCGAAGGGCACGCCGTCGGCGGAATTATCGCCATCGCTTTGTTTGACCATGAACTGTGAAGAATCACCGTAAGCGGCGTACATCCCACCCAAAATCTTCGCGCTCCCGTCCGACTGTACTTCCATTGCGCTGATGGGCAAATTGCTATCGGTGCCACGGCCACCACCAAACAGCGCGGCGACGATGCCGTTGTTTTCCTTGGGCTGATCTTTCGCTTTCACATTGGTCCAGGTGCCGGCCAGCTTGCCAAAGAAGGCATCCTGCTTGGCCAACAATTCCTTTTCCGAAGCACTCAGCGGCGTCGACTGGACATTGGCCAACACGCAGATGGCATTTTCGTCCTGGTACTGCATGTAGTACAGATCGTTCTTTTCGTCATAGCCCAGGCTGCAGTGTTTGCAGCCGCCGCCGATCTTCGCCTTGCCGATGTAGGCGATCAATTCGCCGTCTTGGTCGAAACGCTTGATGTGTCCGATGGACGATTCGGCGGTCAGGATCGAGCCGTCTTGAAGCGGCAATGAATTCATCGGGTTGCAGCAACTGCCGAACCCTTTCTTGCTGGTGCGATCGCGGCCGCCAAAGCTGCTTAGCCGTTCGCCGTCACGATCGTACATGCCAACTTTAAAACGAGTGTTTTCGCTGACCACCAAAACATCTTCGCAGCACTGGATGTCCATTTGACCGCAGCACCCCGATAGGCTGTCGAGGACAACCTTGGCGTCTCCGTCGACCGACTTGAGGTCGCCGTCGACACGCCAAACCTTGAAGCCGGCCATGGGCAGCGACGCGCAAATAAACAAGTCCTCGTTGGACGCGGCCATGGATGTGATTTTCAGCGACTGTTCGATCGCCGATTCGATTTCTTCGTCGGTGGGTTCGCCGTCGGGATCGCCACCCATCATTCCTTTGAACATTTCCAGCTGTTCTTCAAAGGCTTCCAGGCGGGCATTTTCCAGCCGTGATCGATCGTCTTCGTCCTTTTCCTTGATCGCATCGATTTGCTCCTCCAGCGTTTCGACTTGGCTGGAATACATCTCCGCCATCATCTTGCGTTGTCTCTTGATGGACTTGATCGCTTCCTTCCGCATCGCTTCCTGGTCACCCGCGTGCGGCGAATCGATGGATGCAAGCACTTCGCCGTCGGCGGAAATCTGCACGATCTTTCCGCTGCCGCCGGCATAGATCGTTCCGTCGGGGGAAACGGTGACTGCCGTGGGCGTGAATTCGACATCAATTTGTTTGACCGTTTCGCCCATCGAATCGAGCAACAACACGGCGGCCGGTTGTTCGCTGGAGACGGGCTTCAATCCGCCATCCTCCAACGTTTGATACGTCATCGACCGGCCACCGACGCCCGCGATGATCAAGCCGTCCGGGTTGGTGGTCAGTGTGTGCAGTGCGACCGGTTTGCCATCGATCTTGGGGACGATGGTCCGCACCTGCCGGTGGGTGGGCTGGTCCAGTTGGCTGGTCGCGGCGTGGACGCGCGGAGCATCCAGCATCGCGGTGACGCAAACGGCCCCAAACGTGACGCCCACGGCAAGCAATGAAGCTCGCAAACTTTTCAAAAAGTAAGTGTTTCGCATTCTCATGGATCCCCGAGACAGCGAAGCTTGTGGCCTTGTTCAGCAACAAGCCCCTAGAAGAGGTGGCTTCCGACTGGCTATCAAGATAGCAAGTCCGCCCGCATTCCCGCACAGCAATTTAAATTTTCATGTCCACCGCCGCCGATCCCGCCCAAATGCCTCCGCAGGCGGGAAATCGCTACAGCCTTTGGTGGACCATTTTGCGGACGGCCCTGGGGGAAAGGCTGGTTTATCGCGGCGATTTCGCGCTCGGCACCCTGATGCGTTTCTTGCCGATCGTCACCCAAATTTTTTTGTGGTACGCGATCTTTGATTCCGTCGGCAGCGCCGAAGGCGAAGACGCGAGCCAAATTGGCGGTTTTGGTTTTCGCGAAATGGTCGCGTATTTCCTGCTGACCATGATCGCACGGGCGTTTTCATCCATGCCGGGATTGGCCTCGGGAATCGCCAAGCAGATTCGCGAGGGCGAAATCAAACGCTATCTGATCCAACCGATCGATTTGATTGGCTTCCTGCTGATCACCCGCATCGCGCACAAGTTGGCGTACTACGCGGTCGCAATCGTGCCCTTCGCATTGGTGTTTTACCTGTGTGGTGGTTTCTTTGACGGCTGGCCGCCACCGCACGTGCTGGTGGCGTTTATCGCATCGCTTGTTATGGGCTTCCTGATCGGTTTCTTTTTGGAAGCCGCCATTGGCATGATTGGATTTTGGTTCTTGGAAGTTTCGTCGTTGCTATTCGTTTATATGTTGTTCAGCTTCTTTTTGTCGGGGCACATGTTCCCGCTGACGCTGTTGCCCGATTCTCTTGAGACGGTCGTGCAAGTGTTGCCGCTGAAATACCTCGCGTATTTTCCCGCCGCCGTATTCCTGGGCAAAGTCCCCGAAGAAGATCTTCCGATGGAAATGGCAATTCAGGCTTGTTGGTTGTGCTTCTTCATCTTGCTTTGTCGATTCACACTCGCCCGCGGTGTTCGGCGCTACAGCGGCTACGGAGGTTGATCCGGTGCAAAGCCTACTTCAGTACCTCAAAGTGTTCGCGACGTTTTCACGGAACTCGCTGATTCGTGACATGACCTTCCGCACCAATTTTTTGCTGCAATGCGTCAGCAGCATCGGCTGGACGGCGATGAATGTCGGTTTCTATTTGATCATCTTTCAATTCACCGACTCGATCGGCGAGGGAACCGGTTGGGACCGTGACAAGTTCTTTCTGTTTTTGGCGACCACATGGTTCATCAATTCGCTTGTGCAGGCGTTTTTCATGCCCAACGCCGAGGAATTCAGCGAATTGATTCGCACCGGGGGTCTGGATTTTGCCCTGCTTAAACCCATCGACACGCAATTTTTGATTTCGTTTCGCAAGGTCGATTGGTCGTCGCTGACCAACTTTGTTGCCGGCGGATTGATCGCGGCCTACGCGTTGGTGTGTCTGGCGATGCGAGAGAATGACCCGATGATTCCGACGCCAATCAGCGTCTTGTTGTATATCTTCTACTTGGCCTGCGGCGTTTCGATCATGTATTCGCTGATGATTTGCTTGAGTGCCACCAGCGTGTGGCTCGGCCGCAACCAAACGCTATACAGCTTTTGGTTTTACATCACCAATTTCAGCCGCTACCCGATGGAAATCTATAACCGTGGCTGGGGCGTGTCGCTGTATGGATTGTTTACGTTTGTGGTTCCCGTTTTGGTTGTCGTCAACGTCCCGGCACGCGTTTTGGCAAAGCCGATCGGCCCGCAGACGGCCGGGGACTACTGGCTGCCCGTTTGGGCCATTTTTGCAACCCTCGGATCGTTGCTGGTCAGCCGACGAATCTTCAGGACGGCGCTGGGAAGCTACCGCAGCGCGAGTTCGTAGCCGGACGGCTTGGCCAAGCCGGCGACGAATGCAGCATCGCTGGGTGCAAATCGGTCAGCTTTGCCGACCGCGGAGTTGCGTTTGCAAGTCTGCAAGGCGAGTCGTCAGCGCCGCCCTACCGAGTCGTGCCAGATCCGAGGAATCCGCGGAAGGATTTCCAAGCATCTCCTCTAGCATTTGCACCTTGCCGATCAGTTTGCCTTCTTCAAGGCCTTCTTGACGGCCTTCTTGAAGGCCTTCTTGACGGCCTTCTTGACGCCCCTCCCGAAGACCCTCCTGGCGGGCGAACAGGATGCGGGCTCGCTCGTCCTGAAGAAACTTCTGGCGAGCTTCGTAAAACTGGCGTTCTTCGGGACTACGCGAAATCATGCTTAATACTCCAATCGCTTCTTCATACGCGGGTTCCGCAAGGCGACTCGCCAATTCATCGGCCTCCATCTGCTCCGCGTGGAGCAAAAAGTAAAGCCATTTCTCGACGGCCGACCAATACTTCGGATTATCGCTCGAAACACGGAATTTGGCGAGCTCAAGAGTGTGGAATTCCAACGCATCGCTAAATACCAACGATTCCTGGTCACACCGCAGGCGGAAGCTCAGATGATACGGCTCCACCTCGGGAAACAGGTTTTGGCTCAGGACACAAATGCTGATCGCCGGGCGGATCTGGTAGTAGTTGTCGCCCGGACCAATCTGCCGAACGAAGTTTAAGCTGTTGTAATACGTCAAACGCTCAGGCAATTCCAACGGAATGGTTGTTTGCATCTCGATATTGAACTTGCTTCCCAATCGGTCCTGAGCCAACACATCAAGAACCACGAGCTTGTCCTCGGAGCGATCCTTGCCCTGGATGGGATTGAGGATTTCGACCTCGGTGATTGGCTGCGGCAAATTGAGCACCGCATTGAGAAAGTGCTTCGTGATGCTCGTGTGATCCGGGCTGCCAAAAACCAGCTTGAAGGCAAAGTCAACTTTTGGATCGATTCCGATCGGCATGGCGAATCTCGCGGATATTAGGGCGTCAATAACAATAACGCCAAATCATCCGGCTTGCCGGGCTGATTTTCGTCCCCCATCCGCATCCGCTGCTCGGCCAACGCCACCAGACGCTTGCAACGTTGCAACGCCGTTCCACGGCAAGCCAACGCGGTGATTTCGCTCAGGTGCAAGTTGTCGAATAACCCATCGGTCGCGACCAGCAAGGTGTCGCGTGGTGCCAGCGGGATCGGCGGCCCCAATTCGATGTGCATCTCGTGGGTGCCAACCAAGTTGCTAACAAAATGTCGGTACTCATGATGCATCGCCTCGTCTTCATCCAGACAACCACCCTGGACCGCGTAGCCGACCGGTGAATGGGCGTTGCTGATGTATTTGATGACCCCCTTGCCACCCATCGCCAGCGCCATCGAATCGCCCACCTGGAAGACACGGGCGACACGGTTTTCGATGGCAAGCACGGTCAGCGTTGTGGCCGCGCCGATTCCCAAGTCCAAGATTTCTTCGTTTGCCTGTTCGAAGGCATCGAGAATTCGTGGACGGAGCGGAGCTTCATCGTCGGCATCCAAGCGTTCGCTCAAGCACGCCATCGCAATGCCCGAAGCCTTGTAGCCGAGCGGTCCACCGCCGACGCCGTCAGCGACCGCCAGCACAATCCGTCCCGACGCATCGGCATGGACCAACGCGCTGTCGTCGTTGGGCTCCACCTTTTCCGGGCTTCGCTAGGACCACGCGACCCAAGTCCCGACGTCGGTGACCTGATGCACCGGCCGACTCATTTGGCTTTCGAGAAACGATTGACACGTTGGAAGTGTCACTGTCGTGTTGGATTCCGGCATGCCCCTCATTTGATTGTAGGACAATTGGGTGGCCGAGTTTGAGGGCGCCGGTGGGCCATTTCTGGAAACGACGCCATGCGGGCACGAATGATCCAAAAGAGCGGAACAGTTTTGCGAATTCCCGGCCCACGCCCCAGGCTGAATTTGGTATGGGTAGCGATTTTTCCAATCGTCCCGAACCCAACGAACCCGCCGGCCATGCGGTGTGTCGGATCGGTCAAACATTTCCAACCTGGTCTTCCCTCAACGCAGCCGAAGTCCATCGTCGTGGCCCGTTCCAAAAGTACTGCCAACCTTCCCGATACCGCCGATGCACAGGAGGCCATTCCCACACGGCTGCGAAAGCACCTGCGGCGATTGGGGCTGCGTGATCTGGCCGCCTACGAGGCTTGGTGCCGACGTCGCGGGTTGGACTTCAATCCATCGAAAAGCAGGCGTCTACTAGACCGGGAAATCGATCGCTATCGGTCCGAAAAACAAGCCGCCAATCGGCCCGCACCCAAGCCGCGAAGTCCAAAGCGGCACTTGGCCAATGTGTTCCGGCATCAGGTCCAAGCGGATGCCCTGGGCCAGCCCGCCGTCGGGGCGGCGTTTGCATTGTCAACGCGGCGATGGCCCCATTTTTCGCAAGCATCCGACGTGTGGGAGGGCTTCGCACGGCTGGTCGAGATCTTGCAGAGCTGTCAAACACGTTTCTTGCAATCGGCGAACTTGAACGAAGGCTTAGTCGACGGCCGCGGTGTTAGCTATCTGGAATCGCTGCTGTGGTTGTATGAAAAACGCGAACACTGGCTTCGCGATGTGACGGCATGGCGACCACGAACACGGAATCCAAGACGCCAGTTTCAATCGTTGCTGCGTCATTTGCTGGACCGACATCAAGAGGTGCCGTTGTTTTTGGATGCCTGTTGGGCACCCATGACGGACAATTCGAATCAGCAGACCGATTGGTTTTCGCGAAACGCGGTGGCGATCCAGGATTGGTATCTGCGGATTGGCCGGGGACACGGTGCGGCGTGCTTGGCCGAGGATTTCCCACACTTGAACCGTCGGATGCGAAGCCAATTTCTTCGTGCCCCCGATTCCTTGACGATTTCCCAGGCGATTCGGTGGGCGGAGGCACGCGGCATGGGAGCCGACGATCGGCTGACCGCCGAGATTGTGGCGAGTCGTCTGGGCGAACACTTAGGTGCACCGGAGTTCTGGTCGACCGTGATGGCTTGGTTCATCCAGCACCCGCAGATTCCGAAAAGTCAAATCGGTCCACTGATCGACTATTTGCATCACCAACGGTTTGTTCAGTCGCCCGTGTGGGATCCCGGGCAAAGACGATTGGTGGACCGAGTTTCCGAGCCGAAACTATCGATGAAGGGCCGATCTCCGGCGCGACTACTTGCACAAATGAATGCCTGGCACCGCGATCTACAAAACAACAATGTGGCCCAAATCCCCGCTTGGAGATCCACCGGCATCGCCCCTTTTCATTTCCGAACAGGGCGAAGCGAAAACGGCACTGAAAAGATTTGGACAATCCGCGAATTGCTCAGCGGCAAGGCCTTGTTTGCCGAGGGCCGCGCCTTGCGACACTGCGTTGCCAGCTACGCAAGAATGTGTGCCAGTGGCACGACGTCCATTTGGACCATGGAAGTTGCCGAAGGCCCGAAGACGGCTGGCAGCCCGGGCAGGGACGCTGGCACCCTGTGCTTGAATAAGCATCTGACGATCCAGGTGCGGCCGATGGATCGCACAATCGTGCAAATTCGCGGCAAGCACAACCGCGTGCGGACGCCAGCCGAAGACGCGATCATCCGCCGCTGGTGCAAGGCGGCCGGTTTGAAGATCGCGGCGTGCGTCTAATGCTCTACAAATGCATGCCCAGGAAACCGCCGCGAGCATCCAGCTGCTTCTCCATTTCTTCGAGACGCTGTTTGGTCTTTTCCAAGTCACCGGCCTGGATGTAGCGATCGAATTCCACGGCGACGCTGTGACGAATCGTCTGGCTGAAAAAATCAACGATCCGCTCGTTTAGCCACTCGCAAGTCTCCTTGACCAGCGTCACGCTCAAATCGACCCCTCGTGTTTTTTGATCACGTTCGTCCGCCAGCGCCGTGCCTTCGTAAGCGAATTCCAAACACCCTTTGCGGGGATCGTTGGTCAGGTGAAATGTACACCGCCCGTTGTATAAGAAATGGGTGTTGTGCGTGCCATGCTTTTCCATGGCCGCTTTGACCTTCAGCACCCATTGCTCGTAAGCCGGCGACGCGTCGACGGGGACATCGGTTCGCGTGACACTGCGTAGCGGCAAACAGTCGAATTCAATTTCGACCCATTTTCCGTACTTGTTCGTTTCGGGATCATTCATGGCGGTCAGCGGCGAAACGAGGCGGCGGAACGGAACGGGGCGGCGGAAACGATGCGATTGGGCGTCGAAACGCGTCGGCTGGGAACCGGCGAACGATGCGAACTTGTCGCGTCGGCTAATCTTACGCAATTGCGGTCGATGTCGACGATGCGGCTGCGGGCCATTTTACGAACCCAAGAAGACCACAGCCGAATGAAGCGACCGTTCCCCTTCAAGTTTTTGCCTTTCCGTTTCCCGCTTTTGTATTTACCGCTTCGGTTCTTGCTCTTCGGACTGCTGCCCCTGCTGGGTCTCGCTCTTTCGGGCTGCGGTCGCGACACAGCGAATGACCCCAGCGCCAGCCTGAACGGTGGTTCCGACGCGTTTGAGCGTGTGGCGATCCAATTAAATTGGTATCCCGAGGCGGAGCATGGCGGCGTTTACCAGGCTCAGGCAAGCGGCATCTATGCCGACGCCGGTTTGCAGGTCGACATTCGGCCCGGCGGGCCGAGTGCTCCGATCGCCGGCGAATTGACGCTGGGTCGGTGTCAATTCGCCATCGCGAATGCCGACGACGTCGTGCATTTTCGTCGCGAAGGTGCCGACATCGTTGCCGTCGCCGCCGTGGTGCAAAACAGCCCCCGTTGCATCTTGGTGCAAACGGCCAGCGGTGTCGATTCGCTCGACAAACTCAAGGGTCTGACGCTGCAATGTGAAGCCGGCCGTGGGTTCGTCGAATTCATGAGGAAACAAGGTTTGCTCGAAGGTGTTCGCGAGGTCCCCTATGCGGGCTCGGTCGCGCCGCTCGTCGCCGATGCCAAGATCGCCATTCAGGGATACGCATTCACCGAACCGTTGATGGCCAAACAAGCCGGTGCGGAGGTGAACGAATTGATGGTCAGCAGCATCGGTTGGAATCCGTACTCCAGCGTGCTGGTGACCACGGGCGACTTAGTTCGCGATCAACCCGAGTTGGTGCAATCGATGGTCGATGCAACATTGCGGGGCTGGCGCGACTACTTGACCGACGCGGCCCAAGCCAACGTGGCCATCTTGGAGGCCAACCGTCACGGGCTGACGGCCGAAACCCTGGAATACGGCGCCGCGAAGCTACGCGAATTGGCGCTGCCCGAGCAGGCTTCGCTGGACACCATCGGCCAGATGCAGGCCAGCCGCTGGGACACCTTGGTCGAACAAATGGATTCGCTGGCCGATGAAAACGACCGCGGCAAGGTCAAAGCACAGGATTGCTTTACGCTGCAGTTTTTGCCGTCGCCAAAATCATGACGCTGCGCTGGCTATCCAGTGCGCTTTGATGGTTAACCAGTGCGCTGAACTACACCGCAGTGGCCTCGGCCAATCCGCGCACGCGTGGCCACAGCAAGATGGCTTCGACGATCATCCAAAGTTCCAAGACCAACGTCGCGATCCCGACGCTAATGGCGACCCAGTTTTTCGAATCGGCGTCCAGCCACTGGGGAATACTGATGGACATCCCGATCGCCGGCACCAGCAACATGAACACCATCGGCAACGCGACAAACACCACCGAGCGGGCACGACGCCAGAGATAAAACGAGATCACCAGCAAAGCCAAACCAGCCAACAATTGATTGGTCGCCCCAAATAGCGGCCACAAAATCATGCCGCCCGAACCACCGTACTGGGCCGCCCAATCCCAAACTCCCAAGATGCCCGAATGGCCCGCATCGGAGGTTGCACCACCGGACATTTCACCCGAGTGCATTTCAGCCAGGGGCAGCTCTCCGTGCCAAGCCTGGATGATGGATACCGGCGGTGACTTCGCCGGAATCACCGCGATCAATGCAGCCAGCAAAATGGCAAACAGCGTCGCCGCATGCTTGTTGGATAACCAAACCAGTGGATTGAATCTGGAAAGGGTGCGCTGCTTTCCTAAAGGTTCTGCTTCGTTTTGTTGCCGATGGCCCGCAAGCGTCATCGCGAGTTCTTGAATCACATAGCGTTGCAAGCGGCACGCGGTATCCAGCGTGGTGCCCGCGAACGAAGCCACCAACACGCCCATGATCGCGACACTGACGCCTTGCGAGAGCCCGAGAACGGTCAAGAAGTTGGCCGATCCCGCGACAAACGCACCGATCTTGGCCGCCAATCCGTTGGCAGCCGACCAACTGGCGTAACGCTCGGCATACGCGTCGCTGCCGAACAGCATGGTGTTCGGATTTTCCAACGACGGGACACCCAAACCGATTCCGGCGGTGCATGCCAGGATCACCAGCGTCGCCAAAAAACCTTCGGTTAACATCGAACCGAAACCGATCGGCAGGGCATCGCTTTCCTTGGCAATCTGTTTGCTGCTGGTGCCGGAACTGACCAAGCAGTGAAAACCGCTGCACGCGCCGCACGCGATCGTGATAAACAAAAACGGAAAGATCATCGGCGCATCGGCGACATTGCCGCGAAACGCCGGCGCCACCAAGGTTAACGGGATCGCTTCGCCACCGGCCGTCGTTCCGCCAATCCACGCGGCGGCCAACAAACCGAGCAGCACCAAGCCCAGCGCCGTGATCAATTGCAACGAATTGATGTAGTCGCGCGGCTGCAGCAACATCCACACCGGGAGCACCGACGCGATGTAGCTGTACACCAGCAGCACAATGACCCAGCCCATCGTGGGCCACGCGGCAAGGCTGGCGTTGAAATCACCCAGCAAACCCTGATCCCCCAACACCAGCGTGGCATACATCAACGCCAGCGCGATGACCGAGGGCACGGTCAGGTTTGCGCCGCGTCGGTGCAACCAAATGCCAATGGCGATGGCGATGGGAATCTGCACCAGACACGGAAAAATCGCCGACGGAAACATGCGAAAGACGGCGGCGATGACCAAACCAAAAATTGCCAACACGATGGTCAGCGCCATGAACAAAATCAACAAAAACAACAAGCGGACCCGGCGGTTCAACACTCGCCCCGCCACGTCACCGATGGTTTGCCCGCGGCTGCGGACCGAAATGATCAGCGAACCAAAATCATGCACCGCGCCGATGAAGATGCTGCCCAGCACGACCCACAACAGCGCCGGCGCCCAACCCCACATGACCGCCAGCGCCGGCCCTACGATGGGCCCGGTGCCCGCGATGGATGTGAAGTGATGGCCGAACAGGATGGCCCGATCGGTGGGCACAAAATCCTGGTCATCGCGTAATTCGCAAGCCGGTACGCCGCGGGAATCGTCCAATTCGAAAACGGTCCGGGCCAGCCAACGGCCGTACAGACGATAGGCCACGGCAAACGCGACCAAGACGGCCACGGCGATCAGTAAAACGGACACGTCAGGCGAATCTCCGTGGAAACCCGATCGGTCCGCGTGTCGGCGGTCCGGCAGAGGGAATGAGGCGGCAACAGAAAATCCGGCCGCGACAGAAAATCGAGTGGTTACAAAAATAACACGTGGCCAGCGACTTGGTGCAAGCAACCGACCCGGGCCAAGCAACCGACCCGGGCCACGGTAAAGCAGGCCGAGCTAAGGCGGGCGACGGCAGAGCAGGGCAAACGCAAAGTAGGGCAGGGCAGAGCAGACCAGGGCAGAGCCAGTTAACCCAGAGCGACGCGCGTTGCGGCTATCCCCTCTCTTCCGGATTCCTATACTAAGTCCCGCGTCGGGTAAAAGCGTCAGGACGCCGGGTCTGGAAAAAAGTGCCCGGAAAAATGTTCCAGGCAACGTTTGCCGCCAGGCCACCCCCCAAAACAAACCAGAATATCCAAAACGAATCAGAATATTGATGTCCGAAATCGAAAAGACCATCATCATTGGAAGCGGCCCGGCGGGCTGGTCCGCCGCCATCTATGCCGCGCGAGCCAACTTGAACCCGGTCGTTTACGAGGGCACAGTCAAGCCCGAGATGATTCCCCTCGGCCAGCTTGCCTACACCACCGAAGTCGAAAACTATGCCGGGTTCCCGGCCGGTAATATTCGCGCGTTTGTCGAATCGGCCGTCGACGCCGATCGGCATTACAACCTGCCGATGGTTCCCGAGGGACACGAAAAAGACGGCGCACCGCACTATGCCGTCCAAGGCACCGAGCTGATGGAACTGATGAAGCAGCAGGCGCTGAACTTTGGCACCCGCGTGATTGGCGACGACATCGTTTCGGTCGACTTCCAGGCCGGCGGCGTGCACACGCTGCACCCCGGTTCGGGCGATCCGGTCCAAGCCAAGACGGTGATCATCGCGACCGGCGCCCGAGCGAATTACTTGGGGCTGGAAAGCGAAGAGAAATACAAGAACAAGGGCGTCAGCGCCTGTGCGGTTTGCGACGGCGCGTTGCCGATGTATCGCGGCGTCCCTCTGGCCGTCGTCGGCGGCGGGGATTCGGCGGTCGAAGAAGCGACGTATCTGGCCAATTTGAAGGGTGCCAACAAAGTTTACATGGTCGTGCGTCGCGACCAGATGCGTGCCAGCAAGGTGATGCAGGACCGAGCACTCAATCACGACAAAATCGAAGTGCTCTGGAACAGCGTCGTCGGTGAGGTTTATGGCGACGAGAAACGGATGACGGGTTTGAAGATCGACAGCACGGTCGACGACAGTACTCGTGATTTGGAAGTCGGCGGAATGTTTGTCGCCATTGGTCATACCCCCAACACCAGCTTCCTCGGGGGTTCGCTGGAGATGAACGACAAGGGTTATCTGAAATGGACGCAACCCTTTCGAACCCATACCAGTGTCGAAGGTGTGTTTGCATCGGGCGACGTCGCGGACGACTATTACCGACAAGCGATCACGTCGGCGGGAACCGGATGCATGGCGGCTTTGGACGCCGAACGGTATCTGGCCGAACACGAGTAACCCGTCCCACCTCGGGTTCAAAATCGCGCATATTGGTCGGCCCTCCCGGCCGCTGCCGATTCCTGTCATTTGAACACCGAAGATTCCTCGATGTCCCAAGCCCCCTACGCACCGCCCGCCGAGGCGACCCCAAAAGTCCAAGCGGAAGTTCAAAAGCCCGAGGACCCCAAGGTCACCGCGAATCGGGAAATGCTATTGGAGGCCGAGGCGTCGGGGAAAAAGCTGGGCACCTACGTTCGGCTGTCCGGTCCCGGATGGCTGCAAAGTGCGATCACGCTGGGCGGCGGATCGCTTGCCGGATCGTTGTTCCTGGGTGTGATGGGTGGCACCAGCATGCTGTGGTTGCAATTGCTGGCGATCACGCTGGGCGTCGTCATGCTGTCGGCGATCAGCTATGTCACGCTGTCGACCGGACGCCGCCCATTCGAAGCCATCAATAGCGAAATCAATCCCGCGCTCGGCTGGGGTTGGCTGCTGGCGACCATGCTGGCCAACATGATTTGGTGCATGCCGCAATTTTCGTTGGCCTACGACGCGCTGGACAAGAACCTCGTCCCGCTGGTCAGCGCCGGCGGCTTGGGTGATGCCGACAATACCAAATGGATCGTCTCGGCAGTGCTGTTGGCGGCGGCCGGCTGCGTCGTGCTGTTGAACGTCAAACAGGGGACCACCGCAAAAATCTTCGACTGGGTTTTGAAGGGTTTGATCGGCATGGTCGTGATTTGCTTTTTCGGCGTGGTCGCACTGCTGACCATCAAAGGCGAATTGGACTTCGCCGCGGTCTTTTCCGGCTTCATTCCCAACCCCGGCCAATGGACCGGCCCGACGGGCGAATTGGCCGAGGTCGCCGCGAACCTGCCGGCCGAAAGCAGGGACTACTGGATCAACCGGCTGGTTGGCGAACAACAATCGGTGATGATCGCGTCGGCGGCCACGGCCGTCGGCATCAACATGACATTCCTGCTGCCCTATTCGATGCTCGCCCGCGGCTGGGATCGACCGTTTCGCGGCTTGGCACGATTCGACTTGGCCACCGGGATGGCGATTCCTTATGTCTTGGTGACCTCGTGCGTGGTCATCGCCGCGGCGGCTTCGTTCCATTCAAAACTGGACCCGAACATGTTGTCCGATGACGTGTCCGTGGTGCAATCGAGTCCCCAATTTGCAAAGCTGGCCCAAACGATCGCGCCGCAATTGGGAATCGAAAAAGGTGACGACGGCACGTTTCCCATCAGCGACGCGGACGCCGAAAAGATTGCCGGACTTTCGCTTGCCGAAAAGAAGTTTGCCGCGGCGGTCACCAAACGAGACGCGTTCGAATTGGCCGAAACGCTGGCGCCATTGTTGGGCGCGCCGGTTTCAAAGCTGGTTTTCGGCTTGGGCGTTTTTGGTATGGGCTTTTCAACCATCATCATCTTGATGCTGATCAACGGCTATGTCTTCCGTGAAATCAGCGGCCGGCCCGACAGCAACGCGGCGTTCATTATTGGTTGCTTGGTCGCCGGGATTTCCGGCGCATTATGGGTGGTGTTTTGGTCGGGCGGGGCGAAGTTCTGGCTGCCGATTATCGCATCGACATTTGGCAGCATGTTGCTACCGATCGCCTACGTGACGTTCTTTTTGATGATGAACAGCACACGGATCTTGGGAGCCGATCGTCCGCGTGGTGCATCGGCGATCCTTTGGAATGTGCTGATGTTGATCGCCGTGGCGGGATCCATTGCGGCCGCCTACGCCGCCATTGTGGGCCAGATGAATAAATCTTCGCTGGCGTCGTCGGTGGTCATCGGCTTGTTGGTGGTTTATGGAATTGCCTTGGTCGTGGGCCACTTTTCAAGATTGGCCAAGAGTCCAGCGGTCGACACATCCGCGGGTGTTTAGCAACACGCGATCAACAAGTGATGTCATTGGTAGTGGGCGAGGGCGCGGGTTCCCCCCGTGAAGGCGGGAAGCCCCCCACACAAAAAAACAAAGAGGTGTT
>JBCCRW010000108.1:0-14714 GCA_039201055.1 Planctomycetota bacterium | reverse complement strand
TGGCGACGGCCCTGTTCGTTATGCCCCCGGGTACCGCGGCCTGTTTGGCCGCCGGTTCGGATTTGGCCGCCGGTTCGGATTTGGCCGCCGGTTCGGATTTGGCCGCCGGTTCGGATTTGGGTGCCGGCTCGGATGTGGGTGCCGGCTCGGATGTGGGTGCCGGCTCGGATTTTGGTGCCGGCTCGGATGCGGCTACTGACTTGCATGCGGGTTCCAGCCACTCCGCGGCGTCGGGATCGGCGACGTTCTCCGGTGCGGCGGCCGAAGCCGATACGGACGATGATGGCGACCACAGCGCTGCCGATCACGGCGATGGCGACCACAGCGATGGCGATCACGGCGGCTCCGGTCACAGCGACGCTGGCGAGGACGACGTCCCGCCATTGTTGCAGTACGACATGGGATCGGCGATTTGCAACCTGGCGATCTTCTTGGGCGCCTTCTTTATCCTGTCCAAGGTGGCCTGGCCAAAAATTTTGGAAGGCCTAAAGGCTCGCGAGCAGAAGATTCACGGCGACTTGATCGAGGCGGAAAAGCGAAACGCCGAGGCAAAGTCGCTGTTGTCGGAGTACCAAACGCAATTGGATGAAGCCGCCGCCAAGGTGCAAACCATGCTGGCCGATGCTCGCAAAGATGCCGAGGCCGCCGGTCAGCGGATCGTTGCCGAAGCAAAGCAGGAGTCCGACCGTCAACGCGATCGCGCGATGGCGGACATCGAAGCGGCAAAGAAGTCCGCATTGGCGGAACTTGCCGAACAAACCGGCCAGATGGCGATGGGTGTTGCCAAACAGGTCGTTGGTCGCGAATTGAAGCCTGAGGATCACGCGGATCTGATTCGCGCCTCGATTGATCGCTTGCCCAGCCAGAACTAGTCGCCCTTCAAAGCGTGAATCGATGACCGAAGCCGTCAAACACGAAACCGTTTTGGACACGGGTGCTGAAAAGCTGGGCAAGACCTATGCCGCCGCCCTGATTTCGGCTGCCCAGTCCGCCGGCGTTGCCGACGAAGTGGTGGCTCAACTGGGCACGCTGGTCGACACCTATCTGGCCGGCAGCGACGCGTTGCAAGCGGCCTTTGCGTCGCCGCGAATCAGCGGTGATGAAAAGGTGCGTGTGATCGATAAGCTGTTTGCCAGTGAATTTCATCCGGTCTTGGTGAAGTTCTTGAAGGTCATGGCCGGTCGCGATCGCTTGGCTTACGTCGCCTCGGTTCGTTCGGCCGCTGACGAATTGCACGACGACATGATGGGCCGGGTCGTCGCCTCGATTCGCACCGCCGTCGCACTCGATGACGGGCTCCGCGGCCAAATCCAATCGAAGCTTTCGGAAACCCTTCAGCGGGACGTTCGGCTTCGCGAAACCATCGATCCGGACCTGATCGGTGGCATGGTGATACGCATTGGTGACCGGGTCTACGACAGCAGCATTCGCAACCGCCTGGATCAAATGTCCAAGCGAGTCCAGTCGGGCTTCGCCCAGAAGCTTCTCGAAAAGTTTGAAACATTCACGCAGAACTAGCACGTCATGAAATTCAGCAGCGACGAAATCGCATCGGTCCTTCAGGCCGAAATCGAACAATTCGACAGCAAGATCGATGTCCGCGAGGTCGGGACGGTCTTGGAGGTGGGGGACGGGATCGCCCGCGTCTACGGACTTAGCGGCGTCATGGCCGGCGAGATGGTGGAATTTCCCAACGGTGCGATCGGCTTGGCGTTCAACCTGGAAGAAAATTCCGTTGGCGTCATCATCTTGGGCGACTATCTGTCGATCCAAGAAGGCGATGAAGTCAAAGCACTCGGCACGCTGCTGTCGGTGCCCTGTGGCGACGCGGTCGTGGGTCGAGTCCTGGATCCGCTGGGCAACCCGCTTGATGGTAAGGGCCCCGTGCAAGCCGAAACGACTCGGCCGGTGGAAATCATCGCCGCCGGGGTCGCCGAACGCCAACCGGTGACCGAGCCCATGCAGACCGGGATCAAGGCCGTCGACGCCATGACGCCGATCGGTCGCGGCCAACGCGAATTGATCATTGGCGACCGAAAAACGGGAAAGACCGCAGTCGCCATCGACGCGATCATCAACCAAAAAGGCAAGGACGTAAAATGCTTTTACGTCGCCGTCGGGCAAAAGGATTCCTCCGTCGCCGGGATCATCAACGCCCTCGAAAAGAATGGGGCGATGGACTACACCACGGTGATCGTCGCCGGAGCCTCCGCGCCGGCTCCGCTGCAATACGTTGCACCCTACGCCGGTACCGCAATGGCCGAGCATTTTATGTTTGGTGGCGGGCATGCGTTGATCGTCTACGACGATTTGTCAAAGCAAGCGACCGCCTATCGGCAAATGTCGTTGCTGATGCGACGGCCGCCCGGTCGCGAAGCGTATCCCGGTGACGTTTTTTATTGTCACAGCCGATTGTTGGAACGTTCGGCGAAGCTATCCGATGAACTTGGCGGTGGTTCGCTGACCAGCTTGCCCATCATCGAAACGCTCGAAGGCGAAGTGTCGGCTTACATTCCGACCAACGTGATTTCGATCACCGACGGCCAGATTTATCTGCAACCCGACTTGTTCTTCGCCGGCCAGCGCCCCGCGATGAACGCGGGCATCAGCGTCTCGCGAGTCGGCGGTGCGGCCCAGGTCAAGGCAATGAAGAAAGTCGCCGGTGGTTTGCGTCTGGACCTGGCGGCCTTCCGGGCGTTGGAAGCGTTCGCACAACTGGGAACCGACTTGGACCCGGAAACGCAGAAGCAACTGGACCGCGGATACCGCATGGTCGAATTGCTGAAACAACCCCAATATCAACCGATGAGCGTCGCCGAACAGGTGATCAGCTTGTACGCGGGCACTCGCGGGTTCCTGGACGACGTCGACGTCAAGAAGGTGCCCGAATTCGAAAAAGAGTTGCTGCAGTTTGTCAAAGACAAACACCCCGAAACACTCAAGCTGCTTGAGGACAAATTGGACCTGAGCGACGAGGTCAGCGAATCGATTGAGTCGGCCATCAACAGTTTCAAATCCGGGTGGAGAGGGTAATCGCTACCCGGCTACGTCATGGCTAACGCTCGAGCACTCGACAAACGTCGCAAGTCCATCCGCAACATCCGCAAGATCACGCGGACGATGGAGCTGATCGCGACGGCCCGTTACAAGAAGGCGATGGACCGCGCCGCGGCGGTCACCGCTTATACCGACCGGTTGGCCGGCATCGTCAATTCGCTTGCCGATTCCGGTACCGAGGTCGCACACCCGTTGCTGGAAGCACGCGAGAATCCGACCCGCGCCAAGGTTTTGGTCCTGGCCAGCAACCGGGGTTTATGCGGTGGCTACAACGCGTCGGTGCTGCGGACATCGGTGCCACGGATCAAAGAACTTCAGGAATCGATGAATCATGTTTCCGTCGATGTCAGCGGCAAACGCGGCATCAACGGGCTGGCCTTCCGCAATATCGAAACCGATCAGCGGTTCACCCAGTTCGAGGACCAACCGGCCTACGACGAAGTGGAAAAGATTGCGACGGGATATTTGGACGGCTATTTGACCGGCAAGTTCGATCGCCTGGATGTCGTCTACACCCGTTTCATCAGCACCAGCCGACAAGAGGCGACGATCGAAACGCTGTTGCCGTTCGGGTCGCTGGACGACGCTCAACAATCCGGCACTTTGGTGGCCGCGGGTGGATATAACCCCACCACCCAGTACGAGTTTCTTCCCTCGGCGGCCAGCATTTTGGAAGAAGTCGTGCCGACCAGCTTCAAGGCGCGATTGTTCAAGTTCTTTCTGGACGCCGCCGTCAGCGAACAAGTCGCGCGGATGATCGCGATGAAGGGCGCCACCGAAAGCGCCGGCGACATGATCAAGCAACTTTCAATGACGTACAACCGCGCCCGCCAAAGTCAGATTACCGGCGAGATCATGGAAATCATTGGTGGCGTCGAAGCCTTGGGCGGCTAAGCCGATTGCCGGGTCGCGCCGCTTCCATTTGGACCGCCCCGAGTTGCTTTGCCCCGACGATCTAGCAAAACCCATTCTTTTTACAACCTAGTTTTTTCAGCCTACCCCAGCGTGTCACCCGCCATGAGCACCGCCACGGATACCCAAACCGGCCGCGTCACCCAGGTGATCGGTTCGACCTTCGACATTGAATTTCCCGAAGGTCACATGCCGCCGATTTACAACGCGGTGAAAATTACGTCGGAACAAAAGGGCGTCACGATTGATCTGACCGGCGAAATTCAGCAACACCTGGGCGGTGGTCGTGTCCGCGCGATCGCTCTGGGTTCGACCGAGGGCATGATGCGTGGCATGGAGGTAATCGATACCGGCAAGCCGGTCACCGTGCCCGTGGGTCAGGCGACCTTGGGCCGCGTCTTCAACGTCTTGGGGGCTGCGATCGATGGTCGCGGCGATGTCCAGGCCGACGATTATCGCCCCATTCACCGCGATGCCCCGAAGGTCGAAGAGCTTTCGACCAACACCGAAGTTTTCGAAACCGGCATCAAAGTCGTCGACTTGTTGACGCCGTTTGTGCGTGGGGGCAAGGCGGGATTGTTCGGGGGTGCCGGGCTGGGTAAGACCGTGATTTTGACCGAATTGATCGCCCGGATCGCTTCCAGCCACGGCGGTTATTCGGTGTTCGCGGGCGTCGGCGAACGCACTCGCGAAGGCACCGATTTGTGGTTGGAAATGCAGGAAACGGCGATCGGTGATACCGGCCGCAACGTGATCGAACAAACCTGCATGGTGTTTGGCCAAATGAACGAGCCGCCGGGATCGCGTTTGCGGGTCGCCCTGTCCGCACTGACCATGGCCGAATATTTCCGCGATACCACGGGTGCCGACACGCTGCTGTTTGTCGACAACATCTTTCGGTTCTCGCAGGCCGGCAGCGAGGTTTCCGCGTTGCTGGGCCGAATGCCATCGGCGGTCGGTTACCAGCCGACCTTGGCGACCGAAATGGGAGCTTTGCAGGAACGCATCACATCGACCAAAAAGGGCGCGATCACGTCGGTGCAAGCCGTTTACGTGCCCGCCGATGACCCGACCGACCCGGCCCCGGCGACCGCCTTTAGCCAGTTGGACGCGTTCATTTATCTGGAACGATCGATTTCGGAAAAGGGTATTTACCCCGCCATCGATCCGCTCGCATCCAACTCGCGAATTTTGGACCCGCAGTACGTCGGCGATCGGCATTATGAAATCGCCCGCCGGGTCCAAACGATTTTGCAACGCTACCGCGAATTGCAGGACATCATTGCCATTTTGGGCATCGACGAATTGAGCGAGGACGACAAATTGATCGTGCTTCGCGCCCGCCGGATCGAACGTTTCATGTCCCAGCCGTTCCTGGTCGCCGAAGTCTTCACGGGTAAGCAGGGCGAGATCACACCGCTTGCCGACACGATCCGCAGTTTCGAAGAAATTTGCGACGGTAAATGGGATCACTTGCCCGAACAAGCCTTCATGTATGTTGGCAGCATCGAACAGGCAGAGGCCCAGGCCAAAGCCATGAAGGAGAAAGCGTAGGCTATGTCGATTCAGTGTGTTGTCGTCACGCCCGAGCGAACCGAACTGGAAACCGCCGCGGACTACGTTTCGCTGCCCATGTTCGATGGTGACCTGGGCATTCAAAAAGGCCGCGCTCCGATGATCGGGCGGCTGGGGTACGGCGTCCTGCGTTTGCAAACCACCGCCGGGCCGGAGCGTTATTACGTCGACGGCGGTTTCGCCCAGGTCGAGGACAACGTGGTCAACATATTGACCGGACGCTTGATCCCCGTCGATTCGCTGGACCACGACGACGCACAAAGCCAGTTGGAGAAGGCATTGGAAATGCCGGCCAAGACACCCGAGGAGTCGGAGATTCGCGCGACCGCGCTGGCCAAGGCCCGCGGGCAATTACGCGCCAGCCGTTAGCCGCTGGCATCCGCGCCGGATTCGGTTTTGGCCATGCATTTGACCACGCGAAATGCCGCTGCCCGTTTGGGCGTCAGCGAATCGACCGTCAAACGGATGTGCGACGAAGGCATCCTGGGTTCGATTCGAACCTCCGGTGGCCACCGGCGGATTTTGAGCGAATCGCTGGAACAGTGGATCGAATCGCAGCGGGTGGCCGCGGCCGCCGCATTCCAGCCCGGCCCGGAAGGCGAGCTGACGCCACAATGGGTCGCCGATTGTTTGCTGGCCGGCAAGGTCGATGATCTGGTCCCGCCGCTTCGTCAGCAGGTCGAAGATCACCAATCCAGCGTCGGGGTGCTGGACGGCTTGATCGCGCCGGCACTCTGGACGGTCGGCAGCTTGTGGCGAACCGGCCGTATCGATGTCTACCAAGAGCATCTGGCCACACGGAATGCCCAGGAAGTGATCCAGCGGATCCGGGTCCCCAGTCGGAATTGGATTCGTCGCGATTCCGAGCCCAAGGCAATCGGCGGTGTTCCCCCTTCGGAGCATCACGATGTCGCGTCCAGCATGATCGAAATTGTGCTGCGCGAGCAGGGTTGGGACGCGCGGTCGCTCGGGCAAGATCTGCCCACCGAAAGTTTTGTGGCCGCGGTGGCGAACGAACAACCCGATCTGGTATGGCTGTCGTCGACGATCGAGCAGGACACCGAAGCGACGATCGGCTGGGCGAAACAAATTCGATCCACGCTGAAATCGCATCAACGAATGGTCGTCGGGGGCCAAGGCATGACGCCGGCCATCCGCCGGGCGATTGAGTTTGAATTCGCGGGCGATTCACTGGCTCATCTGGCCAAATTCGCGAGCGGTTTTCGCCAGGAATGGATCGATCGCGAGACTGAATTTTCGAATTGATCTTGCCGGGGATTCGTCGGGTTTCCTAGCGTCCGTGAAACCCCCCTGTCTTCCACGGATGGATCATGGATTTCCGCACCCTGCGAATGCCGCCGGTCGCACCGAATCGCGCTCAGTCGATTCCTCATCGCCTTCGTCCGCATGTCTCCCGCGCGAGCGGCATAATGTCCCCACGCATCGTGTTGGCGTACACGCTGCTGTTCCTTTTGGCCGGTACGTCGGCGAACACGAGGGCCGACGAGGCGCAGTGGATTTGGTCCCAAGGTGGCCAAGCGACGCAAAACGCGAATCCCGGACAGGTCGCCTTCTTTCGGAAAACGGTCAATCTGCGAGTCCCGGCGCGGGGCGAGATCGAAATCTCGGCTGACGACCGATACGAACTTTTTGTCAACGGAAAATCAGTCGGACGTGGTGAATCCGTCCGGCAAATGAAGAAATACGACATCACGCCACTGCTGGAAATCGGCCGCAATATCGTGGCGGTACGCGTCGAAAACACCAAGGGTCGGTCGGCGGGACTGGCCGCCCGCGTCTCGGTCCGGCCGCAAGACGGACAACAATGGTTTAACTTCCACAGCAACGCGTCGTGGAAGGTATCCACCAGCGCCACTTCGTTGTGGCAAAGCACTTCGTTTAACGACCGACTGTGGGGCGCCGCCGCCATGCTGGGCCCGCTGGGGGACACGGTTCCCTTTGACCGCGTTGCCGCCGCACCGAATCCGTCACCGGCCGCCGCACCGAATCCATCCGCGGTTGCATCGAACACACCGGCAGTTGCACCCGAGTCCATGGCGGCGGGCGAATCCCGTGCGGCGATCGCCGACGCGACGCCCGTTGAAAACCGCGAACGTTTTCAAATTCAACGTGGCTTTGGGGTCCAACGATTGCTTGCGGACGACCAAATCGGCAGCGTCATCGCGATGACGTTCAATGAATTTGGGCACATGATTTTGTCCCAAGAAAAAGGCCCGCTGTTGCTGGTCTTTGACAAGGACGAAGACGGCGTCCCCGAAACCGTCCGCACCTACTGCGAAGATGTCGAATCCTGTCAGGGCATTCTGGCGCTCAATGGCGACGTCTTCGTGACCGGCATGGGAGAAGAAGGTCACGCGCTGTATCGCTGCAGTGACCGCGATCGCAACGGGACCCTGGAAACCGTCCGCGCGATTTTGAAGTTCAAGGGACCCTTTGGCGAACACGGCGCGCACGGTTTGCGTTTGGGGCCCGACGGCATGATTTACGTTTCGCTGGGTTCGCACGTGCAAGCCGTCGGCGAAGGCGGCCCCGGCGAAACACTGGCCGAATCCTACGAGGGCGACTTGGTGCCCCGGTACGAGGACCCCGCCGGGCACGGCCTGGGCATCAAGGCGCCCGGTGGCACGATCATCCGCACCAATGCCGATGGCACCGTCGTCGAACGCGTCGCCGGTGGACTTCGCAACGTCTACGACATGGCTTTCCATCCCGACGGATCGCTGTTTGTTCACGACGCCGATATGGAGGCCGACGTGGACACTGCTTGGTATCGCCCCACCGCGTTGTTTGAAATTCATGAAGCGGGCGAATTTGGTTGGCGAACCGGTTGGGCCAAGTGGCCGAGCTACTACTTCGATCGCTTACCCGACCTGGTCGACACTGGTCGTGGCAGCCCCTCGGGCGCGGTCGTTTATGAACACTTTATGTTTCCCGTCCGCTACCAGAATTCGCTGTTTCTTGCCGATTGGTCGGAAGGGCGCATCTTGAACGTACGGCTTTCGCGGGACGGTGCCAGTCACGATGCCGACGCCGAGGTGTTTCTTCAGGGACAACCGCTGAATGTCTGCGATCTGGAAGTCGGTCCCGACGGCGCGCTGTATTTTTGCACCGGAGGACGCGGTACCGCCGGCGCGGTATATCGCGTGCACTATGAAGGCGAAATCCCCGAACAAATGAAAACACTGGGCACCGGCATCGCCGCGGCGATTCGGCAACCCCAGATCGAATCGGCATGGGCACGTCAAGAAATTGCATCGATCAAACGTGACCTGGGTGCCCAGTGGGGACAAATGGTAGCCGGTGTGGCCTATAGCGACGACAACCCGCCGCATTATCGCACCCGCGCCTTGGACCTGATGCAAATGTTTGGTCCCGTCCCCAGCGACGAAGTGCTGATCGAATTATCGGCCTCTCGCAATGAAACCGTGCGTGCCAAGTGTGCCGCATTGATGGGGCTGCACCCGTCGCTGGGTGTCCGTGACCGCTTGGCCGAAATGTTGGAGGATCGCGATACTCGGGTGCAACGTGCGGCTTGTGAAGCGATTTTGCGGAGCGGCCAATTTCCCAGCACACCCGACGCGTTGATCGAAATGATTGGCGGCGACGATCGGGTGCTCAACTTTGTCGCTCGGCGAGTCCTGGAGCGGCTGCCGCTGGCTGAATTCAAGGCCCAGATCCTTGGCCACGAAGATCCGCACACCAAGCTGGTCGGCATGTTGGCCATGGTCGGTGCCGATCCCAGTCGCGAGACGTGCCAGACGGTTTTGCGTCACGCCGGCCTGATGATCGATCAATACCTTTCGGACGCGGATTTTGTCGACGCACTGCGTTTGTGCCAGGTTGCGATCACCCGCGGTCAGGTGCCCGCCGAAGATCTGACTCGACTACGGGATCAAATTGCCGAGGAATTTCCGGCCGGTGATGGACGCATGAATCGTGAACTGATTCGCTTGGCCGCGTTCCTGGGCTCCAACCAAATCGCCGACCGCGCACTCGAGTACATCAATGGTGACGCGCCGCTTGAAGACCGCACCCTGGTCGCCATGTACCTGCAGTTTTTGTCGGCCGACTGGACTCCAGGACAGCGTTTTGAACTGCTGAAATTCTACGAGAACGCGTCGGTGCAACCCACCAGCGGATCGCTGTCGATGTACATCATGGCGGTGACCCGCGACTTCGCCAAAACCCTTTCCGAGGATGATGTCGCCGCAATCATTGAACAGGGCGCCGTGTGGCGAAACGCCGCGCTCGCGTCGCTGTACAAACTCAATCGTCCCGTCGACGCCGGAACGGCCAGGAAGCTACGCAACTTGGACCGACAACTGATCGCCGACCCCAAGGGTGGCGATGTCCAACGTCGGTTGCGGGCGGGCATTTTGGCATTGCTGGCCACCGCCCAGGACGACACTTCGGGCGAATACCTGCGGCGATTGTGGCGAACCGAACCCGAACGCCGCGCCCCGATCGCGATGGCGCTCTCGCAGGACCCGAGCGACGAAAATTGGGATTACCTGGTCCGCAGCTTGAGCGTCTTGGACCAAAGCACCGCTGACTTGGTCATCGAATCGCTGCTGGGCGTCCCGGCAGCCACCGATGATCCGATGGCACTGCGACAATTGATCCTGTTGGGCGTGCGACAGGAACAGGACGGCAAGCCGTTTGAGCGAGTCGAACGTTTGCTGGAGCATTGGACGGGACTGCAACGCCCCGAGCGAGCGAGTTTGTCGATGCGTCCGTGGCAAAAGTGGTTTGCCAAAACGTATCCCGATCGCTTGCCCGCCGAACCGCCGTCGCCGGATGAATCACGCTGGGATTTCGAACAACTGGTCTCCTATTTGGAAAGCAACGAAGGCCGCTTTGGCGATCCCGTCGCCGGACAACAGGTTTACACGAAAGCCCAATGCGCATCCTGTCACACCTTTGGTGGCAAGGGTGAATCCATCGGCCCGACGCTGACCAATGTCGCGCGGCGGTTTGCCAAACGGGAATTGGTCGAAGCGATCCTGTATCCCGGCCACGTCGTCAGCGACCAATACGCCAGCAAAAAAGTGTTGACGATCGATGGTCGCGTCCACATCGGTTTGGTCAGCGATACCGGCGGGATGATTCAAATTCGCGATGCCAACAACGAAGTCACGGAGGTCGAAGTGGCGAACGTCGATCAAATTTTGCCCAGCACCAGCAGCATCATGCCCAGTGGTTTGTTGGATGATTTGTCGATCGAGGAGATTCGCGATCTGATGGCCTACCTGGGTGTCAACGAAATCGTCCAGGTCGCCTCGCGGCCCGGCGACAAACGCTGATCCCGGCCCTACGGCACCTGACTGATCCCGGACCCACGCACGGCCCCGCATGAGCCCCCGCCTTTTTGCCCATCCCGCCGTCATTCCGTCCACCGCCAGCCCACCCGCCCACGCCCCGCCAATGCATTCCCCAGGCAAACGTCTTGTTCGGCGTTTGGCGGCCGTGGGATACCTGTCGCTGGCGCTGCTGGCCGGTTGTGGGACGACGCGGAAATACGAAGCGACCGAGCAATTGGTGATCAGCGACGCGGTGGATCAAAGCGTTTCGCAGATCGATTTTCGGCCGCTCAGCGGTCGTAAGGTGTACCTGGATGCCAGCTATTTAAGGCACGTCCGGGGTTCCGGGTTTGTCAACGCGGAATACGTCATCAGTTCGCTGCGGCAGCAAATTGTCGGTGCCGGTTGCTTGATCCAGGATGGGAGTGCGGACGCGGACATCATCATCGAAGCCCGCTTGGGGACGCTGGGTATGGATGATCATCGGGTCACCTTTGGCGTTCCCGAAAACAACGCGCTCGCCAACGCCGTCAACCTGCTTCCGAATTCGCCCAGCATCCCGTCGATACCCGAAATCGCGTTTATCAAACGCGAGGCCCGCGAGGCGGCGGCCAAGGTCGTCGCGTTCGCCTACGACCGGGAAACCCGATCACCGATTTGGCAAAGCGGCGTGGGTAGCAGCGTTGCCAATGCCAGAGACACCTGGGTTCTGGGCGTCGGTCCGATTCAAGGTGGCTCGGTTCGCAAGGATACCAAGTTGGCCGGACACAAATTACGTTTCGGTGTCGGCGGAATCGGTGCGGGCCATTTGAGTGGATCGTCACGACCACCGGTCGACTACACCGCCGAGGTCCGCTTTCAGGAAGGATGGCCGATTCTGGGTGGCGAAGGTCCCGCCGATGCAATGATTGGTTCGGGAAACAAAAAGATTGCCGAAGCCGACGATCCCGGATCCAAGACTCAAGATTCGCCCGGAACTAAGACAGATGAATCTTCGGAACCGTCGGTCTTGCGTTAGGCCCACCGCCGTCCATATCTCCGGTGCGACGCCTGGCTTTGATACGGACATACGGCGCGATGAAATGGCAACGATGGGCGAACGTCCCCGCTTGGGCGTGTTCGTCGTGATGATCCGGTTCGGCCAAGTCTTCCACGACAAACCCGCAGCGGCAGAGGCCACCGATCAGTTCTTCCCAGCGATGCAGGTATTCGATCGCGCCGCTTTCGCGTAGGCGACGCGCCGGCAAGGAATCATCGCCGCGATCGGCAATGGGGTCGTCGCGATAATACGCGTGGTCCATGACATAGTGCCCGGCCGGGTCGGGCGTGGGTCGGGTTTGCAAACTTTGCGGCGTTTTATGTTGGCTGATATACAACCCGCCCTCACCGATCACCCGCGCGACTTCGCGGTACACCGGCACGACCTGGGGAAAATAGCAGGTGCTGACCGGATGAATCACGATTTCGAAACTTGCCGCCGCAAACATTGACAGATCATCCATCGACCCTTCGACCACGCGAATCGAATGGCCGCGTTGGCGGGCGCTGTCGCGATCACGCGCCAGCATCGCCGGGCTGATGTCCAGCACCGTGACGTCGGCCCCGGCCGCCGCGTACAACGCGCTTTGGCGTCCGCCGCCGGCAGCCAGGCACAGCAGTTTTTTGCCGCGGATCGATTTTCCCAACCAGCCCGCACCATCGACGGTGCGGAGTGGATTGGCGATTTCGTCATCGCTGGCGACGCGACACAGCGGCGCATTTTGCGCCGCCATCGCATCGTAAATTCGACGATTTTGGGCCTTGGCCCACTCGCCCGATGACGGCACCGAGCGATTCGATTGGGGGTCTGGCATTTCGTCGCAGCTTGGTTTTCAGGTAGTGGGCGAGGCGATGAGTCCTGAAGCAAAGGGATTCGTCGCCTCATCCACGACGTCGCACCCGAAAATTGAGCTGCGACGAAACACTCGGGCTGGCCCGTCAACATCGGGCTCGCGAACACGGAGAAATTGGAATTGAACCCGTTTTTATCAGGATTTCGCGGGGAATACCAAGCTACGCCGGCTTTCCAAAGACGAAACCAAGCGACCTTGCGGAACTTTCCCGCCGCTTTGGCGTCCGAACTTTGTGGGCGGCAAAGCCTCGTTGGACGCCAAGGTATCCCTGCACGGGGGCTTTCAAGGGGCGTCGTGGTCGACGGGGTCGCCTGGTAAAGGCCGGTCAACGTCACCGCAAACGTGTACGATTGCCGCTGGAGCCAATACGCACGAGCGTCGCAGTGCTTCGCAGCCGCAGTGAGCGATTTCGGCCAGGATAGGTGGCCGGTGGAGTTTGCGACACCTGGGGGATCCCTGCCCAAGTCACGGATCATCCTTTCGAACTAGTTTTCATGAATTCAAACGGCCAATCCGAACCGACACCCAACGGCGATGAAGATCGTTCGTGGATGAGCGACTACCTGGACGACCGGTTGTCACCGCAGCGACGATCGGACATCGAGCGTCAGTTGGCGGCCGGTCCCGCACTTCGCGGTGAGTTGGAGGCGATGGCGGCGACCGGGCGTGAAGTCCGCGAGTGGTTTGCCGCACAAACGCCCCCGACACTGGGCGATGGTTTCGCCGACGCGGTCGTGGACGCCGCCATCGATCGGGCACGACAGGAGGGGCTCGATGATTCGCACCCACTAATCGTCGCCGGCGCCGCTCCGGCAACCGTTCCGTTTCGACCGGCCCAGCATCGGTGGCAGCGGACGCGCGGGTGGAAACGATGGGGCGCCGCGGCGGCCGTCGTCGCCGCTGTCGCCTTCGGAGTCGTGATGCTGCCCGGTGGCGACGGTGCCGACTCGGTCACCTCGGGTACCGGTGATGCCGTGCTGGCCCAAGCGGACCCCAAAGACTCGCCGCCGGAAAACACCGAGGCCACGCCGCTGGAAAATGTCATCAAGCCGCAATCGGATTCCGTCGCGATCGCCCGGGAAAACAATCCATCCGCCAAGACACCTCTCGATGCACCGGAGCAATTGGCAATGTCGGACGCGGACGCCGCACCCGGTGTTCCAGACACCAGCACCGGGAATGCTGTGTCGTCGGCCGGTGCTGCGTCGTCGGCCCGCGGTCCCTCGCAGCCCCCGACACGGGATGTAGCCAAAACCAACGCGGACAAGCGTGACGTCCGCGTCGCGACCGCCCAATCCCCAGTGGTTCGGAAAGATCAAACCAAGGCCAAGGATTTGGTCGGTACAGCATTTCTGGTATTCGAATTCAATCTTGTCGATGGGATTCCTCGCGAAACTGTGATCAACGACGCGATGACGGCGTTGCAGGTGGAGATGAATTCGTCGGGTGAAGATTCCGATGCCAAGGCGGCCGTGGATGCGGCTCCCAAAGCACTGGATCTCGATCCGGAATCACCGTTCCAAATGATGTACGTCATGGCGCCGTCCAGCTTGATCGACCACGCCTATCTGAGCCTACGGTCACGGCAGGATCAGGTCGCCAGCGTCCGCATTGCGTTTGTCGATGATGCGAAAATGGCAACGGAGATCAATCGCATGATTGCCGTCGACGGCGATTTCTCGCGAGCCACTGGAAAAGACGCGGCAGCTCGGACGCTGTTCATTCCCAAGGGCGGTCCGCGGGCATCGATCCGCGAAGCGATCGACAAGGCAGTCTTCATCGACGGACTGGCCGCGGGCGTCGCGCTAACGGCGTCCGGAGTCGACACCCGGTCGCAGGTGGTGTTCCTGTTTCGGTAGCACCTCTCCGGGCCGAATGCCCGGCGATTTGCCTAGTCCAGGCCAACGGCCTGGGAACGCCTTTTGTCCTCCTGGCTCCCCTCTCCCCCGGATCTTGG